>JACMOT010000569.1 GCA_014377915.1 Tardiphaga sp.
GACGCTGGCCCAGCTCGCCGGGGGCACTGCCAAGCGCATCCTCGGACTCTAGGCCAGTCGGTCTGGGCGGCCTTGGCGGACTAAGTCGTCAAGGGCGACTTCCTTTTTTGCGTGCCGGCGGTGGCGCGGCCAGCGAAGGCCGCTCGGTAGACCGCGCGCCGCCGGGGTCGGTGCCGAACAATCGCCCGATCCCCAGCAGGAACACGTTCAACGTCACCGAAATCACCTGGTTCTTGTCTTCCAGCACCGGCGCCTCATAGATCAGCTTGCGCATCCCGTAATAGAAAATGCCGCTGTGAAAAGCCCAGGCCAGTTCGAGTTCGACGGCGGAGGCCTTTTTCTGTGGCGGCAGACCGGCTTCGTGGCGATACTCCTGGATGATACGCGCCAGAATTTTCTTTTGGACGACGTCGAGATACCAGCGGTTGATATCGAGACCCTTCAGGCCCGAGAACAGATAGATCCGCATCCATTCGCGGGTGAAAATCACGTCGGTATAGGCGCGGTAGAATTCTTCAAAGCGCTGGCGGATCGGCTGCGTCCGGTCGGTCAACAGGCGGTCCCATCCAGCGTCCCACCGCTCCAGATAGACGGTGCGGTACACTTCCTTGATCAGCTGATCCTTGCTCGGAAAATACCGATACAGCAACGGCTGCGTCACGCCGATCTTCTGCGCCAGTTCACGCGTGCCGCCGTTGAACCCTTCTTCCGAAAAGAAGATGGTTGCCGCCTGCAGGATTTCCCTGCGCCGGTCCTCCGGTGAAAGCCGCCGGCGCCTTGGCGCCGCCGCCGCTTTTGCGATCAGGGCTTTCTTGCTCATGATGGTCCGTTAAATGGCGAGAGGCCAATCCTCTGTCGCAGCGGTGATCGGATCTCGGCAGGATCGATATCGGGATGCGAGCGCATCCCGCGGCTCGCGCGCAGAATTCCCGACCCGTCCCGCAAATGCAACCGATTCGATCGGCACGCGGGCAAGCACCCATTTTCAGCAGCCAGCCTGCAGCGCGTTGCATGCCCGTGTTGCCGGTACGATCACGTCCTGAGCGTCACACCCGATTGGAAAAGGGCCCGCTGCGAACGTCCACCGCCCCCGTCTTCCAACGGGGGCAGCCAAACGTTGCGTAGCGGTCTGGCTTCGACTTACTTGATGGCCAGCGGGTTGATCGGTGAACCGGTGCCCCCGGTGATCACCAGCGGCGGCCCGGCAAACATGAATTCGTAAACCCCGTCAGCCGCGCAATCATCGGCGAGATCCTTGAGGTGGAAAATTTCCCCCATCGTCAGGCCCATCGAAGGTATCACGACCCAATGCCAGGGCTGCGACACTTCCGGCGTCTCGTTGGGACGAACCTCGACGCCCCAGGTGTCGGAGCAGATCGCGGCAATCTTCTTCTCGAAACTCCAGTAGCAGTTTTCGAACTTCACACCCGGCGCGTCGCCACCGGCGTAGCCGCCCCAGGCATTGTTCTTCATGCAGCGCTCCATGTGACCGGTCCGGATGATGACGAAGTCGGCTTCCTGGATGGTCACGCCCTGCTTCTTCGCTACCGCATCGAGTTCGTCATTTGAAATCGCATAGCCATCGTCGAGCGAGTCGACGCCCTTGTAGCGCGCGACGTCCAGCAGCACGCCGCGGCCGACCATACGATCCCGGGTATGCTCGATGCCGAGCTTGTGGACGCCACGGCTGTCGACATTGCGGGCATCGTGACCATTATACATCTTGTCGTGATAGAAGACGTGACCCAGCGAATCCCAGTGGGTCGCGGACTGCACGGGCATGTTGATGGCGTCGTCGGCATAGCGCATTTTGTTGATCTCGTCCTGACGCCCGGCGACCGCGTCGGTTCCGGTGGCGAGCATGGTGTGGATCGGATTCCAGCGCCCCCCGAACAGACCGCTTTGCGGGCCTTGCTGGTTGAGCGGAATGCCCATTCCGAACACCTTGCCCTGCTTGACCAGCTTGGCGGCCTCGGTGACGTGTCTGGGCGTCACGTAATTGAGCGTTCCAATCTGATCATCCTGGCCCCAGCGCCCCCAGTTCGACAACTTCTTGCTGGCCTCGGCGATCGCTTCCTTGCTGACCTTGATATCCATGTTGTTTTCCTCTTATGCCATGCACTGGTCATTGCGAGCCCGCGCTTCTTGCCGTTATTAATCAACTGATCATTAGCGTTTTCAGTTGTCAACGTTGACGGCGCGGCATTTTACGCCGCGACGCACAACAGGCCGCCGGTTCATTCACCGGATATTTCTTGCGCGCTGCTGCAAGGCGCCTAGAATTAGCGAATGCCGCTTCGACAAGGGAAATATCCCGGCGAAGAACTCCCGCCCATTCGCTTGGCTGGTTCGGCAACACGGGATCGACATTCATCGCTCCTGACAAAATGTAGGGACGGACATGCGCAGGCGATTGGAAGTTATGTTTGGCAGCCTGATGAATGGCATCATGCGGATCGGCCAGACGCACTGCATCTATGTGATTGAGCCCGAGGATTACGATGCGTTTACGCCGCGCAAGGCAACGGCCGAACGGTCGCCGCACCATTCAGGCCCTATCGAAACCCGGCCTGTCGCGCGATAGAGCGTCCGTCGACGCCGCGCCTGGAAATCGGGCGCGGCGTCGACGGACACGCAGAGTCAATTTGCCGATTACTTCTCCAGATTTTTCGCCGGCGGATAATCGCGGGAATAGACCGGGTTGGCCAGGAACGCCTGCTCGCCATAGGTCCAGAACTGGCTGACATCCGGGTAGGTCTTGAACACCGAATTGACCAGCCGGCCATCCTTGCGGGTGACCTTGCGAAGATAGACATTGCCGACCACATTGCCCCGGTCATCGAACTTGACCGGTCCTCGGGCAGTATCGACATTGACGGCCCGCAGCGCCGCCATGAAGGCCTTCTTGTCCTCCACCTTGCCGTTGACCGCCTTGACAGCGGCTTCCAGCACCGCGCCGTTGACATAGGTGGCCGCGGCGTAGAAGCCCGGATCGTACTTGAACTCCTTGCGGAAGGCCGGCGCGAAGGTCTGATTCGGCTTGGCGTCGAGCTCGGCGGAATACCAGCAAGTGGTAACAATGTTAAGCGCCTCGTCGCCCATGTTGCGCAACACCGCCTCATCCAGCGCTGTCATGCCGCCGATCACGGCCATCTTGTCCTTCATGCCGTAATCCACGAACTGGCGCAGGAAGCGAAATCCGTTCGATCCGGCGAAGCCGAGGAAGATGGCATCGGCCTCCTTCAACTGGCCGACATAGGTGCCGTAATCGGGGACAGCGAGCGGCGAGAACAGCTTCTGCACGACCTTGCCGCCATTATCCTCGAACACGCGCTGGAAGCCCGCGCACATTTCATGGCCATAGGCGATGTCATCGCCGATCGTGATGATCTTCTTGTACTTCAGGTCCTTGGCCGCATATTCGCCAAGCGGATGCGCGCATTGCGAGGACGTCGAGGTGGCGCGGACGAACCACGGATTCGCATTGCGCTGCGTCATGTCCTCCGCGGCGGCGACCGACAGCGTCGGGATCTGCGCCTGGCGGATATAATCGTCGATCGCCAGCGCTTCGAACGCTGCCAGCGGTCCGATCAGGCAGTGCACCTTGTTCTTCTCGACCAACTCCTGGGTCTTGGTGCGCGCCGTGGCGGGGACGCCAGCGGTGTCAGCCGAGATCAGTTCGACGGTGCGACCGGACAATTTGTTGTCGCGCTCCTTCAGATACATGATCATGGCGCGCTCCATGTCGATGCCGCCGGAGGCCAGCGGCCCGGTCTTGATGGTCAGCAGGCCGATGCGAATCGGCTCGTCGGCCGCGCGTACCGGACGCGACGCCAGCGCGGTGCTGAGCCCAAGGCCAGCCGCGCCGGCCACGAAATTGCGACGTGAAATTCCCATTGTTTCTCTCCTTGGATAATGTTTTCAAGCGGCCGTTCGGGCCGTCGGCTTATTTGGTTGGCACAATCGGCACCAGCACGTGGCTGCCGCCGTCACTGTCGATATGCAGCGTCGTCGTTCCGCCGAACAATTTTTCCGGCCTGTCGCGCGGATCATTATGCAGGAACGGCCCGCAGCCCAGCAGTTCGTTCTTGAAGTTGGACAGTTTGGCACCCGTCTTCTCCTGCCAGACATAATCCTTGCCGCGCACGCTGAGGGCGATGCGGTGGCCCTTCGGCACGACGATCGAGGTCGGCCAGATCTCGACCGCCAGATCGACCGGAACGCCCGGTTGCAGCGGCTGCACTTCGTCGTGGCTGTGATAGGGGCGGTACGGCGTCGAGATCTTGTCGTCGAGCTTGCGATGCGACGCGCGCAGCCATCCCTGGGCCACCGGCGTGTGCGGATCGATCGCCCCGACAAAGGTCTGCTCGCGCAGGTCAGGGCTGAACACGCGGAACACCAGGAAGATGTCGGCATCCTCCGTGCTCGACGAGATCCGCAAGCCCGCGGCGAGCGGGCCGGTGATTTCGGTATCCTCCGTCATCGGCTGCGACATGAAGGTCAGGCCGTCGCCCAGCGCGTCAAAGTCGAGGCGGGCCGGTTTGACCGGCTTCCGCAGCGACAGCGTCTGGTGTTCGGAATCCAGATAGAACTTCGTCCACACCGTGGTCGGCAGCGGCCAATCGGCCTCGCAACGTTCGACAAAACGGTCGGTATGACGGACCTGCAACTGCACTTTCGGCTGCTGGTCCCAGCCGTTGGCCTCACCCTTCAGGTAGAAGTCAAAGAACCGCTTCTGCAGCGCGCGGCCGTAATCGGTGTAAAAATGCGTCCAGTGCTCCAGCCCGTGACACTCCAGCCACTTGTCCTTCGACGCCGCGCGCACATAGCCCTCGAAATTGCCGCGGGGATGCAGGCCCTGCCCGCCCCAATTGGCCGCCGAGAGGAACGGCACGGTGACATTGTCCCAGTTCGGCGAGCGCGCCTTGTGATAGTCGTCATCGAGCGGATGGGCGAGAATGTCGTCGCCGAAACTGCAGCGGTTGGCGGCCAGTTCCAGATCGGACATCGTCTCGTCACCGCAAACCAATTCGCCGGTGACCTTGCTGCGTGGACCACGTTCGCCGAGGCCGTACTGCACGGTCTTCACCTGCATGTCATACCAGTTCGCCCAGAAGGTCGAGAGAATGCCGCCATGATGCGTCATGTCGCGGTACCAGTCGGCGGAGCCTTCCCAGATGCACATCGCCGCGAGGTGCGGCGGCTGCAACGAGGCCACCTGCCACTGGTTGATGCCATAATAGGAAATGCCGTTCAGCCCGACCTTGCCGTTCGACCAGTCCTGCACGCCGGCCCACTCGATGCATTCGTAGAAATCGCGGCTTTCGCGCGGCGAGAAGTGATCCACGAATCCCGGTGACCGCCCGGTACCGCGCGAGTCGACGCGGACGCAGACATAACCGTGGCACACCCATTTTTCGGGATCGACGACTTCCCAGTTCTGGTATTTGTTGGTCGAGCCATAGGCCACATCGGGATGGCCGGCGACCATGCTTTGCCAGGCGCTGGGGTAGCCCTCCTGGAACGACAGCCCCTTGGCGTAGGGTCCGTAGGTCAGCAGCACCGGATATCGACCGCCATCGGCCGGACGAAATATATCGGCCCGCACCACGACGCCGTCATCCATGCGGATCGCCACGTCCCAATCGATCAGCATGCCGTCTTGTTCGGTTGACCGGTGCATTCTTCCCTCGCTTTTTTATTTGTTGGAAAGACTGTCGAATAACCGGCCTTATTTATCAAGTGAAAAATTACCGCGGGTCGGCTGCGCTGCACCGCAGCGTGGCTAGAAGCGGTCGCCCGACAACCGTCGACAGCATCCGCGTATCTGGTGGACAGTTTGGCGCGGGATGAGGGGGACCGCGCCGCGTTGCCGAGCACGCAGCGCGGTGCGCTACCGGCCGTCATAAAACTACGGTACGGCCCGACGCGCCACCGCGGGCGCAGGCCATCCCAGCGAGCCCTCCGAACCCGGCCGGTTCTTCAGCCACCACGACCAGTCCCGCGGCAGCAACGAGAAGGCATCTTTGTGTGCGAGTTCGCGCGCGGCCCAGACCGGCCAATGCGGATTTGCCAGCGCCGGCCGTCCCAGAAACACCATGTCGATCAATTCCTCGCGGATGACCCGGTCGGCGATCGCGGGGATTCCGAGATTCCAGCTCACGCCGACCGGAATGCCAACCTCGCGCCGCACACGGTGGCCACGCTCCACCATGAACGCCACATCGGCGAACGGCGCGTCCTTGATGTCGTCCGTGTTCATGCCGAGGCTGAGATCCGCGAAGTCGAGGCCGTGCTTCTTCAATTCACCCACCGCCCAAACCGCGTCGTCAAATTGCACACCCTTCGCGTTGAAGTCGTCGGAGCCGAGACGCATCGTCAGCGGCAACCGCTCCGGCCACACCGCCCGAACGGCGTCCAGCGCTTCACGATGGAAGCGCAGCCGATTTTCAAGGCTGCCACCATATTGGTCACCGCGCTGGTTGGCCAAGGGGGAAAAGAAACTGGCGCCGAGATAGCCGTGGGCGAAGTGCATCTCCAGCCATTCAAAGCCGGCATCCAGCGCCCGCCGCGCGGCCCGCGCATAGGCCTGATGGATCTCCTTGATCTCGTCGATGCTCAGTTCATGAACCGGATAGGTGTAGCGGCCGCCATAGGTGATGGCCGACGGGCCGCGCACCTGCCAGCCGTCGGGATGCTCGGGCGAGATCTGTAGCTTGCCGTCCCAGGGTTTCAATTCGCTGCCCTTGCGACCGGTATGGCCAAGCTGGGCCGCCGGTACCGCGCCCATCGCCTTGACCATCGCGGTCACGCGCGACAGACCTTCGATCTGCGCGTCGTCATAGATGCCGGCGCATGAGGTGCCGGTACGGCCGTCGGGCGTAATCGCGAGTTGTTCCGGGAACACCAGGCCAAAACCACCGGCGGCCCGCGAGCCCATCAGCATGACATGATAGTCATTCATCAACCCGTCGACGGACCGGTACATCGTCATCGGCGACATTGCGATCCGGTTTCGCAGCGTCACGCCCTTCAATGTGTAGGGACTGAATAGATCTGGCATGGCCTCGTCGCCTTTCGTCAAGCAGTCGCTTTACATGACTTTGTCGGAAATCTTCTGCGGTACAGGAACGCTGCCGGCAAAGGATGGCCGCTGCTCGATCCGCGCGCTGAACGCGGCGAGGTTCGGATACAGGCTTTGCCAGTCATAATCCGGCCATCGTACCGCGAGGTAGCCCATCACGGTTCCTACCGCGATATCGCCGAGACCGAACGCCGGCCCCACGGCGAATGTCCGGTCGCCGAGGAGGCGCGCCATCTCGCGCACGCCGCCGTCGATCTTGCGGCGCTGGCGAGCCATCCATTCCGGGCTTTTCGCCGCTTCAGCGCGCTGGCGCTCGAAGAACATCAGCACGAAGGCATCGCAGACGCCGTCGCACAGCACCTCCAGCCGACGCGCCGCGATCTTGCCATCGACGTCGAGCGGCAACAGTGGCGTCTCCGGATACTTCCATTCGAGGTACTGCATGATGAAACTCGACTCATAGACGGTGGAGCCGTCTTCGAGAATCAGGACCGGGAGTTTTTCCAGCGGATTGTATTTCGGCGTCGCGCTCGTGCTGTCCCATGGCACTTCCGTAATGAGCTCGAACGGCAGACCTTTTTCAGCCAGGGCAATTCGCACCTTTCGCGCATAGGGGCTGGGCGTGGCGCTGATCAATTTGAACATGACGGGCTCCGTGCATTAGACATCGAGACGATGGCGGCGCGCCCGTGCGACGCGCCGCTTACCGGGTTTACTCCGCGGCGACGGCGGCGCCGCCAATGCCCCGGGCGGTCTGCATGTCGAACCGGCCGCGATCGCTGGCGGCCTGACGGCTATGATCGAGCACCGAAACCAGCCAGCAGGTGAGGAAGGCCAGCGGCATGGTCACGATCGTCGGCGGGTCGATCGGGAAGATCGGCGCGGCGAAACCGAGCACCTTGACCCAAACCGGCGGTCCCAGAATGGTCAGCGCCAGCGCGCTGAACAGCCCCACCGAGCCACCGATCACAGCCCCCTTGGTCGTCAATCCCCGCCAGTAGATCGAAAGCAGCAGCAGCGGAAAGGTCGACGAACAGGCAACCGCGAAGGCCAGCGACACCATGTAGGCGACGTTCTGGGTCTGGAACGCGATCCCGAGCAGCACCGCGACAATGCCGAGGCCGACGGTGGCGATTTTCGAAACCCGGACTTCCTTGCGGTCGTCAGCGGGACCCTTGCGGAACACGCTGGCGTAGAGGTCGTGCGAAACCGCCGAGGCGCCGGCCAGCGTCAATCCGGCCACTACCGCGAGGATGGTCGAGAATGCCACCGCCGAGATGAAGCCCAGCATCGCGCTGCCGCCGACGGCATTGGCGAGGTGGATGGCCGCCATGTTGCCGCCGCCGATCAGGCCACCCTTGGCATCGAGATAGGTCGGATCCTTGGCCAGTAGCGCCAGCGCCCCAAAGCCGATGATGAAGACCAGCGAAAAGAAGTAGTTCATCCAGACCGCGGCCCAGAACACCGAGACCCGCGCGGCCTTCGCGTCCGGGACCGTGAAGAAGCGCATCAGGATATGCGGCAGGCCGGCGGTGCCGAACATCAACGCCAGCCCGAGCGAGATTGCCGACAGCGGATCTTTCGACAGGAATTGCGGTGTCAGGATCGCTGTGCCCTTGGGGTGAACACTGACCGCTTTCGCCAGCAGCGCGCCAAAGTCGAAGCCGAATTGCATCATGACGAGAAACGCAATAATGGTGCCGCCGGTCAGGAACAGCACCGCCTTGACGATCTGCACCCAGGTGGTTGCCACCATGCCGCCAAACATCACGTAGCAGATCATCAGCACGCCGACGATGATCTCGGCATAGATGTAGTCGAGGTCGAACAGTAGCTTGATGAGCTGGCCGGCGCCGACCATCTGGGCGATCAAATAGAACGCGACAACCACCAGCGACGCACAAGCGGAGAAAATACGAATGGGCTTCTCGTTAAGGCGATAGCAAAGCACGTCGGTGAAGGTGAAGCGGCCGAGATTGCGAAGCCGTTCGGCCAGCAGGAACACCACGATCGGAAGCCCGGTGGTGTATCCGACAGCGAAGACCAGGCCGTCGAAGCCGGAGGAAAAGACCAGGCCGGACAGTCCAAGAAAAGCACCCGCCGAGATGAAATCACCTGAAATCGCGAGACCGTTCTGGAAACCGGTGATCCGGCCACCCGCGGCGTAAAAGTCATCGGTGGATTTGGTTCGCTTCGCGGCCCACCAGGTGATGCCCAGGGTCACAAGAACGAATGCGACAAACAGAATGATAGCGGTCGGATTGGTCATCGATACCCCCTCAAGCGCGACGGTTTGCAACAAGAACGTAAACGCCCGCGAGCACCACACCGAGCGCGATCACGAACAGGCCGTAAGCGAACGCCCAGGTCACGGTGCCGCCGGCGAAGACCGGGATGGCCAGCACCGACGGCGCGAAGGTGCCAAGCCCAATAAAGCCGGCATAGACCAGCATCAGGATGAGCGTCAGCGGAAGCCCGATATTCACATTGCTGACGCGGATGCCGTTGCCGGGTTTCCCGGCCGGGTCTGGATCTGGCAACAAGCGAGACATTCTGTTCACTCCTGGAGGACCTGTTGACGAGTTACCGGCGATACGGTGACCTTTGGAAACGCCTCACACCTTGCCCGGCACCACGCCCGGCGCCAGAACCGTGAACTCCGCGGAGTTGCGCATCGCGGCCTCCGGTCCCGTCGGCGAATAGACCGCGAGAATGCGCAGCGGCTCCCATCCGGTGTTGAAGGTCGAATGGAAGGCGCCGCGCGGAATCGTGACCAGACTGCCGGCGCTGATCGCGGTCGTGACCGGAAGCCCGGTCTCATCCTCGATCATCATCTCGCCCGCGCCGGCTAGCACATAGATCAGCTGCTCGGAGGCCGGATGATTGTGACGTTCATGACCTTTGCCCGGGTCAAAGAACAGCGACACAGCGCTCATGCGCTCGGTGCCGCTGACTTCAGGGGACGCCAGGGTTTTCGCGGTGACCCAGCTTGATATGATCGTATCGACATCGTTCGGCGTGATGACGTGCTTGATGGTGGTCGCGGCAGACATGAAAATCTCCAGTCGAAAATGAGGGTTCGCTCAGCGGTTGATGTCGAAATCCTTGGTCTCGGGAACCAGCAGCGCACCGATCAGCACCGTGGCGCCGCAGATGATGATCGGAAACCAGAGACCCGAGTAGATGTCGCCGTTCGCCGCCACCAGCGCGAAGGCGAAGGTCGGCGTCAGTCCGCCAAACCAGCCGGTACCGATGTGATAGGGCAGCGACATCGAGGTGTAGCGAATCCGGGTCGGAAACATCTCGACCAGCATGGCAGCGACCGGGCCGTAGGCCATCGTCAGACAGAACACGAGGCCGAACACGATCAGCGTCAGCATCACGACGTTGACGCCGGCGGGATCGGCCCTGGCCGGGTAGCCGGCGGCTTGCACGGCGCCGGCTAGATCAGACAGCGCGATCGGTTGTCCTCCGACCATGACGGTCGCGGTTGAACCCGCTGGTGCCGCTTGCGTGGTATAGCTGACCGACAACGCCGCCAGTCGCGATTTGGCGAGATCGCAGGGCGTGGTGAACTTCGCCGTGCCTGTCAGGTTGAACTGGAAGCTGCAACTGGCGGGATCGGCAATCAGCGTGACTGGCGCATTGTCGAGCGCACGCTCGAGCGCCGGATTACCGAAATGCGTCAGGCCATGGAAGGCAGGATAATAGGCCAGCGTGGCCAGCAGGATGCCGCCGAGAACGATTTTCTTGCGGCCGATGCGATCCGACAGCGTGCCGAACACCACGAAGAACGGCGTCGCCATCAGCAGAGCCACCATCACCACGACATTGGCCGTGATCGGATCGACCTTCAGCGTCTGGGTCAGGAACAGCAAGGTGTAGAACTGCGTCGTGTACCACACCACACCAAAGCCGGCGATCAGACCGAACAGCGACGTCAACACCACCTTGAGGTTTGGCCAGCGACCGAAGGCTTCCGACAGCGGCGCCTTCGATAGCGTTCCCTGGGCCTTCATTTTCGCGAACACCGGCGACTCTTCCAGCGACATCCGGATCCACACCGAGATCGCCAGCATGAAGATCGACAACAGGAACGGCAGCCGCCATCCCCACGCGGCAAAGGCGGGTTCTCCGACCGCGAGCCGGGTGAGCAGCACCACGACGAGGCTGAGGATGAAACCGGCGGTGCCGGTAACCTGGATCCAGGATGTGAAGGCGCCACGGCGCCCCTTGGTGGCATGCTCGGCCACATAGACGACCGCACCGCCATACTCGCCGCCGATCGCGAGCCCCTGCAGCATGCGCAACGACACCAGAATAGCCGGGGCGGCGAGTCCGATCGTGTCGTAACCGGGCAGAAGTCCAACGGCGAACGTGCCGAAGCCCATGATCAGGATGGTAACAAGGAAAGTATATTTGCGTCCAACCAGATCGCCGAGCCGGCCGAACACCAGGGCGCCCAACGGCCGGACAATGAACCCGGCCGAAAAGGTCAGCATCGCAAAGATGAACCCGATCGACGGATCCGCCTTGGTAAAAAACTGCTGGCCAATGAGGCCGGCCAGTGAGCCGAACAGCACGAAATCATACCACTCGAAGATCGTGCCGAGCGAGGCCGCCACCAGAACCTTGCGTTCTTCGCGGCTCAACCGTTCGCGCGCGGGAGCCAGCACCATCGTCGCGTCGCTCATTTTCCACTTCTCCTACTTTGCAGCCGAGACAGGATCATCGCTCGGTCAATTATGTTCAGAGCCAACGGAAATAGGCTAGAGTTATTTCGATATATCGAAAAGCATTTCTATTAGCCGAAATGTTTCTATTTTAGGCAACGTGTTGCACGTGCTTGCCGGCGCGGCGCTGGCGAATTAACCAGAGGCCCATCATGAATCAGGCGGGGCGGATGAATAGCCAGGACCAGGTCAAGGCAGCTTCCCGAACTCTCGATCTGTTCGAGGCTTTCGCGGAAGCCGGCGGGCCGTTATCGCTGACCGAAATATCGCAGCGCATCGGGGTGCCTATTTCCAGCTGCCATAGCCTGGTGCGGACCCTGCAGGTCCGCGGCTATGTCTACATCCTGGAAGAGCGCAAGCGGATTTACCCGACCAAGCGGCTGTTCAACATCGCGCAATCGATCGGCCGCTACGACAGCCTTCTGGAGCGCCTCACACCGATCGCGGCCAGCCTGGCGAAGGCCACCGGGGAGACGGTAATCATCGGCAAGATGCAGGGCGACATCGTGATCTATCTCGAGGTTATTCCGGGCAGCCATACCGTGCGCTACACGGCGTCGCCTGGCGACACGTTTCCAACCCACAGCACCGCGCTGGGCAAATCGACGCTCAGCCTGCTCAGCGACGTCGCGCTGGACAAGGCGATTTCCAAACTCGAATTCACGGCCTTCACGGCGGCCACGATCACCGATCCCAAGGCCTTCAAGCAGGATATCCTGGAAGGTCGCGCGCGCGGCTATTTCCTGACGCGCGGCGAAACCGTCGCCGATGTCATGGGCATTTCAATTGCCCGCCGCATCGGCGGCGAGCCCTACGCGATCGGCGTCGCCGGCCCCGCCTCGCGGCTTGAGGAAAATTTCGAAGCCTATCTGGCCGCCGTCAAGGACGCCGAAAGCGATATCGACCGGATCGACGGCGACTAGCGTAGCGCTGTTTTCCTCGCAATCGTTCCTGCTGACACCAGAACCGCCGAATACGCGCTTGCGGTTCCGCTGCTGGCATTGGCCGTGCGAACCAGGGACGCGGGCATCGGCATCTCGTACCAATTGGCGGCGGTTGGCTATCAGCACGGCGATCTGAAATTGAAATGCCGCCCCGCAGCCTTGAGAAACATCAAGCATGATTTCCGCCAGGCGCCTACATTGTGCCGGATCGGTGTTGAAAGACGATGCAAGCCATGGTTCTGGACCGGCGGGGCGCCCCCCTTTCACCACGCGAACGGCCGGATCAGGATGCGGTGCTGGAATTTGTGCGGCAGACCGAGCCCGGCATGCGGCGCGTCGATACCCATGCCTCGATCGTCTTTCTTGGCCAGCACCGGGTGCTGAAAATCAAGCGCGCCGTTCGCCTGCCTTTTCTGGATTACTCGACACTCGCCCGCCGCCGGGCGGCCTGCGCGGAAGAGCTGAGGGTCAACAAGCCATTTGCTCCGCTGATCTACCGCGACGTGCTCCCGATCACCTGGCAACATGGGGGCCTCGCCCTTGATGGTGATGGCGAAGCCGTGGAGTGGGCCGTCGAAATGTCGCGGTTTGACGAGACTCGTAGCTTCGAACAGCTCGCCGCCCGCCACGAACTCACTCCCGAACTGGCGACAGCGGTGGCCGATACGATTCTGGCAGCGCATCGACGGGAGCCGGCAGCCCGAACCACCGGCTGGGTTGCCTCCATCACCGGCCTCATCGAGCGAAACTCCGTCAGGTTTCGAAGCGTCGACGGCCTGCTTGCGTCGGACATCGATGGCCTGGATGCGCGGTGCCATGCCGCGTTGGCGACCCACAGGCACCTGCTTCAGCAGCGCGCGGCGGCAGGCTTCGTGCGCCGCTGCCACGGCGATCTGCACCTTGGCAATATTGTGCTGATCGACGGCCAGCCGGTGCTGTTCGACGCCATCGAATTCGATCCGGCGATCGCCACCACCGACATTCTCTACGACCTCGCTTTTCCGCTGATGGATCTGGTCCGCTATGGCGCATTCGCCGAAGCCAATGCGCTGTTCAACCGCTATATGGAGGCCGGCGCCGAGGCCAACCGCGAGGCGCTGGCCCTGCTGCCGCTGTTTCTGTCGATCCGTGCCGCGATCCGCGCCCATGTCCTGTTTACCAGGAGCGAGCAGACCGGGAGCGACAGCACGGTCCGGGACGAGGCCCGAACTTACTTCGACCTCGCCCTTGAACTGATGGCTCCGCCATTGCCCTGCCTGGTGGCCATCGGAGGCCTGTCTGGAACCGGCAAGAGCGTACTCGCGCGCGGAGTCGCGCCGCGGCTCGGGCCGCTGCCCGGCGCGCTGATCCTGCGATCCGATGTCATCCGCAAGAAGCTGTTCGGCATCAACGAGACCGAGCGGCTGCCGGCTTCGGCCTATACAATCGAGGTGACGGCGCGAGTATACGAGGCCTTGCTGAAGGCCGCGGAATGTACGGCGCTACAGGGGCATTCCGCGATTCTCGACGCCGCCTTTCTCCGCGAAACGGAGCGCGCGGCGGTTTCAACCCTCGCACCAGCCAACATCCCGCATCTCGGGATTTTTCTCACCGCTGAACGATCGGTCCGGATCGCAAGGATCGAACATCGACAAAATGACGCATCGGACGCGACCGCAGCGGTCGCGATCCAGCAGGAAGGATTTGCGCTGGGCAGGATGGACTGGCCCTTGATCGATGCCGGAGGACCATCGGAACAGACGCTCGCCCGCGCGCTCCATTGTCTGAAATGGCCTCGCTTCGAAACGACAGGCACGCCGTGACGGCGTCCAGCTCCGCGAGTCAACCCGGACCGAATTGCCAGAGCGCGTTCCAGCGCATGGCCCGGCCATGCGTTGCCCTGATCCGAGACCATCGTGGCGCGGCCTGCCGGGGCCGCCCGGAAGCCATTCATCAAATCCGGATCGGCCTCACCAGGTTACAGGCCGCGCGAAAATTTTTCGCGGCCATGACGCAGGACGGCGAATGGCCATGGCTGAAGACCGAGATCATCTGGCTCAACTCCGCGCTGGGCCCGGCACGAGACAATGATGTAACGACCGGCCATGTCAGGACCGGTCTGAAACAACCGCTGGCCGCCAAAGACAGCAAGCTAATGGCCCTGGCCACGAGACGGAGCCACCGGCGGCTCACCTCGGTGCTGCGCTCCAAACGTTACGACCGGCTCATCGCCGCCCTCTCGCACTGGATCGATGCCGGACCATGGCTGACGACCGGCGCCGCCGCGGCGCGCCACCGACGCCGGCAAATACTCGCTGACTATGCCGCGGCCCGCTTGCAACGATGGAAGCGACGTCTTGTCCGCGACAGCGCAGGCGGCATGAAGGGCAATCGACGACGCCACCGCCTTCGCATCGCCGCCAAACGCTACCGCTACATGCGCGAGGCCCTGCTCGCCCTTGGCATACCGGAAAGCCGAAGCGGAACCCGGCAGCGCGAGGCGGCACAGTTCGCCCAACGCGCGCTCGGCGACCTCCGGGATCTGCAGCGGCTGCGAAATCTGCAGCCGCAAGATTTTCCCGTCAGGATCTACCGGCGCCGAAAGATGCGACTGCTGCGACAGGCCCGTCAGGCGTTTCGCAGCCTGCGCTAATCCAAGCCCTCCGCGCGCCTCGGTAGGGCAACCCTGGCCCCTGAAGCCTCCGGCCATCGTGGTTCGGCGTGAGCTGTTCAGCGCGCTCAATCGAGCGGGCATTCCCTGATTACGTCGACAAGCGCCTTTTGCGCACCGGCCGCGTCGTAGGCCAGCATCTCCGTCACGCCCATCGGTGCCGTGAGGCGCACCACGATCTCGCGGGCGTCGCGGATGGCCTTCACGATCCGCTTGTCGGGGTCGATCTGAATCACCTGCGTATCGAGCGCCCGGGCATTGGTGTCGAGATCGGGCAGCGCATCGACCCGGAACCTGACCCTGAATTGATCCCCGGCGGCGCGCGGAGTGGTGCCGCTCGTGACCGGAAACAAGGTCAGGTTCAGCCGTTTGGCGATGCACCTGACCGAGAGCGCCATGGTGCGACCGCTGGTGACCGCCGTGAAAATCCGGCCGCTTCCCGACGGGGCCGTTTCGCTGGATACCATCCAGTTGCCGATCATCTTCGGCTCCAGCTGCGCATGCGCCGCGCTCGCCGCGCACGCCAACAGCCCCGCCACCATCAGCCGCTTCATCCAACGCTCCCCACAACCTCAAGGCACCAAGCGTGCCACACCTTGCCTTTGTGGGAAAGATACCGCGTCACGCCGGCCGCCGTTGTGAAGGGCTAAACTTTGCGCTGGAAATATCCGCGGAGGCCACTGGCCGCCGATCGGCCAGAGTCCGGGATCAAAAGCGCCGGCCGCTGGCGCAGGATGTCCGCGAAATCGCGCGAGGTTTGGCGCGATACACTCTTATCTTGCAACGAAGCGCTTGATACAACCTGATGCGGACCATCGCGGCGCCGACCGGCCGCGCCCCCGCGGAAATACGATTCGAATGTCAAACAGCCCGTTTTCAGCGACCGATGTCGCACAGACGCGGCTCTGCCTTCTCGCGGCGCCGGACGCCCGAGGTGTGCGAAGATCCTCCCCTCCAGACATGAGGGGAGCGACTGTCTTTCCGTTCAAGCGTTTTTGGCTGCCATGGGGCTTTATCTCGCAGGATGGCGTTGAGGATGGTGAGCAGCTTGCGGGCAACCGCGATGATAGCCACGAGCTTCGGCTTGCCGGCGGCAACGAGTTTGTCGCGGAACAGTTTGAGCGTCGGGTTGAAGCGGGCAGCCACCATTGCGCCCATAAACAACACGCGGCGGACGCTTGCCCGGCCACCGCCGATGAAGCTCTTCCCGCGCCATTGGCCGGACTGCCGGGTCCATGGCGCCAGACCTGCGAGCGCTGCGATCTGACGCCGATCAAGCGTTCCCAGTTCAGGCATTTCGGCGATCAGACTGCGGGCAATGGTCGGCCCGATGCCGGGGACCGATGCCAGCAGTTCTTCCTTCTCCGCCCAGGCCGGCGTGCCCCGCACGTGGTCGCCGATATCGCTATCCAGTTCGGACAGTTCTTTCTCCAGCGCCTTGTGCAACCGGGCCATGCTCTTCTTCAACCGCGGATTGCTGACGCGGCGTGCGCGCTGGCTTTCTGCTGCGATCATCTCAACGATCTGGCGCCGGCGAGCTACCAGGTCGGCGAGCAATCGCGTCATCTCATCAGGGAGCTGGCGCAATTGAGGTTTGGTCGCCTCCGCAAAATGCGCGATCACCGCGGCATCGATCGGATCGGTCTTGGCGCGCTTGCCGAGAGCATTGGCAAAGGCGCGCACCTGCGCCGGATTAACAACCACCACCGGCAGGCCAGCGCCGGCAAGGCCCGCCGCAACAATCGTCTCGAAGCCGCCGGTGGCCTCGATGGCCACCAGCCGTGGCGAGATCGCCACGAGTCGTTCGATCAGTTCGTCGATCCCGGCGCCATTGCGGGCGACCGCAAAACTCTCGCCAGTTGGACGCACTGCCACGTCCAGCCGATCCTTCGACACATCGATGCCAACATAAATCGCGTCCATCTGATCCCATCCTTGCGCAAGCGGGCTCGCTGAGCGGCCCAAGCGACTGTTCGGGTTCGATGGAACGGCAGGCGAAGACCCTTGCTCCCCTACGGGCTTGGTGTCCCTCAGGCTA
>JACMOT010000570.1 GCA_014377915.1 Tardiphaga sp.
CGGTGTTCGTGGTCAACCAGCCACGCTTCGACGCCAAGGGCCTGCTCGCCACCATCGGCCGCTGCGGCGTTACGACGATGTGCGCTCCGCCGACGGTGTGGCGGCTGTTCATCCAGGAGAAGCTCGCCACCTTCAAGGTGTCGTTGCGCGAAGTATGCGGCGCCGGCGAGCCGCTCAATCCGGAAGTGATCGATCAGGTCCGTTCCGCCTGGGGCCTCACCATTCGCGACGGCTATGGCCAGACCGAGACCACGGCACTGGCTGGTAATTCGCCGGGCCAGATCGTCAAGATCGGCTCGATGGGGCGGCCGCTGCCGGGCTGGAAAGTCCAGATCACCGATGCCGATGGTCAGCCGGCGAAGGAGGGCGAGGTCAGCCTGCCGCTCGGCGCCGATCGGCCGGCGGGCCTGATGCAGGGCTATCAGGCCGATGATGGCCGGGTCAGCGGCGCCGATGGCGAGATCTACCGCAGCGGCGACGTGGTGTTCGGCGATGCCGACGGCTATCTCACCTTTGTCGGCCGTTCCGACGACGTTTTCAAATCTTCCGATTACCGGATCAGCCCGTTCGAACTCGAAAGCGTTCTGCTCGAGCACGATGCCGTGGCCGAAGCCGCCGTCGTGCCAAGCCCGGATCCGATCCGGCTGGCAATTCCAAAGGCCTATGTGCTGCTGGTCAGTGGCGTTGAGCGCAGCGCGGCCACCGCGCTGTCGATCTTCGAGCACCTCCACCTGCGCCTGGCACCGTTCAAGCGCATCCGCCGCATCGAACTGGTGACTGAACTGCCGAAGACCATCTCCGGCAAGATCCGCCGTGTCCAGTTGCGGCGGCTCGAACACGCCAATGACCGCGACGACCCGCTTCGCGGTATCGAATTTCGCGAGGAAGATTTTCCGTCGTTGCAGGCCGCGCGGCCCACCGGCGCACCGGAAGCGTGACGTCTGGTTGCATGGCCGCACCGCACAAATTTCGCTTGGCGCAGGGCCGCGTCCTGTGGAATGTGCGCCCAGCAACAGCGAGGAATGAATGACGGATCTAATGCAGTGCGACGCCTATATCGGCATGGTCGGGCAGGATATCGGCGTATCGTCGTGGCACCTGGTGGATCAGAAGCGCATCGACGTGTTTGCCGATGCCACCGAGGATCATCAGTTCATCCATATCGATCCGGCGCGCGCGAAGGCGACGCCGTTTGGCTCCACCATCGCCCATGGCTTTCTGACGACGTCGCTGATTTCGGTGTTCTCCTATGAGGCACTGCCGAAACTCGACAATGTCGCGATGGGCATCAATTATGGTTTTGACAAACTGCGCTTTGTCTCGCCGGTGAAGTCCGGTGTCCGCGTGCGCGGGCATTTTTCGCTGAAGGAAGCGACCCTGCGCAAGCCCAAGGAGCTGTTCACCCGGGTCGGTGTCAGCGTCGAGATCGAAGGCGAGAGCAAGCCGGCGCTGGTCGCCGACTGGCTCGCTTTGACCTATTTTGTGTAAGAGGCGAACAGCATGAGCATTCGATATGACGGCCGCGTGGCCATCGTCACCGGCGCCGGCAATGGCCTCGGACGCGCCCACGCGCTGGGGCTCGCCAGCCGCGGCGCGAAGGTGGTGGTCAATGATTTCGGCGGCGCGCGCGATGGCACCGGCGGATCGCTGACCGCGGCGGAAACCGTGGTCGAGGAAATCCGCAGCGCCGGCGGCATCGCGATGGCCGATGGCGCCGACGTCTCGAATTTCGAGCAGGTTCAGGCGATGGTTGCCAAGGCGACCTCCGAATGGGGCAGCGTCGATTTGATGTGCGCCAATGCCGGCATTTTGCGGGACAAGTCGTTTGCCAAGATGGAGCTGGCAGACTTTGCCAAGGTGCTCGACGTCCATCTCACCGGCACCTTCTACTGCTGCAAGGCGGTGTGGGAAGGCATGCGCGCGCGCAATTACGGCCGCATCGTGCTGACGACCTCGTCGTCCGGCCTGTACGGCAATTTCGGTCAGGCCAATTACGGCGCGGCGAAAACCGGCATGATCGGGCTGATGAATGTGCTGGCCGAGGAGGGCCGTAAGACCGACATTCGCGTCAACACCATTTCGCCGACGGCGGCGACGCGGATGACGGAGGAATTGCTGCCGCCCGATGCTCTTGCCATGATGAAGCCGGAGGCGATCACGCCAGCCGTACTGTTCCTGCTCAGCGAGAACGCGCCGACCCGCACCATCATGGGCGCCGGCTCCGGCTCCTTCGCGGTGATCAGGCTGCTGGAGAGCGAAGGCGTGAACTTCGCCGAGGCCGACTGGTCGCCGGACACCATCGCGGCGCATTTCGCCGAAATCTCTGATATGGCGAAGGCACGGGCGCTGGAAGGCGCGTTTCACCAGACCCAGAAATACATCGCGCAGGCCCAGGCCCGCATCAAGGCCAATCGATAGGCTCTTCACCTCTTCCGGCTTGCCGGGAGAGGTCAGCAAAGCGTCGCGCCGGCCTGGCTAACGGGTCAGGCGCCACGATCATGGAACGGACGGCCATCGTGACGGAAGTTTCCACAACAGACGTCGCGGTGATCGGCGCCGGCCCTGCCGGATTGATGGCGGCTGAGGTGCTGGCGCAGGGCGGCGCGCGCGTCATTGTGTACGACGCGATGCCGTCGGCCGGGCGAAAATTCCTGATGGCCGGGCGCGGCGGGCTCAATCTTACCCATAGCGAACGGCTCCCGGCCTTTCTGGCACGCTATGGTGCGACGATGCCGCGGCTGGCCGAGGCCATCGCGCAGTTTCCACCGGACATGCTGCGGGATTGGAGCGAGATGCTGGGGCAGCCGACTTTCATCGGCTCCAGCGGCCGGGTGTTTCCCAGATCGTTCAAGGCGTCGCCATTGCTGCGGGCGTGGCTGTGCCGGCTCGATCAGGCCGGCGTGCAATTTGCCATGCGGCATCGCTGGACCGGCTGGGACGGCGACGGGCGGCTGCTGCTGGACACACCGGAGGGCCAACGCGCCATCGCGGCGAAAGCGACCGTGCTGGCGCTCGGTGGCGCGAGCTGGCCGCGACTCGGCTCCGACGGGGCATGGGCCGGGACGCTCGCCGGCAAGGGCATCGATGTCGCGCCGTTGCGCCCGGCCAATTGCGGCTTTGTGGTCGCCTGGTCCGACGTGTTCCGCAACAGGTTCGCCGGCTATCCGCTGAAGAGCGTGGCGCTGGCCTTCGGCGGCCAGACGGTGCGCGGCGAGGCGATGGTGACCCGCGGCGGCATCGAAGGCGGCGCCATCTATGCGCTGTCCGCGCCCTTGCGCGATGCCGTGGTGGCGAACGGCACGGCCACTTTGAATATTGCCCTACGGCCTGACATCGATGCGGCCGAGCTGATCGCCAAACTGTCGGTGCCGCGCGGCAAGCAATCGCTGTCGACCTTCCTGCGCAAGACGGTGCATCTGTCGCCGGTCGGCATTGGCCTGCTGCAGGAAGCGGCGCTGGCCTCGGGCACCACGCTGGCGGCGCTGTCGAGCGCCAGCCTCGCCGGCCTGATCAATGCGGTGCCGATCGTGCTCAGCGGCATCGCGCCGATCGCCCGGGCGATCTCGTCGGCCGGCGGCATCGCGTTCGACGAACTCGACGCCGACTATATGATCGTGAAATTGCCGGGCGTGTTCGCGGCCGGCGAGATGCTGGACTGGGAAGCACCGACCGGCGGTTATCTGCTGCAGGCGTCGTTCGCGACCGGAGCGGCCTCGGGCAGGGGCGTGCTGAAGTGGCTTGAGTGCCGGTCGTCATAGCTCGTCATTGCGAGGAGCCCTTGCGACGAAGCAATCCAGTTCTTTCTTCGCCTGCGGCTTCTGGATTGCCGCGTCGCTTCGCTCCTCGCAATGACGGCTGAGCGTCAGCGCAATCGCCCCCGCGCCGCCACCGGCAGCACGCCGAGCACTTCATCGCCACGTACCATCACCACCTCGTCGAACATGTTGACGACCACGCAGACGTGGTTGGGCACGATGCGGACGACGTCGCCGACATTGGGGCGGGTGTTACTGCGGGTGAGGTCGAGGAAGCCGTGCTCCTCGGCGAATTTTTCGATTTTTGCTTCGGGATGTTCGAGGATCATGCCGTGGCCGTCGAGGCCGCCGGTGTCGGAAGTCAGCGTCTTGGAGCCGGCATCGAGAATGCCGCGGTCGGGGCCGGCGCGGCTGACCACCGTGGCATAGACATTCAGCGCGCAGTCGTCCCACGTCGCCGAACCGGCCGCGACCTGCATGCGGTCATTGTAGATATAGGTGCCGAAGCGATGCTCGGTGGCGCCCTTCAGCGAGCCGACATTCTTCAGGTTCGGCGTGCCGCCGGTGGAGACAATGGTTGGCTCCAGCCCGAGCGCGCGGACGCCGGCGAGTGCTGCGTCGAAAAAATGCTGCGCGTCGGGCCAGCCGGTCTCGGTCGGATACAGCAGGAAGCCGGCGAAGCGGAGACCTTCCGAAGCATCGATCAGCCGGGCCAGTTCGATCGCCTCGGCCGGCGTCTCGACGCCGGCGCGCTTGCGGCCGGTGTCGCATTCGACCACGACATCGAGCGGCAGGCCGGAGATCGCCGCCGCCTTCTTCAGGCCGTCGACGACAACAGCATTGTCGGCCGCCACCGTGATTTTCGCCTTCGCCTGCAGCGCCGCCAGCCGCACCATCTTTTCGTCGCCGATCAGATTGTAGCTGATCAGGATGTCGTCGATCCCATGGTCCGCCATGATCTCGGCCTCGCCGAGTTTCTGGCAGGTGATGCCACGGGCGCCGGCGGCGATCTGCATTTTGGCGATCACCGGGCTCTTGTGGGTCTTGATGTGCGGCCGGTTGGCGACGCCCGCGGCGTCGCAGACCGCCTGGATGCGCGCGATGTTGCGCTCGACGCGGTCCATGTCGATGACCAGCGACGGCGTGCCGAAGTCACGGGCGATGATGGCGGCGAGCGTGGTGGTCATCAATTTGTTCTCCGGCCTTTCCACGTCATTGCGAGGAGCGAAGCGACGCGGCAATCCAGAGGGCCGCAAGGGAAGACTGGATTGCTTCGTCGCAAGGGCTCCTCGCAATGACGGACGTTAGTGTGGTGTGTTGATCAACAGGCTCACGCGTTCTCGATCTCTTCGCGCATGGTTTCCAGCTCGATCCATTTTTCCTCGGCCTCGGCCAGCCCCTTTTGCGCGACAGACAGCGCGGCGGAGACGGTGTCGAACTTCTTGCGATCCTTCTTGTAGAGGTTGGGATCGTCGAGATGGCGCTGCTGCTTGGCGATGTCGGCCTGGAAGCTGGCGATCGTCTTCGGCAGCGTATCGAGCAGGTGCTTGTCCTTGAAATTCATCTTCTTCTTGGCCGCCGGCTTGGCGCTGGCGGAAGATTTGTTGCTGCTCTTGCCGGTGTCGGACTCGGCGGCCGACGCCGCCTTCTCGCGTTTCAGGTCGGCGCCGCGCTGCGCCAGCATGTCGGTGTAGCCGCCGGCATATTCCATCCACTTGCCATTGCCTTCCGGCACGATCACCGAGGTGACGACGCGGTCGAGGAAGTCGCGGTCATGGCTGATCAGGATCACGGTGCCTTCGTAATCGCCGAGCATGTCCTCGAGCACGTCGAGGGTTTCGAGATCGAGGTCGTTGGTCGGCTCGTCCAGCACCAGCACGTTGGACGGTTTTGCCAGCGCGCGGGCCAGCATCAGGCGGCCGCGTTCACCGCCGGACAGCACTTCCAGCGGCGTGCGCATCTGCTCCTGCGAGAACAAAAAGTCCTTCATGTAGCTGACGACATGCTTGGGCGTGCCGTTGACCATGACGTGGTCGCCGCGGCCGCCGGTGAGGGCTTCGGCCAGAGTGGTCTTCGGGTTCAGGCTTTCGCGGTGCTGGTCGAGCGTCGCCATCTCGATATTGGCGCCGAACCGGATGGTGCCGGAGTCGGGGGCTTCGCCGCCGGTCAGCATGTTGATCATGGTGGTCTTGCCGGCGCCGTTCGGGCCGTCCACGCCGATGCGATCGCCGCGCTGGATGCGGATCGAGAAGTCGTCGACGATCTTGCGGTCGCCATAGGTGCGGCAGATGCCCTTGGCTTCCACGATCAGCTTGCCGGACTTGTCGGCCTCGGAC
>JACMOT010000571.1 GCA_014377915.1 Tardiphaga sp.
GGCACTTGTCCCGGACGCAGCGCAATGCGCCTCCGCAGGAGGCGTCATGAGCTGCAGAGCCGGGACCGCCAAAAACGTCGTTGCCTGATAAGGTCCCGGCTCTGCGGAGCGGCATAAGAATGCCGCACCGCGTCCGGGACACGAGTCCGATCTTTCATATCTCAGGATCAGCCAAAAGACCGGTCCCAAACTCGCAATGACGGCTGTGAGATCCCTACTTCCCTACTGGCGTAACCATCCCATCGCGCCTACATTGGGGTCGCGAAGCTGTGTCGCGCGTCAGAAGCCATAATATCCCCGGGGCCTTATCGATCCTCACGGGAACTGTCCCTGGCCGGGTCCGTGGATCCGGTCATATGGTGCCCACCTACTCTCGTAGGTGCTCCGGGATCGAGTGCTTCAACGGCCATCGCGGCTTCGCACTTTTTGATCAGAGGTCTCGATGAGACATGTTGAGGTATTGCTGCCCGAGGCGTTGAGCGACTTTGTCGAGACCAACGTTGCGAGCGGCCAATATGCCTCCGCCAGCGATGTCATAGGCGATGCTCTGCGCCTGCTCGAAGCACAGCAGTCCGATGCCGCCAAGCTAGAATGGCTTCAGGAAGCTGTGCGTGTCGGCCTCGAAAGCGGCGATGCGGGCGAGGTTGATATTGAAGACGTCATCGCCGAGGCGAAAGCCCGACGTGCCGCTCCAGGACGGTAATGCGGGTCCGGCTGACGCGACTGGCGCGCAGCGACCTTCTCGCTATTTCGGATTACCTTACGCAACCGAGTGAAGCAGGTGCCGACTCCGTGCTTCGCCGGATCGCACAACGCTATCAACAGCTTTCGCTGTTTCCAAATCGCGGCACTCCCCGATCCGATATTCTCGCCGGCGTGCGGATGCTGGTCGTCGAGCGATGGCTTGTACTTTATATGGTGGGACCTGATGTCGTGGTTATTCTCCGTATCGTTGATGGTTCGCGCGACCTGTCACGGCTTTCCGTGCCCAATGACGATCTACTATGAGCGATAACGGGGCCGGTTCCCTAAAAGCCGAACTCCGTATCGCCGCCTTGTCACGTCGCGGTGCGCTGTCCGGCGACGAGCGCCGCGCCGCCGCGCGGGCCATCGCCGCGCGGGCCTTCCCGCTTGCCGTTACGCCGGGAATCATCGTCGCCGGCTATTCGCCGATCCGCGGCGAGATCGATCCGGTGCCGCTGATGCAGGCACTGGCGGCGCAAGGCGCGCGGCTGGCGCTACCGGCGATCGTGGCGCGGGATGCGCCGCTGCTGTTTCGCGCCTGGGAGCACGGCAGCACGCTGCTCGCGGGAGCGATGGGCATCCTGGAGCCGCCGCCGGACGCGCCGCGACTGATCCCGGATATCGTGCTGGTGCCGCTGGCCGCTTTCGACCGCGCCGGCCACCGCATCGGCTACGGTGCTGGCCATTACGACCGCACCTTCGAGCAATTGCGGGCCATCCAGCCCTTTACCGCCGTCGGCATCGCCTTCGACGTGCAGGAAATCGCGAGGATTCCGGCGCGGCCGCACGACGTGGCGCTGGATTATGTGCTAACGGACACCCGGATGATTGATTTCCGGAGCATTTGATTTGCGCATTCTGTTTATCGGCGACGTGGTCGGCAAGACCGGCCGCAACGCCATCGCCGACCATTTGCCCGGCTGCGTGCGCGACTGGAAGCTCGATCTGGTGATCGTCAACGGCGAGAACGCCGCCGGCGGCTTCGGCATCACCGAGACGATCTACAATGATTTCATTGATGCCGGCGCCGACGCGGTGACGCTCGGCAACCACGCCTGGAATCAGAAGGAGGCGCTGGTATTCATCGAACGCGCGCCGCGGCTGATCCGGCCGCTGAATTTTCCGCGCCACACGCCCGGCCGCGGCGCCGCCATGATCGATACCAAGAACGGCGCCCGCGCTTTGGTCATCAACGCCATGGGCCGCGTCTTCATGGAGCCGCTCAACGACCCGTTCAGCGCCATCGGCAAGGAGATCGATGCCTGTCCGCTGGTCGAGGCGGTCGATGCCATCGTGATCGATTTTCACGGCGAGGCTACCAGCGAGAAGCAGGGCATGGGCTATTTCTGCGACGGCCGCGTCAGCCTGGTGGTGGGCACCCACACCCATGTGCCGACCGCCGATCACCAGATCCTGGCCGGCGGCACCGCCTACATGACCGACGCCGGCATGACCGGCGATTATGATTCCGTGATCGGCATGCAGAAGGAAGAGCCGGTGCGGCGCTTCACCACCGGCATTCCGTCCGGCCGCTTCGAGCCGGCCTATGGCCCGGCGACCATGAGCGGCGTCGCGGTGGAAACCGACGACAGGACCGGCCTGGCCCTGAAGATCGCCCCGGTGCGGTTGGGTGGCCGGCTGTCGCAGACGGTGCCGGAGTTCTGGGTGAACTAAGCTGTCCCGGACGCGTTCTCGCGAATCGATTGAAGGTTTCCCCGAAAAGCCGCGGTCCCGATCGAGGGAAATCCGTGCACCGGCCGTACTCCCCCTGTCTGGCGGCGCGTCGCGCCGTGGTACTAGGGGTTGAGGATGAAGAAAGCGATCGGTTTGGCTTGCCTGCTCGGCCTGTCCGGTATCGGCAAGGGGTTGGCGGCGGATCTCAGGGGGGCGGCTCCCGTAGCGCAGCGGCAGTTGGTTGTCCCGCAACTGCCGAGCTGGGCCGGGCTTTATGTCGGCGTCCAGGCCGGCCATCAGTCGGGCGGCGGCGACATCAATGTTCCTGCGACCGGCGAATTTCATGCCGTGGATCCAAAGTCGTTCATCGGCGGCGTCATGGCCGGCTACGCCATGCAACGGGGCCGCGTGGTCGGGGGTCTCGAAGGCGACATCAATGTGCTCGGCGGCAGTGCGCTTGTGGATACCGGCTTGGCGCCCGATCCCGCGGTGACCCAGCTGCGGACTAAAATGAGCTGGAATGGCCATTTGCGGGGCCGGCTCGGCTACAGCTTCGATCAGGCGATGATCTTTATGGCCGGCGGTCTGGCGCTGGCGGGAGTCGAGAACAAGGCGATCGACAATGCGGCGGGCGTGACCGCGATCTGGAACGACACGCGCGCGGGCTGGACACTGGGTGGCGGCGTCGATTACCGCATCGTCCCCGCGATGACCGTCCGGCTCGAATATCTCTACGACAATTACGGCACCACGACGCTTGCGGCGCAGACCGTCGGCAATGTCGCTTTCGCCGAACGCGCGCACACGCTCGATACCCACACGCTTCGCGCCGGCGTCAACTGGCGTTTCTGAACGCAATCACCACAGCGAAGAAAGGCTATCACCATGCGAAAATTTCTGATTCTGGCCGCGCTGCTCGTCGCCGCGCCCATCGCTAACGCGGCACCGCTGATGGTGCCGGATGCGCTGCGCCCCGCCATAGCGGCTGTCGCGAACGTAGAAACGGTGGCCTGCGTTCGTTACGGTTGGCGCGGCGCCGGCGTCTATCCCGGCTGTTACCGGGGACCGCGCTATGCGATGGCGGCGCCGTATTACGTTGCGCCGCGCGTCCATGTCGCTCCACCCGTCTATGTGCCGCCGGCGCGGCAATGCTGGTACGCGGGCGCGTGGCGGCTGTGTTGATATCAGATCAATGGCGTCGGGTGCCCAGCGCGTGCGCCCGGTGCCGCCGCGCGGTGAAGCAGGGGCGCAGGCGATGGTGGACGAAACGGACGAAGCCCTGATGCTGGCAGTCGCCGCGCGCCAGCAGCAGGCGTTCCGCATCCTGATGGGCCGCCACATGCCGCGCGCCCTCAGAGTCGCCCAGCGCGTCGTCCGCAATGCCGCCGAGGCCGACGAGATCGGACAGGAGGCATTTTTGCGGATCTGGACCCGCGCGGCGTCGTTCGATCCAGCAGTGGCGCGATTCACCACCTGGCTCTACCGGATCGTGCTCAATCTTGCCTTTGATCGCGTTCGCAGGCCGGCCTTCGCGCCGATCGAAGACGCCGGCGATGTCCGGGACGACAGACCCGAGCCGGTGGAGCGGCTGATCGCGGACCAGGAGCGGCGGATGCTGGAGCAGGCGATGGCGCAATTGTCGGACCGGCAGCGTGGCGCCATCGCGCTGTTTCACATGGAGGGGCTGAGCGGCGAGGAGTCTGCCGCGGCCATGAATATCAGCGCCAAGGCGTTCGAGTCGCTGCTGGCGCGGGCGCGCATCGCGCTGCGGGACAACGTCAAGAAACTTCAGGATGACAGGAGGTACGCATGACACGCGATCAATTCCAACAACTGGCCGATACATGGGGCGGCGACATCGATCGCTGGCCGGCGGCGGTGCGGACCGCCGCGCGCGGGATCGCAGCGACAGCGGATGGCGCAGCGATTCTGCGGGAACAGCGCGGTCTCGACAGGCTGTTTGCAACCGCGCCCGAGGTCGGCAGCGCGCGCGCGGGGCGAGCGGGCCTCGCCGTGCTTCAGCGCATCGCGCAGGCGCAGGCCGCGCCGCCCTGGTATCGCCGGGTGCTGCGGCCGGTCTCGATGATTCCCGCCACCAGCCTGGCCTGTTCGGCGCTGCTCGGTATCTGGCTGGCGGGCGCGCTGCCCTATGATCACTCTGACGAGGCCATATCGGTGGTCAGCATGCTGCTGGATAGTTCCGTCATGTCGCCCTGGGGTGTGCAATGAAATTCTGGCCGTCTCCGCCAAACCGCCTGCGCTGGGCGCTGCTGGCATCGCTCTGCTTGAATCTCGCGCTTGCGACCTATGTTTCCGCACAATGGTTCCAGCCGGCGTGGTCGTCGGCCAATGCCGGAATGCCGCTGCGAATGGTCGAGCGCATCGCCTCGCGGCTGCCGAAGGAAGATGCCGATATCCTGTGGCGGATCTATCGCGACAAGCAGCCCGACGTCCTGCCACTGCAGGCGGAGTACATTCGAGCGCTGCGCGAGACCATGCAACTGACCGGGCAGACCGACCTCGACAGGCCGGCGCTGCGCGCCGCGATCCGCGCTGCGCGCGACAAACGCATCAAGATCGGTGATGCGGTGATCGATACCTTCATCGACATGCTGGAGCAGATTTCTCCGAAAGGACGGCGCCAGCTCGTCGGCGGGTTTCTCCGTTGAGAAGAAGCGCCAGCGTCGCGAGGGATCTCCGTGACTGGCGCGTATCAGATATATCGGCCGGGATGGTCCGGGCCAGAATGATATCAGGCAAACGGAGCCAACATGGTGCAGCGAGTAATTTCCCGGACGCCGCGCAACGACGGCAAGAGGTTCATTTTTCGCCCCACCGATACGTTCATGCGGGCCCTGCTGGCGGCGGCGTGCCTGATCGGGATTCTGGTGCTGACATTGTCGATGGCGATGGCGCAGGACGACGGAGGTCAGGCGCGGCAGGCCTGCGAGGTTGACTACCGCAAGCTGTGCACCGGCACCATGCCTGGCGGCGGTCGCGTCCGCAAATGCCTGAACGACCATTTCGACGCGCTGTCCGACCCCTGCAAACAGGTAGTCTCCACATGGCCCAGCAAGTAACCGGTCTGGCGATCCAGACCGATGCTGACCGGGGATCGCAGGATCCGGTCGGCGATCGGCTGGCACAGGCGGTACCGCAGTTCTGGGTGAGTTTGCGGCCTATCGGTAGCCCGGATGAGCGAAGCGA
>JACMOT010000572.1 GCA_014377915.1 Tardiphaga sp.
CTGGAAGCTGCAGCCTTCGTCGCCAGCCTATGACGACCGCATCGCCCCGCTGGTGCGCGCCGCATCGAGCCGCATCAAGGCCGACACCAATCCGGCCGATCTCGCCAAATGGCTCGAACTGCAATCCTCTGCGATGAACATTTCGGATTCCGACATTCTGAGCACCACGCTGACGCTGCGCGAAGTCTCTGCGGATGCCTTCAGCCAGGCGCTGCAAAGTCTTTCCACCGCGCAGCAACTCCGGGTCCGGCTGGCGCTGGGCGAGATCGATCCGCCGGACCAGGATGCGGTCGCGGTCACGGCAGCCGCGCTGCAGCCGCCCGCGGCGGTTCAGGTACTTGGCGCCTTTACGGGCCAGAGCATCTTCACCAGCCCGCGCGGCTTTCCGGTCGTGCACGGAACACTCAAGCTATTCGACCCCCGCGGCGCCGCGCTCGGCACCTACACCGTCAATACCGGCGGCGGAGCCCGCAACTACAAGACCACCAACGGCCCGGTACCTCCTGGCTTTTACCGGCTGAGTCATTTCCGTCCACGCGACACCGTCGGCATGGTGTTCAACGGCATCGGCTACTCGTTCGACCTCGACCCCATTTTGGAAACCAAAGTGTTCGGTCGCAGCCTGTTCCGGGTCCATCCCGACGGCGGACAGGCGCAGACCAATGGCTGCCTCGGCGTGCGCGAGGATGCCGCGCATCTGATCCAGTGCCGCGACCAGCTCCGCCATCTGCTCGACCGCGGCCCCGTCACTATTTCCGTGAGCTATGAAGGTCTGTCGATCTAGGGAGGATCCGATGCTGCCACGCCGTATTGGACTGGTCGCGCGCACACCGCATATATCCTTTGCCCAGCTCGTCCGGGTCGCCGCCGCCCTCAATGTCCAGGTGATGCGGGATCTGCGACCGATCTGGAATATCAGCGGCAGCGTCATCGCGCTGGATAATGCGAATTCCATCGAACCCGGCATCTGGCCCATCTTCATCGAGGACAGTATCCCGGACAATGCGCTGGGGATTCATCTGACCGACCATCACCAGCCTTATGCCAGGGTGGCGATGGGGTCGACCTGGTCGTTGATCACCAGCCATGAATGCCTGGAAATGCTGGTCGATCCGAGTGCCAACCAGGTGGTCTCATCCACCGGCATCGGCATCTCGCAGAACGAGATCGTGGATCTGCCGGGGGCCAAATTCGAATATCTGCTCGAGGTCTGCGATCCCTCCGAACATCCGGAGAACGCCTATCCGATCGATGATATCCTGGTCGCCGACTTCTATACGCCGAACTTCTTCGACCCGGTTCGTGCCTCCGGCGTGCGCTATTCATTCACCGGCAAATTGACCAAGCCACGCCACATCCTGCCGGGCGGATATATCAGCTGGTTCAATCCCGCGCTCGGTCACATGGAGCAGTTACGATTGTTCGGCGCGCCGCGGATCGTACCCGTTGCCGGTACGCCCGCCGCCGCCGGCCGCCATACGCTGCGCGGCTTCATCGATGCGCAGACAACCGCGCCGAACCAACTCTCCGACGTATCCGCGACAACTCCGATCGTGCAGAAATGCGCGGCCCGCAACGCCTGGCTGACCGAAGCGTCCGGTGTCCGCGCCCGCGAATTCGACGGCTCCTCGACGCTCACCGCGGCGGCGAGCGTCGCGGCGGCAACGCCCGCGCCCGGCGATGTGCTGCCAAGGCCGAGCAGCTTCGCCGAACGCGCGGCCGAGATCGCCATCGCGCAATGGGAAAAGTTCGGCCAGCAGAGCTACGACCTGTCCGGCCACACCACCCATCACGGCCACAAGGAGGGCGAGGACCCCTGGTATCGCGACGTCGGCCTGTACTGGAGCGAGGGCGTGCATGACGACACGCTGAACGGCCGCGACGATGTGCCGTGGTCGGCGGCGTTCATCTCCTGGGTGATGCGCACCGCCGGCGCCGGCCCCCGCTTCCGCTACAATGCCCAGCACTCCGCCTATATTGCGCGCGCCATCCGCGATCTGCGGCAGGGCCAGGCGCAGGCCGGCTACTGGTGTTATCGCCTCAATGAGCAACGTCCCGAACCCGGCGACATCGTCTGCTGGGCGCGCCAGCACGGCATCGACTATGACCATCAGAATGGCGGCGACTACAAAGGCCATTGCGATATCGTGATCGGGGTCGGCTCCGAGATCGAAATCATCGGCGGCAATGTCGGCAACTCGGTAACAAGGCGACCGCTGGCGCTGACGCCGAACGGCACCATCCAGCCCGCGACGCAGGGCGGCGAAACCCTGTTCGGGCTGATGAAATGCCGGATCTGATCAGGCGCGCATCATGGCGCGCAGCTCCGTCTTCAGCACCTTGCCGTAATTGTTCTTCGGCAGGGCCTCGAGATAGACGTAGCGCTTCGGCCGCTTGAAACGGGCGATGGCGTCGAGGCAATGCGCATCGAGCGCGGCATCATTGGCCGCCGCCCCCTGCTCCAGCACCACACAGGCCACCACGATCTCGCCCCACTCGGAATCGGGCACGCCGATCGCCGAGACCTCGCGGACGTCAGGATGGGCCAGCAGCGCCTCCTCGACCTCACGTGGATAGATGTTGGTGCCGCCGGAAATGATGACGTCCTTGGAGCGGTCTGACAGAGTGAGGACACCGTCTTGATCGAGGCGCCCGACATCGCCGGTGCGCAGCCAGCCATCCTTCAGCGTCTCTGCATTGGCGTTCGGATTATTCCAGTAACCGAGCATCACCGCGGGACCGCTGGCCTCGACCTCGCCGGTTTCGCCGGTCGGCAGCGATCGGCCGTCGGCGCCGGTGACACGGACCTGCATCACGCTCTGCGCCGGGCCGACCGAGGCCAGCCGCTCGAGGTAGCGCGGATGATCGCTGTCCGCATGGAATTCGCGGCGCAGCGACGTGATGGTCATCGGCGACTCGCCCTGGCCGTAGATCTGCACGAAGCGCTGGCCCATGGTGGCCATGGCGTCGCGAATATCCGCGAGATACATCGGCCCACCGCCATAGACGATGGTGCGGATTCCCTCGCCGCGCTCCTTGCGGCGCTTCGCGGCATCGACGAGGCGGCGCACCATGGTGGGCGCGGCGAACATCGAGACGTGGTCGAGCTGTCTTGCCAGCGTCAACACCTCATCGGCATCGAAGCCGCGGCTCGGCGGCACGACATGGCGCGCCGCCATCCGGACATGGATGAAATTATACAGCCCGGCGCCATGCGAGATCGGCGCGGCATAGAGGATCGCGTCCTGCTGCGACACCGCATCGACATCGGCGAGGTAGCACAGCGATGCCGCCACCAGATTGCCATGGCTCAGCATCACGCCCTTGGGGCGGCCGGTGGTACCGGACGTATAGAACAGCCAGGCAAGATCGTCGTCTTCACGCGGCGATGGTGCGGGCGTGCCGCCATCGACGCGCTGCAACGTCTGGTAGTCCGAGCTGTCGACCGACAGCATCGGCATTGAGGGCGGCAGGTCCTCCGTGACCGCGACGAGCGCCTGGCGTCCATCCTCATCGACGAAAGCCAGCGTGGCACCGGCATTGTCGCAGATCCACGCCGCCTCGCGGCCGTGCAGCTTGGCGTTGATCGGAATCACCACCGCGCCGATCCACCACACCGCATAGAGACATTCGAGATATTGCGTGCAGTTGGTCATGAACAGCGCGACGCGGTCGCCGGGGCGGATACCGAAATCGCGCCGCAGCCCCGCGCCGATCGCGGCTGCGCGACGCGCGAAGGTGGCATAATCTGCTTGCACGGCGGTGCCGCGCAACAACGCCGGCGCATCGGGATGCAGCCGCGCCGACGCCGCCAGCCACTGCGCCACATTCATCGCGATTACTTCGCCGGCTCCAGCACCGAGACGTAATTGGCGACCGCCGCGCCGCCCATGTTGAAGATGCCGGCCAGTTTGGCGTTCTTGATCTGCATTCCCTCCGGCGCCTGCCCAAGCAGCTGCATGGCGCTCAGCACGTGCATCGAGACGCCGGTGGCGCCGATCGGATGGCCCTTGGCCTTGAGGCCGCCGGACGGATTGACCGGCAGCTTGCCATCCTTCTGGGTCCAGCCTTCCTTGATGGCGCGGGCGCCCTGCCCGCGCGGCGTCAGCCCCATCGCCTCATACTCGATCAATTCGGCGACGGTGAAGCAGTCATGGGTCTCGACAAAGGACAGGTCCTCGAGCGTAACGCCGGCGGCTTCCAGCGCGCGCTGCCAGGCCACGGTGCAGCCCTCGAACAACAGGATGTCGCGCTTCGACATCGGCAGAAAATCCTGCGCATGCGCGGTGGACTTGATGGTGACCGCCTTGCCCATCGCCTTGGCGGTTTCGGAATCGGTCAGCACCAGCGCCGCGGCGCCGTCGGACACCAGCGAGCAATCGGACCGCTTCAACGGCCCCGCCACGAACGGGTTCTTGTCGCTCTCGGAGCGGCAGAACTCGAAACCGAAATCCTTGCGCATATGCGCATAGGGATTGTGCATGCCATTGGCGTGGTTCTTGGCGGCGATCATCGCCAGCGCATCGGACTGGTCGCCATATTTCTGGAAATATTTCTGCGCGATGCCGCCGAACACGCCGGCAAATCCCGCGGGCGTGTCGCCATCTTCCGGCAGATAGGACGCGCGCAACAGGTTTTTGCCGACCTCCGGACCTGGCGTGCGCGTCATCTGCTCGACGCCCACTACCAGCACGATCTTCGCGGTCCCGGCGGCGATCGACTTGACGCCGGCCTGCACGGCGGCGGAGCCGGTGGCGCAGGCATTCTCGACGCGGGTCGCGGGCTTGAAGCGCAGCGCCGGATCGGCCTGCAGCACCAGCGAGGCCGTAAAATCCTGTGGCGAAAAGCCGGCGTTGAAATGCCCCAGCACGATTTCATCGACATCGGCCGCGGAAATGCCGGCATCAGCCATCGCCTCGGTCGCCACCCGCACCACGAGGCTCTCGACGGTCTCGTTTTCGAGCTTTCCGAACGGCGTATGCGCCCATCCAACGATGCTGGCAGTCATGGTGCTTCTCCCGTGTGCGATTGTTGGACTCAATATAGGCGCACGGGACAGCAGATCAAATCGTCATTGCGAGGAGCCCTTGCGACGAAGCAATCCAGCCCTGCGTTTGGCGGCCCTCTGGATTGCCGCGTCGCTTCGCTCCTCGCAATGACGGGGATAGGTCAGTGCACGAAAGTCCCGCCCAGTTCATCCTCGATGTGAATCCGGATGATGTCGTCGAACGTCTTCTCCGCCGTGGTGAAGCCGAGACTGAGCGCGCGCTCGGTGACGAAATCGCGTGGCCAGCCGGACACGATGCCGGTGATCACCGGATCGGTCTTCCTGACGATCCGCGCCACCACGCTCTTTCCGGCGACGCGCTCCAGCGCGGCGATCTGTTCGCCGACAGTGACCGACAGGCCGGGCATGCTGAGATTGCGACGCGCGCCCATCGCGGCAAGGTCCATGGTGGCGGCGTGGACCAGGAAGCCGACCGCCGAGCGCGGCGAGGCATGCCAGTGGCGGACATCCTCGCCCACCGGCAGGATCGCTTCATGGCCGGCGAGCGGCTCGCGAATGATGTTCGAGAAGAAGCCGGACGCCGCCTTGTTCGGCGTCCCCGGACGGACGCAGATGGTCGGCAGCCGGATGCCGATGCCGTCGAGAAAGCCCTTGCGGGTGTAGTCGGCGATCAGCATTTCGCAGATCGACTTCTGCGTGCCGTAGGAGGTCAGCGGCGTGTGGAAGAACTCGACGCCGATCTGCGCCGGGAACGGCGCACCAAACACCGCGATCGAGGAGGTAAATACCAGCCGCGGTCTATAGCCGCCGCCGATGGCGCGGATGGCATCGATCAGGAAACGGGTGCCGTCGAGATTGATACGATAACCCTTTTCAAACTCGGCCTCGGCCTCGCCGGAGACGATCGCGGCGAGGTGGAAGATCACGTCAGGGCGGTGCAACAGCAGCGGCGCCGCGGTGGCAGGGTCAGCGAAGTCGGAGGTAACGATGCTGATCGGCAGCGCGGCACCGGCCGGTTTCGCCGGCGCGACCACATCCTGCAGCGTCATGCGGGTGATCTCCCTGCCGCCGAGGCGGCCGTCGCGCAACAATTTTTCGGTCAGCTTGCGGCCGACCATGCCGGCGGCGCCGAGGATGAGGATGTGCAAGGGAAGTTCTCCTTGTTGTTGTTATTTTGGGTTGAGCGTCGTCGCCGCAACCGTCATTGCGAGGAGCCGTTGCGACGAAGCAATCCAGTCTCCGCTTGCGGCTCTGTGGATTGCCGCGTCGCTGCGCTCTTCGCAATGACGTGGAGGGGCCGGTCACCGCTGCGGCAGTACCGGCGCAGCGTTGCTATTCCTTCACCGCCCCGGTCATCGCCGAGACATAGTGCTCGACAAAGAACGCGTACAGGATCACCAGCGGCAACGAGCCGACCAGCGCGCCGGCCATCAGCGAGCCCCATTTGTAGATGTCGCCATCGACGAACTCGTTGACGATCGCCACCGGCACGGTCTTGTTCTGGGTCGATTGCAGGAAGGTGAGCGCGTAGATGAACTCGTTCCAGCACAGCGTGAACGAGAAGATGAAGGCCGAGATCAGCCCCGGCACGGCCAGCGGCACGACAATCTTGACCAGGATCTGCCAGCGCGAGGCACCGTCGATCAGGGCGCATTCCTCGAGCTCGAACGGGATAGTCTTGAAATATCCCATCAACAGCCAGGTCGAGAACGGGATCAGCAGCGTCGGGTAGACCAGGATCAACGCGATCGGCGAGTCGAACAGGCCATAGGCCTGGATGACGCTCGCCAGCGGGATGAACAGGATCGACGGCGGCACCAGATAGGCCATGAAGATGGTCGCGCCGACCACTTCCGCGCCGCGAAAGCGCAGCCGCACGATCGCATAGGCGGCGAGCACCGAGGCGAAGATCGACAGCGTGGTCGCGGCGGCGGCGACATACATCGTGTTCCACAGCCAGCGCGGATAGTTGGTCTCGAACAACAGCTTGCTGATGTGCTTCAGGGTCGGCTTGATCACCCAGAACGGGTTGTAGGTCTCCATGTCGATCAGCTGCTCGTCCGGCTTGATCGAGGTCAGCGCCATCCAGTAAAACGGAAACAGCAGGATGACGACGATGATGAACAGCGGGATGTACAGCGTGACGACGCGGCGCGGCAGCGACTCCAGATAGGTCATGCCCTCGCTGTGGTCGTCTTTTTGCACGGTCGCAGCAGCAACAACGCGACGAAGGTCGGCGGTTGAATCAGTCATTGTCAGTGCCTTGCTGCCATTTACGGCGTTGCATGCCGAACCAGGAGATCGCGATCGCCGCCATCAGGAACGGGATCATCGCGGTGGCGATCGCCGCGCCTTCGCCGAGCCGGCCGGACAGAATGCCGCGCTGATAGCTCAGCGTCGCCATCAGATGGGTGGCGTTGACGGGACCGCCGCGGGTCAGCGCCCAGATCAGCTGGAAGTCGGTGAAGGTGAACAGCACCGAGAACGTCATCACCACGGCGATGATCGGCGTCAACAGCGGATAGGTGATGAAGCGGAAGCGCTGCCACGAGGTGGCACCGTCCAGCGTCGCGGCCTCGTAGAGCGACGGCGACACGGTCTGCAGTCCAGCCAGCAGCGTGATCGCCACGAACGGCACGCCGCGCCAGATATTGGCGAAGATCACGCTGCCGCGCGCCATGTTGGAATCGCCGAGGAAATTGATGTTGTGGTCGATCCATCCCATCTTGATCAGCGACCACGAGATGATCGAGAATTGTGAATCATAGATCCACCAGAACGCGATCGCCGACAGCACGGTGGGCACGATGAAGGGGATCAGCACCGCGGCGCGGATCAGCGCCTTGAACGGCATGTGGCGGTTCAGCAGCAGCGCGAGGTAAAGTCCGACCACGAATTTGATGGCCGAGGCGACGACCGTGTAGAGCAGCGTGTTAAATACCGAGAGCCAGAAAATCGAATCCTCCCACAGCCATTCGTAATTCTCCAGGCCAACAAAATTGCCGCCGCCACGACCGATACGGTCGTCGGTGAAACTCATCCAGACGCCGAGAAACAGCGGATAGGCCAGGAACAGGATCAGGAACGCCGCCGCCGGCATCATGAACCACATGGCCAGCCAGCCGCGATTCGTGCGCAGCCGGTCCCAGGCGGAAGATTTGCCGAAATGCCTTGTCGGCGTCGGCAACGATGTCGGGAGGGTGGTCATTCCATTGCAGCTCCGGTTACAAGCTCAATTGCTCGCGTCCGTCATTGCGAGGTCAGGGAAAGCCAATTGGCTTTCCCCTCAGCCGTTGCGACGAAGCAATCCAGTCTTCGCTTTTGGCTTCTGGATTGCCGCGTCGCCTCGCTCCTCGCAATGATGGAGAAGAGGCCGGCGCGAAACAGTCGCGCCGGCCCTCGTGATCACATCATTACGCGCGGAAGATGCGCTTGGCCGCGCGTTCCGCCGAGGCCATCGCGGTCTTCACGTCTTCACGGCCAGTGCAGTAGTTGGCGTACATGTCGACCACCACGAAATCGGCGATCGCCGCCGCCGCGTTCTCGCTCATCTGCGCCTCGCCCGCCGGAGTCGATGCCGTGGTCGCGACATCGCGGTACGGGGTATTTTTCGGATCGGCGGTCCAGATCGGGTTCTTCTCATAGGCCTTGAGGAACGGAGACAGATAGCCCTGCGCCGACTCGACCCACGGGTTGAACTGCTCCGGCTCCATCAGGAAGGCGGTGAACGCCTTGCAGGCCTGCGGGAATTTGGTGAAGGAAAAGATCAGGATCGGGAAGCCAAGATGCAGTTCGCGGCGCTTGCCGTCGAGACCCTTGGGCAGATGGGCGTGGTTCATGTCCTCGGCGATCGCCGGCGCTTCCTTCTTCGCCGTCACATAGACCGAGATGCCGTTGGTGGTGAGGTGTAACTGGCCGGCGAGGAAAGCCTTGTTGTTCGACGAATCGTTCCAGGACGCGGTGCCCGGGATAAAATTGTCGTACAGCGACTTGACGTATTCCAGCGACTTCGCGGTTTCCGGCGAGTTGATGGTGACCTTGTTGTCCTTGTCGATCAGCTTGCCGCCATGGGCCCACAGCGCCCAGTGCACCCAGCCATTGGCGTCTCCCGAAGCATGGCCAAGCGCCATGCCGCCGGGTGTGCCGTTCTTGTTCATGCCCTTGAACAGGTCCTGAAGGCCGGCGAGGTCCTCCGGGAAGGTCTTGTGGCCGGCCTTTTCAGCGGCGGCGACGCGGTAGTTGACCAGCCCACCGGTGGCAGGGACGGGTACGCCGATCCACTTGCCATTATACTTGCCGTATTGTTCGCCGGAACTGGCCCAGCCGCCATTCTTCTTGCCGAGATATTCGGCGACGTCGGTGACGTCCATGCACTTCGACGGAAACAGGAACGGCAGCGAGTACAGGCCCCACACCATATCGAGTCCCTGCCCGGTATTGGCCGCGACCGAGGCCTTGGGCTGGATATCGTCATAGGATTCGTTGGACACCGTGATGGTCACGCCGGTGGCTTTCTGGAAGGCGTCGACGATCTTCATGAAGGCGACGTCTTCAGCTTCGACAAAACGCTTCCAGCGCAGCAGGTTGATCTTGGCGCCCGGCTCCGGTTTCCACTGCGAGGTCTGCGCCCAGGCCTTGGCGTAACCCAGCAGCTGGTCGGCGGACATGGTCGCCGCGGCAGCCAGCGTGATCGCGCCGCCCTTGAGCAGAGATCGGCGATCCGGTGTAAATCCAGTCATCTGTCTAGTCTCCCTGTTTATTGGCTCGTTGATCGACCAATGTTTTGAATGAATTTGTCATTCCGGGGCGCGAGCAGCTCGCTGCGAGCGAACCCGGAATCTCGAAATGTTCAGCGCAAAACATCTCGTGATTCTCAGCCACTCCAATTGGAGTGGCTGAGGTCCGCATCAGCCGGCTTCGCCGTCTGCTCCATCCCGGAATGACATGCCTAGATCCGCTTTCCCGTATCCTTGTCGAACAGATGCGCCGAGGCGGCGCGCGGCCGCAGGTGGATCTTGTCCCCAGGCTCGACATGGCGGCGATCGCGGAAGATCGCGATGATGTCCTGGGTGCCGATCCGTGCCACGATCTAGGTTTCCGACCCGGTCGGCTCAACCACCACGATTTCGGCCTCAATGCCGTCATCGGCGAATTCGAGATGCTCCGGGCGGATGCCATAGGTCACCATCTTGCCATTTGCCGAAGCCGGCGCCGACGCTACCGGCAGGCGCGCCCCGCTGGCGGTCTCGACCCACGGTTCGCCGCCATTCACCTTCAGCGTGCCCTCGAGGAAATTCATCGCAGGCGAGCCAATGAAACCGGCCACGAACTTGTTGTCGGGGCGATCATAGAGCTCGAGCGGCGCGCCCATCTGCTCGACGATGCCGTCCTGCATCACCACGATCTTGTCGGCCATGGTCATGGCCTCGATCTGGTC
>JACMOT010000056.1 GCA_014377915.1 Tardiphaga sp.
AGCGACTTGAATGTCTGAAGCACCGCGTCGTCGACCTTGTCGTTGACGAACACGCAGGCGGCGCCCGCGCCGCGAGCGAGAACGGCGGTGTCCGCCGTCAACTGCGCGTCGAGGTAGTGAAGCTTGTGCTGCTTCGAGGCCGCGGCGTCGATGAATCGGCGGTCGTAGGGCTTCGTGCTGAAGACGGCGATTTCCATGGGTTGCTCCTTTGCTCCGAGCCGCTGCGAAGTCGCGGCGCGAGGTTCTGACTTCCGGGCGGTTCGTGCTTGCTACGCGGCGGCAGGCTTGGGCACGTTGCCCAATGCCTTGCCGGTCTTGGGGTTGGTCGCGGCCGAACCAGACTCCCGCAAGAAGAAGCTCAGCACGATGGCCAGCACGACGCCGCCGACCAGCGGCATGAACGCGGTCTGGAACTCTGCCAATGTCATGGGCGCGCCTTGCGAAGGCACCATCAGCCGCGAAATGAACGGGGACATGATCCCTGTCGTCACGAACACGAGGAAGTTCATGACCCCCGCCGCCGTCCCCTTCACCTCGGACGGGTTCAGCTCCTTCATCATCGAGAACGGAATCATCGCGGCGCCCGATGCGATACCGAGCAGCAAGGCGACGCTATAAGGCGGGAGCGTCCCAACTGGAACGTAGATTGCGGTCAGTCCGGCGGCAAGCATGACCAGCGCCCCGCCGATCAAGACCGGCTTGCGGCGCCCAATCTTGTCGGAGAGATAGCCGAGCAGCGGGCAGCCGATGACCCATCCGATCGGCACCATCGAGGCATCCGTCGCGGCCGCCGCCATCGTCATGTTCTCGCCGCCATGCAGAAACGAGGTGGCCCAGACCAACGCGCCGATCGTCGTTGGCAGAAAGAGCAGGCCACCCACCACGCCGGCCAGCCAGCTCTGCATGTTGCCCAAAACCACTTTGAACGGCTTGACGACGCTGGCGACCGACAGCGCGCCGTGATGGCTGGGGCTGTCGCCTTTCTCGGGGGGCATGATGAACCAAGTGACCACCGCCAAGACCCCGCCAACGCAAGCGAAGGCGATCCACACGGTTTGCCAGGGGACGTTGAAACTGCCGGCCGGGTCGATGGCCATGTGAACCGGCTTCGATCCGAACGCCGCGCCCGCCATGCCAAGCATTTGCGTCAAGCCGATGAACAGCGCCAGCATCCTCGCTGGAAGATAGCGGGCAGCAACGTAAGACGATCCGATGAATGCAAAGATCGCGCCGATCGCCTGCAGCACGAAACCCGCCATGCCCGCGGCTTCACTGCCCTGCGCGAAGATCAGGCAACCGACACCGACCACTGCGATCCCGAACGGAATGGTGCGGCGCGGACCGTAGCGGTCCAACAGAACGCCGGCCACCAGCGCCATCACGGCGTAGGCCACGTAGTAGGCGGAGATCATCGCGCCGATGTGGTTTCCACCCCATGCATCCGTGAGCTCCTTTTGCATGATGCCCGGCGCGGAGCGCACTGCATATTGAAAGAAGTAGAAGATCGCGCAGAGCAGCCAGGCCAGGAAGAACAGCGGCTTCAAATCTTGCGGAGGCGCCTTGCCGCTCTTGTCTGAAGTGCTGTTCGCCGGCGTCTCGCTCGGCTTCTTTGTGGGAGTGGTTTCCATGACTTTGAATTCCGTTTGAGAAAGATGCGAGGACGGAGTCAAAGAGATCGACTCGGTCGGACTTGATGAGTGGTGCTATGTCGAAGCCGGTTTCCGACCGTTCGCAGCTGCGACGAGACGGCCCCAGGAGATCAGCTCCGGGGTGCAGTCGTCTCGGTCCAGCATGCATTCGATAAGCGTCGGGCCGGAGTGGTTGGCCAGTGCCTTCTTGATGGCGGTGGCGAGTTCGCCCCCGTTGTGGGCGCGAAAGCCCAGCCCATGTCCGTCTTCGGCATTGAAGACCTTGATCAGACCGGCGTAGTCCCAGTTCTTGACATTGTTGTAGGGGCCATCGTGGATTTCGACCTCGATCGTGTAGCCATGGTTGTTCATCAGAAAAATGATGACCGGCACCTTTCGCCGAATCATCTGCGCCACTTCCTGGGCGGTGAGCTGGAAGGCGCCGTCGCCGATCAGCGCGACGACTCTGCGGTCCGGAGCGCCCAGCGCATAGCCGAAGCTGGCCGGTACCGACCAGCCGATGTGACCCCATTGCATTTCAACCTCGAACCGCGCGCCGTCGGGCAATGCCAAGCCCACGCCGTTGAACCAGGAATCCCCGGTCTCGGCAATGACCGTGGTTCCGGCGGTGACCACCGGTCTGATTTGACGGACCATTTCTGCGCGCATCAGCTTGAGGTCCGGCGCAGCCGGATGTTCTGGTAGCTTTTCAGGACGCAGGCGCGCGTACTCGACCATCGTTGCATCGCGCTTGCCGACCTTTTTGGCAAGCGCCGATAGGAAATCGCGCAGGTGAATTCGACTGAAGTCGTGGCCCTCGAAGGACACATGGTTCTGGTCCGCCAACATGACGCCGGGGCCGTGCGGCATGGCGGTCCAGCCCACCGTCGAGTAGTCGTTGAAGAGCGCACCGATGCAGACAAGGCTGTCCGACCAATCCACGATGGCCTGTGCCCCGGGCGTGCTGATTTCGCCCCAGTAGATGCCGACATACTGTGGATGTTCTTCCGGGAAGAAGCTTTTGCCTGCCGCCATCACCGCGACAGAACAACCGAGCGCATCGGCCAGCTCAACGGCTTCCTTCTCGGCGCCCGCGGCGCGCAGCTTGCTGCCGATCAACAGCACGGGCTTCTCTTTCCCCTTCAGGAATTCGGCGGCCGCCGTCACAGCCGCATTCAGCGTCTCGCCATCGCTGGGGTCTTCATTGATCAGGGCGCTGATGGGCCCCGGCGCTGCGCAAGGTGCCGCGGCGACGTTGCAGGCAATGCCGATGTAAGCCGGCTTCTTCTCGCGCAATGCAGTTCGAATGGCGTGATCGATCTGCGCAGGGGCATCAAGAGCCGACGTGACGGACACGGCGGCACAGGTCAGCTTTTTGGCAATCTCCAGTTGGTAGAGAATGTCGTGCGTCCCCAAGGTGTGGTGGAGCAGATGCTCGGTCGACCGATCGTTGCTGTTGGGCGTACCGGAAATCAGAATGACCGGCAGATTTTCCGCATAGGCACCGCCGATCGCATTCAATGCCGAGAGCGCGCCGACGCTGAAGGTCACCACCGCCGCGGCCGCGCCCTGGGCGCGCGCGTAGCCCTCGGCGCTGAAGCCACAATTCAGTTCGTTGGAACAGTAGACCTGTTCCATGCTCTTGTTGGTGAGCAGTTGGTCGAGTAAAACCAGGTTGTAATCGCCCGCCACCACAAAGTGATGTTTGAGGCCGATTTGGGAAAGTCGTTCTGCAAGGTATGAACCGACGGTGAACATGGTGTTGGCTTTCGATCTGGAGTTGAGCGCGTGAGCGGTGTGGAGCCCTCTGCGTGAGACGCATGAAGGTCATGCAGCGGCGGGCAGGCCGAGGCCGCGCACGGCCTCGATCATCTTGATCAGCACGGCCTGCGCATCGCCGTAGACCATGTTGCAGTTGTCGCCGTAGAACAGTGCATTGACGATGCCGGCATAGCCCTTGCCATCGCCGCGCTTGACGACGAAGACCTGCTTGGTCTGGTCCGCGTTGAGGATCGGCATGCCGAAGATCGGCGAGGCCTTATCGGTGCGCGCGGCCGGGTTCACGACATCGTTGGCGCCGATCACCAGCGCCACATCCGTGGTCTTGAAGTCGTCGTTGATGTCTTCGAGCTGGAAGATCATGTCGTAGGGCACGCCGGCCTCGGCCAGCAGCACGTCCATCTGCCCCGGCATGCGGCCGGCGACCGGGTGCACCGCGAACTTGACACTCACGCCGCCGGCCTGCAGCAGCTTGACGAACTCGAACAACTTGCCCTGGCCCTGCGACACCGCCAGGCCGTAGCCGGGCACGATGATCACCGAGGCGGCGTAGCGCATCGCGATGCCGGCGTCGCCGGGCTGCGTCGGCTTCAATTCGCCCTTGATCTTGCTCGGCTTGTGCTTGGACGTTTCGCCGAAATTGCTGAACACCACGTTGCTCACCGAGCGGTTCATCGCCTTGGCCATCAACAGTGTCAGCAGCAGGCCGGCCGCACCCACCACCATGCCGGCGATCATCAGTGTCGGGTTCTGCAGCACGAAGCCTTCGAGCCCGACCGCCAGCCCCGTGAAGGCGTTGAAGATTGAGATGACGACCGGCATGTCCGCCCCGCCGATGGGCAGCGTCATCAGGACGCCGACCACGAGTGCGAGGCCGAAGAACAGGTAGATGGCCGCCGCTGTCGAGAGTGGCAACGCAAGCGCCCCCTCGCCGGCCGCGACGATTGCCGCACCGACCGCCAAGGTTGCCAGCAGCGCTAAGCCGTTGACCACTTGCTGGCCCTTGAAGCGCAGTGGCTTCTTGATCACACCGTCGAGCTTGGCCCACGCGATCAGCGACCCCGAGAGCGATACCGCGCCGATCACGGCACCCAGCAGGGTCACGGCCAGCGCCGTCAAGCCGTTCGTCTTGGCGCCGAAGAGCTCCACCGCCGCGATCGCGCCGGCTGCGCCGCCGCCCATGCCGTTGTAGATGGCCACCATCTGCGGCATGGCGGTCATCGCCACCTTGCGCCCGGCCCACCAGGCCACGCCGCCGCCCAGCGCCAGCGCGACGATGGCCAGACCGATGTTCACCCACAGGTGCGGGCGCGCCGCGCTGCCGACGTCGAAGGCATGGAGAAAGCTGGCGGGCACCGCCACGGCCAT
>JACMOT010000573.1 GCA_014377915.1 Tardiphaga sp.
ACGGTGGCCCTGGTCATTGCGGGCAACCAGCCCTTCTATCCGCTCTATCTGCATGCGATTGTCGGCCAATCGGCCTGGCCGGCGTGGCTGACCCTGATCACCATGCCGCTGTTCGCCGCCGTGCCCGCGGTGTCGCGGCGGCATCCGCTGGCAGGCCGCGCCATGCTTCCGATCATCGGCGTCGCCAATGGCGTACTCGCCGTCAAGCTCATAGGAGTCGCGACCGCCGTCGAGCTGTTTCTGCTGCCCTGCGTTCTGCTCGCCACGATCCTGTTCCGCGCCACCGAGCGGTTGACGATGGTCGTTGTCCTGGCATGTCCCTTCGCCGCCTATCTGTTCATCGATCCGGCGGTCGGCGGTCCGTTCGAAATCTACAGCAACGCGGAATACCGCAGCATCATCGGGATGCACGCCTTCAGCGTGGCATCGCTGTTCGCGCTCATCGGCTTTGTGTTTCCGTCGGACACGTCGGTCCAGCACCGTTGAACGCCGTCACCCTGGCGCGGTCAGCAGCAGGGCGGCGAGCGCCAGTACCAGTGCCGGCGGCATCACGACGAGACCGACTTTGAGAAACTGCAGGATCGTGACGTTCTCGGATTCACGTCGCAGGGCGATCAGCCACAGGATCGTCGCCAGAGATCCGGTGACCGACAGGTTCGGCCCGAGATCGACACCGATCAGGATCGCGGCGGTGACATGCGCCGGGAGATCGGCCGCCTGATTGATGGTCGCCGCCATCAGACCCATCGGCAGATTGTTGACCAGATTGGAGCCGATCGCCACCGCGACACCGGAGACCCAGGAGGTCGTTTGCGGCGAGGCCGCGGCCGATTCTTTCAGGATCCGCGCCAGCGCCGGCAATACGCCGGTCCTGTTCAGCCCTTCGACCAGAATGAACAGGCCGGCGACCAGCGGCAGCACCGACCACGACACGTCCTTGAGGATGGGAATCGGCGACTGCCGCGCGACCAGCAGCACCAGCAAGGTGACGAGGGAGCCGGCGACGAAGGTCGGCAAGCCGAGATCGCGGCCGAGCGCCGAAGCCGCGATCAGAACCCCCGCCGTCACGGCGATGCCGGCACCCGCGAACTTGCCGCCGAGCGAGAGCGGATCGAGGGTCCCGATCGACGCTACCTCGGCATCGAGATGACGGCGTTGCGTAAACCGTAGCGCGAGATAGGTCGCAACGATCGCCGCCAGCGATGGCAGCGCGAACAGACGCAGCCAGTCCAGCAAGGCCGGCATCTTCGCGCCGAATAGAACGAGGTTGGCCGGGTTGGAGATCGGCAACACGAAACTCGCGGCATTGGCGATGAAGGCGCAGATGAACAGATAGGGCAGCGGCTCGACCTTCGCCGCGCGCGTCGCCGCATAGACCGCCGGCGTCAGCACCACCGCGGTGGCATCATTCGACAGGAACACCGTGACGACGGTGCCGACGATATAGATGATCAGGAACAGTCGCTTCGCCGAATTGTCGGCCAGTCGCACCGCCTGCGCGGCGAGCCAGTCGAACAGTCCCTCCTGGCGCGCCACCTCCGCCAGCAGCATCATGCCGATCAGGAAGAAATAGACGTCGGTGCCTTTTTCGGCCGCCGCCAGCGCATCCACCCAAGGCAGCAGTTGCAGGGCCATCAGCAAGGCCGCGCCGGCCACCGCCCAGATATATTCCGGCCAATTGAAGGGCCGCAGGATGACGCCGAGGGTGGCAAGGCCGGCGATCGCCCAGGTGGCGAGGTGAACCGTCATCTCCGACATGATCATTGCGCTGGCGCCAGTACCGGCGAGCGGGCCCGGGCGCCATCGCCCGCGGCAATCCGGCCTGCACAAACAAGGCGGCGCGACCGATGGTATCTATACAATGTCATGAATTCATTGAAGTTTCGTTGATCAGCCAGCAAGACAGGGCGGCGCAAGCGCGCTTTCACGATCCCTGCCGCCGAGCCGTATCACGTGACCGGCCGATCCTTACATTCAATATTCCAGGACTGCATTCGAGGACTGCTCCGCCCCGGGGGGATGGCGTCAACCACGATGACCGGGGTCGCCCAGCACCCGCAGCGCATTGAGAATCACCGCGACGTCGATGACTTCCTGCAACAGCGCGCCCTGGACAGGCGTCAGATATCCGAGCGCAGCCGCGACCATGCCCGCGATCGACAGGCCGATGCCGACATAAACGCTCTCCAGCGCGATGAACCGCGCCCGACGCGCAATCCGGATGGCCGGCACCAAACGGTCAAGCTGGTCGACCAGCAGCACCACATCTGCCGCCTCCGCCGAGGCCGCGGCACCGCGTGCGCCCATCGCAAGCCCGATATCGGCGGCGGCGAGAGCTGGCGCATCATTGACGCCGTCGCCGACCATCATCACAGGCCCATTTTTGCGTTCCGAGAGCACCACCAGAACCTTCTGGTCCGGCGTCAGCTCCGAGCGCACGGCATCAATGGACAGCCCGGCCGTGATGGCGTCGGCCACGGCTCGGCGGTCGCCGGTGGCCAGCACGATCCTGGCAATGCCGAGCTTGCGCAACGCGGCGAGCAGGGCTTCGGTACCTTGGCGCAATTCGTCGGCGAGGATGATTTGCCCGGCGAATTCGCCGTCGATGGCCACCGCCACCCTTGCCGCGCCCGGCGTCGCGTGTGGCAGCGCCGCGCCGCTGCCGCTGCCGCTGCCGCCGGCGACGCGCGAGGCGACAAAAGCCACGCCGCCGACCAAGGCCGGCCGGCCATCGACATTTCCCGCGACACCTTCACCCGCGACCTCCAGCGCATTCGTCGGCAATGACAGCCGCAGATTGCGCGCCAGCGCCTCCGCAACGATGGTCTGGGCGATGATGTGCTGGGACACCTGATCCAGCGAGGCCGCGATCCGGATGATCTCGTCAGCGGAATAGCCCGGCATCGCCTGCACCGAGACGACCCTGGCGCGTCCGTCTGTCAGCGTGCCGGTCTTGTCGATCACCAAAGCGCGAATCCGCGCCAGCATCTCCAGCGCCTTGCCGCCCTTGATCAGGATGCCCTGTTTGGCCGCGCGCGACAGCCCGGAGACGATGGCCACGGGGACCGCGAGGATCAGCGGGCACGGCGTGGCAACGACGAGCACGGCGACGGCGCGGATCGGATCGCCGGTCCACAGCCAGGCGGTGCCAGCGATCGTCACCGTGACGCCGAGGAACACCATGGCAAAACGGTCGGCCAGCCGCGTCATCGGTGCCTTCGACCGCTGCGCGCCCTCAACCAGCCTTACGATGCCGGCATAGGTGCTCTCCGCGGAGCGACGCAGCGCGACGAGATCGAACGCCTCGCCCACATTGGTCGACCCGCTCATCACGTCGTCGCCGGCCTTGCGCTGCACAGGGATGGACTCGCCGGTCAGCGCCGACTGGTCGAGAATCGCGGTGCCCAGCGCCACCGGGCCGTCGACGGGAATGACGTCGCCCTGACGGATCAGCAGACGATCGCCAGGCAGCACCATCTCCAGGCCGATCTCCTCGAGCTGGCCTTGGCGATGCCGCATCGCGGTTCGCGGCACCCGCGCCAACAGCGCTGTCATCTCACGGCGCGCGTGACGCTCGGCAAAACCCTCAAGATACTGCCCGCCCGCATACATCAGCGCGACGACCGCCGCGGCGAGTTCTTCGCCGAACAGTAGCGCCGCCGTCATCGACAACGCGGCGACGATATCGAGGCCAACCTCGCCACGGCGCAGGCTGACGACGATATCGACCAGCAGGGCCAGCAGAACCGGAAGGGTCGATGCCGCCCACACGGCCGTCACCCAGGATTCCTGCCCCGCGAACCGCATCGCAAAGCCCGCGGCAATGCCCACGGCCGGAAACGCAATCAGCCACGGGGGAATGGAGAATCCGGTGGTCATGGCGGTCATCCTCCGACGGAGGGGCGCAGCCCGTCACCCTGAGTGCGCCACCGCCGCGCCTGTCCCCTTGATATGCATCAACAGCAGCAGCGAAGGGCGCCCAGGCACCGGCAGACCCGCGTTGACGGCTCCCGCTGGCACCACCTGACATGCACTCCGGCGGCCTTCACCACGCCCGACACGGCGTGTCGTTCGGGGCGCAAACAGGGCGATCGATGAAGCTTCTATGTTAGCAATGATGTCGTTGCGGACTAATGGCGAACGGATTGCCCCGCGCCATGGGCTCGAATTTTTCGGGACCCGGCATTCGCTTCGTCGTGCCGTTGCGGCAACGCCATGACCGGGCCATGCCATGCCATGCCATGCGACCGGATGCGACTGTCACCGGTGACAAGAGACGTTAGACCCGCTTCACCGGAAGCAATTGTCAGGACTTCGCACCAACTGCGCCGTGGCAATATTCAGTCTTTGCTGCTCGCTGAATGGCGATGGTTCCGCGGAACAAGGGACATTCAAAACTGAAGCGGTCACGGACTTGGTCGACCACGGACTGAGCGACGACGACGCGACGGTCAGCAGACCCGATCGCTGATGCAGATGAAACCGCGGG
>JACMOT010000574.1 GCA_014377915.1 Tardiphaga sp.
CGTGGCGCTGCACGACAATCGCGCCGAAGTCGGCCTGACCACGGAGCAGAACCGGCTGCTGGAAGGCACCTGTACCCGCTTTCATCGCTCCGGCGCCGGCCTCGACGAGGTCGCCAAGGCGCGGATGGCGGAGATCAACGAGCGCCTGGCGCAGCTTGGCACCAGCTTCAGCCACCATCTGCTTGGCGACGAACAGGACTGGTTCATGGAAATCGGCGAGACCGACACCGACGGACTGCCGGAGAGTTTTGTTGCCGCCGCGAAGGCTGCCGCTGAGGAAAGGGGCATGCCGGGCAAGGCCATCATCACCACCTCGCGCTCCTCGATGGAGCCGTTCCTGAAGAGCTCGACGCGGCGCGATTTGCGCGAGCGCGCCTACAAGGCCTTCACCGCGCGCGGCAACAACGGCAACGCCAACGACAATAACGCCACCATCGTCGAGATTCTGAAGCTGCGCGAGGAGACCGCGAAGCTGCTGGGCTTTGCGACTTTCGCCGCCTACCGGCTGGAAGATTCGATGGCGAAGACGCCGGAGGCGGTGCGCGGATTGCTGGAGCGGGTGTGGAAGCCGGCGCGTGCCCGTGCGCTGGCCGACCGCGACGCGTTGCAGGAATTGATCGCGGAGGAGGGCGGCAATTTCGAACTCGCCGCCTGGGACTGGCGCTATTACGCCGAGAAGCTGCGCCAGCGCCGCGCCAATTTCGACGACGCCGCGATCAAGCCGTATCTGGCGCTCGACAATATGATCGCGGCCTCGTTCGACACGGCGACGCGGCTGTTCGGCGTCACCTTCCATGAACGCAAGGACGTTCCGGTCTGGCATCCCGACGTTCGCGTCTGGGAGGTCAAGGACGCCCACGGCGTGCACAAGGCATTGTTCTACGGCGACTACTTCGCCCGGCCCTCGAAGCGCTCCGGCGCCTGGATGACGTCGCTGCGCGACCAGCAGAAGCTCGACGGCGACGTGGCGCCGCTGATCCTCAACGTCTGCAATTTTTCGAAAGGCACCCAGGGCCAGCCCGCGCTGCTGTCGCCGGACGACGCCCGCACCTTGTTTCACGAATTCGGGCATGGCCTGCATGGCATGCTGTCGAACGTCACCTATCCGTCGCTGTCGGGTACCTCGGTGTTCACCGATTTCGTCGAGCTGCCGTCGCAGCTCTATGAGCACTGGCAGGAGCAGCCGCGGGTGCTCAGGCAGTTTGCCACCCATTACCAGACCGGCGAGCCGCTGCCCGATGACCTCTTGAAGCGCTTCATCGCCGCGCGAAAATTCAACCAGGGCTTTGCCACGGTGGAATTCGTGTCGTCGGCATTGATCGACCTCGAATTCCATACGCAGCCGGCCTCGGCCTCGATCGACGTTGCCGCGTTCGAGAAGAAGGAGTTGGAGAAGATCGGCATGCCCGCGGAAATCTCGCTGCGGCACCGGCCGACCCAGTTCGCCCACATTTTCTCCGGCGACCATTATGCGTCGGGCTATTACAGCTACATGTGGTCCGAGGTGATGGATGCCGACGCGTTCGGCGCGTTCGAGGAAGCCGGCGACATCTTCGATCCCGCAACGGCGAAGCGGCTGCATGACGATATCTATTCGTCGGGCGGCTCGCTCGATCCGGAAGCCGCCTATATCGCGTTCCGTGGCCGGGCGCCGGCACCGGACGCGCTGCTGCGGCGGCGTGGATTGCTGGAAGAGCCGGAGGCGGCGTGATGCCCTCTCCGTCGTCATTGCGAGGAGCGAAGCGACGCGGCAATCCACAAAGCCGCACGCGCAACAAGAGCTGGATTGCTTCGTCGCAAGGGCTCCTCGCAATGACGAGGGGGCTGTTGTGTGCGGGCTTTTTGGCGCTTGGCATCACGGTCGCTTCCGCCCATCCCCACGTCTTTGTCACCGCCTCCAGCGAACTGCTCTACGCGCCGGACGGCGGTATTACCGGCGTGCGCCACGCCTGGACTTTCGACGATCTGTTCTCGACCTATGCGCTGCAGGGCATCGAGGCCAAGACCAAGGGCGCCTATAGCCGCGAGGAGCTGGCGCCGCTGGCCCAGACCAACGTGGAGTCGCTGAAGGAATTCGGCTTCTTCACCTTTGCCCGGGCCGACGGCAAGAAGCAGCGCTTCGTCGATCCGGTCGACTATTATCTCGAACACAGGAATGGCGCGCTGGTGCTGCACTTTACTCTGCCGTTCAAGACGCCGTTCAAGACCAGGCAACTGGCGCTGGAGATCTATGATCCGACCTTCTTCGTCGATTTCGGTCTTGAGAAGAAAGATCCGATCCGCCTGGTCGGCGCGCCGGTCGGCTGCGGTACCGTGATCCAGCGACCGAGCGACGGCGCGGCCGGAGCGAAGGTGCTCAATGAAGACACTTTCATGAACGGCGAGAATTCCAATTACGGCGCGATGTTCGCCAACAAGATCACGGTGGACTGCCCGTGACGTCAAATCGATCCGGCGATGCTCTCTCCGCCGTCATTGCGAGGAGCCCTTGCGACGAAGCAATCCAGCCTTCGGGTGCTGTTTCTGGATTGCCGCGTTGCTTCGCTCCTCGCAATGACGCGGAGAGGTCGGTGCTTAATGTGACCCTGGTCTGCGCGGCTGTGTTCGCGCTCGTCTCATGCGCGGACGCTTCCTGGCATCAATTGTTCGCCCAAAATCCCTTCGGCGCGCCCAAGGTGGCCCCTGACGCGCAAGTCGGTGGCGTGATCGGCTGGCTGCTGACCAAACAGTCCGAATTCTACCGCGCGATGTCGTCGACCATTCGCGCCGCGAAGTCAGACGGCAGCGCGGTGTGGACGCTGCTGGCGATTTCCTTTGCCTACGGCATCTTCCACGCCGCCGGTCCCGGCCATGGCAAGGCGGTGATCTCGTCCTATCTGGTCGCCAATGAGGAGACCGCGAAGCGGGGCATCGTATTGTCCTTCGTCTCGGCGCTGATGCAGTCGCTGGTGGCGGTGCTGATCGTTGGCGTCGGCGCCTGGCTGCTCAACGTCACCGCCAGGACGATGTGCGGCGCCGAGCGCGTCATCGAGATCGCCAGCTACGCGCTGATCGCCGCCTTCGGCGCGGGGCTGGTGTGGAGCAAGGGCCGCGGCCTGCTGCGCGCGATGCGTCCGGCATTGGCCGCGCCGCGAACGGCGATGGCGCATGTCGAAACGACCGGCCACGATCACCATCATCCTCACCACGATCATGCTGGCCATGTTCATGATGCGCATTGCGGCCATTCCCATGGCCCAACCCCGGATCAGCTCGGTGGCCCTGGCGGCTGGACGCGCGGCCTGTCGGCGATCGTCGCGGTCGGTATCCGGCCCTGTTCGGGGGCGATCCTGGTGCTGGTGTTCGCGCTGGCACAGGGCATGTTCTGGGCCGGCATCGCCGCCACCTTCGTGATGGGGCTGGGCACGGCGGTTACCGTGGCTGCGATCGCGGTCATCGCGGTGTCCGCCAAGGGGTTGGCGCGGCGCCTCGCAGGCGGCGACAGCGGCCGCGGCGCGTTGCTGATGCGCGGGCTCGAACTGGCCGCCGCCGCGGTGGTGCTGCTGTTCGGTATCGGCCTGCTGCTCGGCTATGTCGCTGCCGAACGTGTGACCTGTTTCTAATCCTGTGTCGGGCAGTTGTCTTGACAAGCTCCGGCCAAAGCGCGATGCCACTGATATCATGACAGTCGTTATTCCCATCGAGAGGCCTGCCGTGTCCGTCGCAACGCCGATGGACCGCGTCGGCGTGCTGCTGGTCAATCTCGGTACCCCGGACACCGCGGATGCCCGCGGCGTCCGCGTCTATCTGCGCGAGTTCCTGTCGGATCGCCGGGTGATCGAGGACCAGGGCCTGATCTGGAAACTGGTGCTCAACGGCATCATCCTGACCACGCGCCCGCAGCGCAAGGCCAAGGATTATCTCAAGATCTGGAATACGGAACTCAACGAATCCCCGCTGAAGACCATTACCCGGGCACAGTCCGACAAGCTGGCTTTGGCGATCGCCGACCATAGCCATGTGACCGTGGACTGGGCGATGCGCTACGGCAATCCGTCGATGAAATCCCGGATCGAGGCGCTGAAGGCGCAAGGCTGCGACCGCATCCTGATCGTGCCGCTGTATCCGCAATATTCGGCGGCGACTTCCGCCACCGTCTGCGATGAAGCCTTCAAGGTTCTCGGCAGCATGCGCGCGCAGCCGACGCTGCGGGTAACGCCGCCTTATTTCGACGAGCCGGATTACATCAACGCGCTGGCGGTCTCGATCGAGACTCACATCGCGTCGCTGTCCTTTGTGCCGGAGCTGATCGTGGCGTCCTTCCACGGCATGCCGCAGAAATATATCGACAAGGGCGACCCCTACCAGACGCAATGCATCGCCACCACCGAGGCGCTGCGGCGTCGCCTGGGGCCGAATGCGCCGCGGCTGATGCTGACCTTCCAGTCGCGCTTCGGCTTCGACCAGTGGCTGAAGCCCTATACCGACAAGACCATCGAGCGCCTCGCCAAGGACGGCCTCAAGCGCCTCGTCGTGGTGATGCCGGGCTTTTCGGCGGATTGC
>JACMOT010000575.1 GCA_014377915.1 Tardiphaga sp.
CCCGGGCTTGGCAGGGCGCCACCGTTTTTGAGGGGAAGGCGGGGCAGGGCAGCGGGCGGACGTCATAGACCGAGCAGCGATTGTGGTCGCCGAGCAGCGCACAGCGGCGCCGCAACTGTGCCGGACCGGCGCCCGCGCCGGCGGCGGCCGCCGCATCAAGCAGCTTTTGATGCAGCGCGTCGCGCCGTTCGGATGAAAACTGCGCGGCGATATGCGCGACCATCATGGTGGCGATGCCGGGCGGCACCTGGACATGAAGGTGGCAGCAGGCGCTGCAGCCGCTGCTGCAAGCCATCGCCGGCTGGTTGGGGATGTGCGCGCGCAGGCTGGCGGAAGCCGCATCGACGATCGCGGAGACGTCGCGCGCGGCCTCGGCCAGGGTTCCGGCCTGCGCCAGGGTGACGTCGCAGGCGGCGCGAAAATTCGTGAAGATCGCCTCGTAGCGGCCGGACAGCGAGCGCATCAGGGTGCCGACGCCCTCGATCTCATCCGCCACGAAGTCGATGGCTTGTTGCGCGCTCATGCTTGCTGTCCCGGTCGTGCCCGGCATAGCCCGCGAATCGGCCGCGCGTCACGGTCAATCTGACACGGGGGCCACGGGCTCAGGCGCGCGCCTTCGCCCGCGTCGGTCGCCCGGTCAGCGTCAGTACCGACACCCCGACGATGCGGTCGATGATGCCCTGCACGTCGTTGAGGTCGCAGCGGCCGTCGGACATCTTGGTCAGCCGCTCGCCGTCGCGGATGGTCTGGTGCGCCATCGCCAGCGCGAAATGCAGCCCCCAGAACAGATCGGCGTCGGCATGGTCGGGCAACGCGCGGCGCATCGCCGCGGCAAAGCGTTTGAGATGATCGACCTCGCGGTTCTTGATCTTGCGGATCGGCGCGATCGATTCGATCGAGGCGCGGATCATGAAGCGCGCGGCGTCGGAGCGCTGCCGGTCGGGACCGAGGCAGCCGCGCAGCGTCGGACCTACCAAGGCGGCGAAGATCGCCTCGATCGAGGCGCGGCCGTCGCCCGCTTGCTCGGCGCCTTTCAATTCATTGAGCCGCTCGCGGTTGGTGGCGAGGCTGCGCGTCACGAACAGTTCGGCGATCAATTCGTCCTTGCTGCCGAAATGATAGTTCACCGCCGCGAGGTTGACGTCGGCCGCGGCGACGATGTCGCGCATCGTCACGTCGGAAAAGCCGCGCGCGGCATAAAGCCGCTCGGCCGCGGAAAGGATCGCCGTCCGGGTGTGGTCTGCTGCCATGGGGTGGGCCTATGCGCCGGGCGCGGAACGGCACGATTGCTTTTCAAACGCGTGTATGAAACTATCGTTTGACAGGCTGGGAATGTCAACGTGCCGCGGGGCATATCGGCATTCCGCGGCCATCGTCGCGCCGGTCCTGCCCGCACTGCAACAATAGCAAAAACATCTTGCGGATGTGGATCGGCGGGACAACAGTGCCGCCAAATTCGATCTGAAAAAAGGTGAGGAACGCTCCATGGATTTCAATCTCTCGACCCGTCAGCAGGAATGGCTCGACCGCGTTTCCTCGTTCATGGAAAAGCATGTGCGCCCGGCGCAGCCGATCTATCGGCAGCAGGACGAGGAAGGCGCGCGCTGGAAGGTGATTCCGATCGTCGAGGAGCTGAAGGCCAAGGCCAAGGCCGAAGGGCTCTGGAACATGTTCATGCCGCCGTCGTCGCATGAGGATGATGAATTCCACGGTGCGGGATTGAATAATCTCGAATACGCGCTGCTCGCCGAACAGATGGGTCATGTCGGCTGGTCGTCGGAAGTGTACAACTGCTCGGCGCCCGATACCGGCAACATGGAAGTGTTCATGCGGTACGGCTCCAAGGAGCACAAGCAGAAGTGGCTGAAGCCGCTGATGAATGGCGAGATCCGCTCCGCCTTCCTGATGACCGAGCCCGCGGTGGCGTCGTCGGATGCCACCAACATCGAGACCTCGATCGTGCGCGACGGCGATGAATACGTCATCAATGGCCGCAAGTGGTGGTCGTCGGGCATGGGCGACCCGCGCTGCAAGATCATGATCGTAATGGGCAAGACCGATCCGTCGGCGGCAAAGCATCAGCAGCAGTCGCAGATCCTGGTGCCGTCCGATGCCAAGGGCGTGGTCATCGAGAAGATGCTGCCGGTGTTCGGCTTCGACGATGCGCCGCACGGCCACGGCCAGGTGCTGCTCGACAATGTCCGCGTTCCGGTCGGCAACATCCTGCTCGGCGAGGGCCGCGGCTTCGGGATCGCGCAGGGCCGTCTCGGTCCGGGCCGCATCCATCACTGCATGCGCACCATCGGCAAGGCCGAGGAAGCGCTGGAGAAGATGGTCAAGCGGCTGTCGTCACGCACCGCGTTCGGCAAGAAGATCATCGAATACTCGATCTGGGAGCAGCGCATCGCCGAGGCCCGCACCGACATCGAGATGAACCGGCTGTTGTGCCTGAAGGCGCCCGACATGATGGACAAGGTCGGCAACAAGAGCGCGCAGCTCGAAATCGCCATGATCAAGGTCGCGGCGCCCAACATGGCGCTGAAGATCATCGACCAGGCGATCCAGGCCTATGGCGCCGCCGGCGTGTCCGACGATGCCGGTCTCGCCCGCGACTATGCGTCGATGCGCACCATGCGCCTTGCCGACGGCCCGGACGAGGTC
>JACMOT010000576.1 GCA_014377915.1 Tardiphaga sp.
GTCCCGGACGCAGCGCAATGCGCCACCGCAGGAGGCGTCATGAGCTGCATAGCCGGGACCGCCAGAAATGCGGTCGCCTGATGCGGTCCCGGCTCTGCGGAGCGGCATAAGAATGCCGCACCGCGTCCGGGACACGAACCCTATCTTTCATATCTCAGGATCGGCCAAAGGCCGGTGCCGAACTCGCAATGACGATGGAAAGGTCAGAGCCGTCGCAGCGCGACGTTCTCCACCACATGATCGGCGCCCTTTTTCAGGATCAGCGTCGCGCGTGGCCGGGTCGGCAAAATATTGTCCTCGAGATTGGCGAGGTTGGTGCGCTCCCAGATCGCCAGCGCGGTGGCGGTGGCTTCCTCGTCCGACAGCGGCGCGTAGCGGTGGAAGTAGGAGCGCGGGTCGTGGAACGCGGTGTCGCGCAGCGCCAGGAAACGATGCACGTACCATTCGCGCAGCACCGGTTCGTCGGCATCGATGAACACCGAAAAATCGAAGAAGTCGGATACCACCGGGACCGCCCGGCCGTCGCGCGGCAGGCGGCCGGTCTGCAGCACGTTGACACCCTCGACGATCAGGATGTCGGGCTGGTCGATCTCCTGCCACTTGTTCGGGATCACATCATAGGTCAGATGCGAATAGAGCGGCGCGCGCACCGGGCTGCGACCGGCCTTGATGTCGCTGAGGAATGCCAGCAGCGTCGGCAGGTCGTAGCTTTCCGGAAAGCCCTTCTTCTGCATGATGCCTTCGCGCTCGAGCACCGCGTTGGGATAGAGGAAGCCGTCGGTGGTAATGAGATCGACCTTCGGGCGCGGCGACCAGCGCGCCAGCAGCGCCTGCAGCACCCGCGCGGTGGTCGACTTGCCGACCGCCACCGAGCCGGCGACGCCGATGATATAGGGCATCTTGCGATCTTCGATGCCGAGGAAGTGGCGCTGCGCGTAGTACAGCCGCTGCGTCGCGGTGACGTAGATCGACAGCAGCCGCGATAGCGGCAGATAGATTTCCTCGACTTCCTTGAGATCAAGGCGGTCATACATCGAGCGCAGCGCGGCGATCTCGCCGGCCTCGAGCGTCATCGGCGTATCGTCGCGCAAGGCCGCCCACTGCTCGCGGGAGAAATTACGGTACGGATTGTATTGCTGCTCTGCCCGCATATCCATGAAGCAGTCCCCCGTTATGACCGAAGTCTTCAGTCGTGCTGGCGCGCGGCTTTTTCTTGCAGCCCGGACATCGTGGTCCGCGCACCAAGCGCGGTCTCGACTTCCTCGAGCGTGACATCGCGCGACTTCAGCAGCACCAGGAGGTGAAACAGCACGTCGGCGCTTTCATTGATGAAGTGATCGCGATCGTTCTCGATCGCGGCGATCACCGTCTCGACCGCTTCCTCGCCAAACTTCTTGGCGCAATGCGCGGTACCCTTATCGAGCAGCTTTCGGGTATAAGACGACTCGCCGCCCGACGCCGCGCGGACGTCGATGGTGGCGGCAAGGTCGTGGATCGTAAAACGGGCCATGTCGGCTTTCTCAACTGGACTGGCGGGAGTCCTGCCAGAGTTTCGACTACGGGTCGAGCCGCATCGGCAGACCGGCGCGGACCATGTGATCCTTGGCCTCACGAATGGTAAATTCGCCGAAGTGGAAAACCGACGCCGCCAGCACCGCGGTGGCGTGGCCGTTCTTGATACCGTCGACCAGGTGGTCGAGATTGCCGACGCCGCCGGACGCGATCACCGGCACGTTGATGCTGTCGGCGACCGCCTGGGTCAGCGGGATATCGAAGCCCTGCCGGGTGCCGTCGCGATCCATCGAGGTCAGCAGGATTTCGCCGGCGCCGAGCGAGACCACTTCCTGGGCGAATTCGATGGCATCGATACCGGTCGAGTTGCGCCCGCCATGGGTAAAGATCTCCCAGCGCGAACCGCCGCCGGCGCGGGCGACCCGCTTGGCGTCGATCGCCACCACGATGCACTGGCCGCCGAATTTTTCCGCGGCCTCCTTCACGAATTCGCGGTTGGCGACCGCGGCGGAATTGATCGAGACCTTGTCGGCGCCGGCGCGCAGCAACGCGCGGATATCATCGACGGTGCGAACCCCGCCGCCGACGGTCAGCGGCATGAAGCAGGCCTCCGCCGTGCGTCGGACGACGTCCATCATGGTGCCGCGGTTTTCATGCGTGGCGTTGATATCGAGGAAGCACAGCTCGTCGGCGCCGGCGGCGTCATAGGCCACCGCGGCCTCGACCGGATCACCGGCGTCGCGCAAATCGACGAAGTTGATGCCCTTGACGACCCGGCCGTCCTTGACGTCGAGGCAGGGGATGACGCGCATCGTGAACATGTGGATTCCTATGCTGCCGCGCGGGCGGATCGGATCAGCGCCAGGGCCGCGGCCGGGTCGACCCGGCCGTCATACAGGGCGCGGCCGGAGATCGCGCCGGCCAGTCGGCTGGCGCGGGGCTCGAGCTTCGCCTTGACGTCGTCGATGGAGGCAAAGCCGCCGGAGGCGATCACGGGGATCGAGATGGCGTCGGCCAGTTCGATGGTGGCGTCGAGGTTGAGGCCCTTGAGCAGGCCGTCGCGCGCGATGTCGGTGAAGATGATGGCGGCGACGCCGGCATCCTCGAAGCGCCGCGCGATCTCCAGCGCGGTGACGGTCGAGGTTTCGGCCCAGCCTTCGACCGCGACCTTGCCGTCGCGGGCGTCGAGACCAACGGCGACCCGACCGGGAAATTTCTTCGCGGCCTGTTTGACCAGCGCAGGATCTCGCACCGCCGCGGTGCCGATGATGACGCGGGTGATGCCCTTGCTGAGCCAGGCTTCAACCGTGGCGAGATCGCGAATGCCGCCGCCGAGCTGTACCGGCATTTTCACCGTGGCCAGCATCGACTCCACCGCCTGCGCATTAACCGGCTTGCCGGCGAAGGCGCCGTCGAGATCGACGACATGGAGATATTCGAAGCCCTGGGCCTCGAAGTCGCGCGCCTGCGCGGCGGGATCGAGGTTGAACACGGTGGCGCGCGCCATGTCGCCCTGTTCGAGGCGAACGCACTGGCCGTTTTTGAGGTCGATGGCGGGGAAGAGGATCATGATAAAACTGTCCAGAAACCAGGAGCGCTATAGCTCCCCTCCCCCCACTTGGCGGGGAGGGGTCGGGGGTGGGGGGCTGCTCGGCAAAGCAGGCGCGCCCCACCCCGACGCCTGCGGCGTCGACCCTCCCCACCGCTCGCAAGGGCTCGCGGGGAGAGGGTTGTGACCGCCGATGTTGATATCAAACTCACGGCTTCCACTTCAGAAAGTTCGAGATCAAAGCCAAACCAAACCGCTGGCTCTTTTCAGGGTGAAACTGGGTACCGATCATGGTGTCGCGACCGACGATCGCGGTGAGCGGGCCGCCATACTCGGCACGGGCCAGCACGTCGGATTCGTTCACCGCGTTGAGCTGATAGGAGTGCACGAAATAGGCATGACGGCCCTTCGGGCCGAGCGGCAGCCGTTCCAGCACCGGATGCTCGCGCACCATCTCCAGCGTGTTCCAGCCCATATGCGGGATCTTGAAGTTCTCCTCGCGCGGCGTGATCTTTTCGACGTCGCCCTGGATCCAGTTGAGACCCTCGGTGGTGACGTGTTCCTTGCCGCGGGTGGCCATCAACTGCATGCCGACGCAGATGCCGAAGAACGGCCGCGCCTTGTCGCGCACCGCCTCGGTCATCGCCTCGACCATGCCGTCGAGGGAATCCAGCCCCTTGCGGCAATCGGCGAAGGCACCGACGCCCGGCAGCACGATGCGGTCGGCGCGGAACACCACTTCCGGGTCGCGGGTGACGACAACCTTCTCCGGCACTTCCATGCTGCGCGCGGCGCGCTCGAAGGCCTTCGCCGCCGAGTGCCGATTGCCGGAGCCGGAAACGATAATGGCAACGCTCACCTGGAGGCTCCCGGTTGCGGGAACAGCCCGATGATTTCCTCGCGCGCGCCGGATGGCGGTCGCGAAAACGGCTGGCCCGGAGAATGGCGGGTCGGCGGCGGTGCGCCGCGATCGGTCGCCGAAAGGTCGTTGACGGCGCTGCGCTGCGCGGTCCAGCGCTCGAAGAAGCGTCGCTCGGCGCTTTCCTCATCGGCGGCGGCGACGACATCGATCTGGTGCCATTTGCGGCGCGACAGCGTCCAGCGCCGCAAGGTGGCGGCTTCAAACCCCATCAGCAATGCAAACAGCCCCATCACGGCGATGCGGATGCCGGCGCCAGCGCCCAGCAATGACAGCGTCACTTCGCCGATGATCGACAGCACCACATAGCCAAGCAGCGCCAGCCACAGCCGGTGCCAGATCAGCCAGATCAAACCCGCGACAAACGCCCAGAAATGGAAGCCGTCACGCACGAACACGAAGCGGTCCGTGGCAGGAACCGCCTCGCGACCGACAGCGAGAGGCGCATGAACTGTGTAGACCGGCATATCCGCTCCGTAACTCATCTAGCCGTCATTGTGAGGAGCGCTGCTCCAGCCCTGTCATTGCGAGGAGCCGTTACGACGAAGCAATCCAGTCCCTATGCGCTTGGTGCATTCTGGATTGCCGCGTCGCTTCGCTTCTCGCAATGACGGCTAATTCGGCGACGCCTCGTTGTCTCAGCCGCCGAGCTGGCCCTTGCTGGAGGGCACTTCGCCGGCATTGCGCGGATCGATCGCGACCGCCGTGCGCAGCGCCCGCGCCAGGCCCTTGAAGCAGGATTCGGCGATGTGATGGCTGTTCTCGCCATATAGGGTCTCGACGTGCAAAGTCACGCCCGCATTGCCGGCGAAAGCATTGAACCATTCACGCACCAGTTCGGTGTCGAACTCGCCGATCTTGTGGGTCGGGAACGCCGACTTGAATACCAGCACCGCGCGGCCGGAAATATCGATCACCACCCGGGTCAGGGTCTCGTCCATCGGCATGTGGACCGAGGCATAGCGGGTGATGCCGGCCATGTCGCCCAGCGCCTGCTTGACCGCCTGGCCGAGCGCGATACCAACATCCTCGGTGGTGTGGTGGTAGTCGACATGCAGGTCGCCGACCGCCTTGACGGTGATGTCGATGCGGGAATGCCGGGCGAGCAGATCGAGCATATGGTCGAAGAAGCCGATGCCGGTCGTGGAATTCGACTGGCCGGTGCCGTCGAGATTCACGGAGACCTCGATATCGGTTTCCCTGGTCTTGCGCTTGATCGTCGCCTTGCGCATGAAATGCACTCTCCGGATGCTGAAAACGCGCTCTTTTAACAGGGTGATGACGGTGGCGCCACCGCGGCGGGCCGGTTTCAGGACCTATGGTGAGCGAATATCGGTGCCCCACGGGGGGATGCAGGGTGGGCAAAGCGAAGCGTGCCCACGAAGCAGCCCCGCGGACGCGGGGGCACGGCGCGAGGGCGCCTTTGCCCACCTTACAGCGGATATCTGGCGCTTTCGCCGCATTTGCAACGGCTGGCACCAGTGCCTAGATCAGGCGCTCAAGAGGGTTTCCATGAACGCATCCTATTCGGCTTCCCATGACGGATCGTCCCCGGTCTGGCACGGCACCACGATTCTGACCGTCCGCAAGGGCGGCCGCGTCGTCATCGGCGGCGACGGCCAGGTCTCGATCGGCCAGACCGTGATCAAGTCCAACGCCAAGAAAGTGCGGAAACTCGGCAAGGGCGACGTAATCGGTGGCTTCGCCGGCGCCACCGCTGACGCTTTCACGCTGTTCGAGCGGCTGGAAGCCAAGCTGGAGCAATATCCCGGACAATTGACCCGCGCCGCGGTCGAACTGGCCAAGGACTGGCGTACCGACCGCTATCTGCGCCGGTTGGAAGCGATGATGATCGTCGCCGACAAGGACGTCACCTTGGTGCTGACCGGCACTGGCGACGTGCTGGAGCCGGAAGCCGGGGTGATGGCGATCGGCTCCGGCGGCAATTACGCGCTGGCCGCGGCCCGCGCGCTGGTGGATTCCGATAAGGATGCCGAGACCATCGTGCGCCGCGCGCTCGATATCGCGGCGGATATTTGCGTCTACACCAATCGCAATGTGACGATCGAGGCGCTGGAAAGCTGACGCTCTTCCTTCCCTCTCCCCTTGTGGGAGAGGGTGGATCGAACCGCGAAGCGGTTCGGGACGGGTGAGGGGCGACTACAAACTCCTTGCCTAACACTACCCCTCATCCGACGCGGCTGCGCCGCGCCACCTTCTCCCACAAGGGGAGAAGGAAGAAGAAGCGAAGCTCATGACCGACTTTTCTCCCCGTGAAATCGTCAGCGAACTCGACCGCTACATCGTCGGCCAGCACGACGCCAAGCGCGCGGTCTCGATCGCGCTGCGCAACCGCTGGCGGCGGCTGCAGCTCACAGGCTCCTTGCGCGAGGAAGTGCTGCCGAAGAACA
>JACMOT010000057.1 GCA_014377915.1 Tardiphaga sp.
CCGCAATATCTGGTGCTGACCGCCGAGGATTTGAAAGACCTCGGCATGGAAGGCGCCAAATATGTCTGCTCGCCGCCGCCGCGCGATCTGGCCTCGCAGCAGGCGTGGTGGGAGGGGCTGCAGCAGGGCGTGTTCACGCTGTTCTCGTCGGACCACTGCCCGTTCCGCTACGACGACATCCAGGGCAAGCAGCCGCCGAACGCGCGCAGCAGCTTCCGCTGGATCCCGAACGGCATTCCCGGCATCGAGACGCGGCTGCCGATCCTGTTCTCGGAGGGCGTCAGCCGTGGCCGCATTACGCTGAACCAGTTCGTGGCGCTGACTTCGACCAACCATGCCAGGACCTATGGCCTCGCCGGCAAGGGCTCGATCGCGATCGGCTATGACGCCGACATCGCGCTGTGGGATCCGGCGCGCAAGGCGACTTTGTCGCAAGCCGGCCTGCACCACGGCGCGGACTACACGCCCTATGAGGGCATCGAGATCACCGGCTGGCCGGTCGCCACGCTACTGTGCGGCCGCTTCATCGTCCGCGACGGCGCGCTCGTGGGCGGCACGTCGGGACGTTATGTCAGCCGCGGCAGCGCAGGGGCACCGCAAAACGGTGTGTCGTAGCAGAGGATGATGGGATGATGCGGGGCGGTCGCCTGGCAAGAGGCCTCGCGGGGAAGTACCGCAGATGGCAGGCCGAACCGGGCCCTGACCTTGCTTATTTACTTTCAAACCAATGGTTTGAAATGGGTGTGGTGCCCAGGAAAGGATTGTCGGTCCAGGGCAGTAAATCCAGCAAATTCAACCGCTTAGTCGACCCGCTAATCCGTCCTTTGTACCGATCAATTGTGCCACTGTCGAGATCTCTTCGAGCGCTAAGCGTTGCGATGTAGCTGTTCCCTGACCCGCCGATCAAGTCGCCTTCCTAATGGCCAGGGACCGCACGGTCTTCAACAGACGGCGGCCGTTCGCTGATGGATATAGCGTTCTTGATCTGCCCGAGTCCGCTGCGTTTCATGGTGGCGTGACAGGAGGGGCGGACTGTGCGTCTCGCTCTCAGATAATCAAGAAGCTCCTTTTTTAGAATACCGCGCGCCTGGATGAACAGGCTGCGATAGATCGTCTCGTGTGACACCTGCTTTTTCAGACTCCTTCGGATAGGTGCGTTTTAGCCAGCCGGCAATCTGCTCTGGTGACCATTGCCGCCGCAGCAACGCCGATACTGTGAGCCTCAGGAACGGACGGCAAGCCAGCTTAAAAAGCTTCGGGCGCCGCTCCCGATCCCAAGCGGCCTGATCGGCCCCCGTAGACCGACAGCGATCGGCCCCGCCATTGCGCTGTATCTCACGGCTGATGGTTGACGGCGATCGTCCCAGATGGTGAGCGATAGAGCGCAACGAACGGCGCATGCTGAGCCATCGAGAGATCTCCTCTCGGTCAGGGAGGCTGAGCGCTTGTTTGGCACGGTGTCGATCAGGCGGACGGATACCGCCTGTTGACGAAATGACCGAGAAGACCGATGAAGACTCCCGGTCAAACCGGCGTCCGATCGAACTCATCGCCTCGCCGGCCTGCCAGCGATCCCAGATTTCAGACCGCTGGGCGGCCCAGTAATAAATGCGACGCCTCTGTTTCATGCCCACACTCCATCCTTGCTAGAAGATTGGAGTGTCGAGCTGACCGGTTGAACCCGCCACCACAAACGGTCATCCCATGTCGCTCCGCCAACTGCGCTGAAGCAGCAATTAGACGCATGGATCACAGACCAAATATCCGCGCGGCGGTCGCGCCCAGAACGAGATCACGCCGCGCAGCATCGAGGCCGGTGCAACGCTCGACCAGCCCGACGGGATCCTCGTCGCCCATGTCGAACGGATAGTCCGAGCCGAGCATCACGCGTTCGGCGCCGGCCAGGGCGACGAGCGCCTGCACTTCGACCGGATTGAACAGGCACGTGTCGAACCACATGCGCCGCATGTAGCTGGATGGCGCGTCGGCGCAAAGCCGATGCACCTCGGGACGCACCTTCCAGGCGTGCTCGATCCGCCCGAGATAGGACGGGAAATAGCCGCCGCCATGAGCGACGATCACCTTCAGGTCGGGATGGCGATCGAGGATGCCGCCGAAGATCAGATGGTTGATGGCGATCACTTCCTCGAGCGGCTGGCCGACCGTATTGACCATGAAGTACGCGCTAAGCCGCGCGCCATCCGAGAAACCAAGAGGATGGATGAACATCGGCACGCCGAGCTTTGCCACCCGCGCCCACACCGGGTCGAAGGCCGCGTCCGACAACTCGCGAGCAACGACCCGGGAGTCGATCTGGAACCCGCGCAGCCCAAGGTGCTCGACGGCGCGCGTCGCTTCGTCGACGGCGCGATCCGGCGCCGACAGCGGCAGCGTCCCCATGCCGGCGAAGCGCGCCGGCGCGGCGGCGACCATCGCGGCGATATGGTTGTTCTGCGCCACCGACAGCGCGGTGAGCAGTTCCGGCTCCGCCCAATAGTGCTGCTGCGCCGGCGCCGGCGCGATCACCTGCATATCGACGCGCATCCGCGCCATGTCGGCGAGCCGCTGCTCGACGCTGTTGAGCTTCAAGGCGGTGCGCAGCTTGTTGCCGGCGTCGGTCTCGCGGCTCTCGGGCGACATGTCGCGTCGATAGGGATTGGTCACGGGATCGTAGAGGCCGTGCACCAGCTCCTCCGCAGCCTTCGAAAAGGTGTGGGTGTGCATGTCGATGATGCGGGTCATGGCGTAGCGCCTTCACTAATTTGAGAATTTTTCGCCTGCCGATGCGGCGACGCGCCGAAGGATTCAGGACAGCGTCGGCAGATCGATCCAGCGGCGCTCGGCGTCGCTGCGGTAGCAGGCTTCCGCGAGTTGCACGCCCTTGGCGCCGGCCAGCAGCGGCGACGGGAACGGCGCGCCTTCGACGACGTGTCGAAGAAACAGCTCCCAGCCGCAACGATAGCTGTTCTTGTAGATGTCGACGTCGGGCACTTCCTGCCACTGCGCGTCGAAGTCCGTCCCTTGCAGCACGTCGACGTTCCAGGGCGGCTTCGGGGTGCTCGCCAGCGGCTGGATGAAGCAGCGGTGCAACGTCGTCACCGCCGAGCCCTGCGTGCCGTCGATCTGCACGGTCAGCATGTCGTCGCGCCGGACGCGCGAGGCCCAGGAGCTGTTCACCTGTGCAAGAATGCCGCCTTCGATCTGGAAGGTGGCGAACACCTCGTCCTCCACATCGACGTCGTATGCTTCGCCGCGCTCGTCGCGGCGCCGCGGGATCTTTGTGGTCTTACGACAGGACACCGCTTCGATATTGCCGACGATCCCCTCGAGAATGTAGCGCCAGTGCGGAAACATATCGAGGATCAGCCCGCCGCCCTCGCGCTTCTTGTAGTTCCAGCTCGAACGCTGCGACGGATAGAGATCGCCGTCGAACACCCACCAGCCAAATTCAAGGCGCACTGACAGGATTCGGCCGAAGAAGCCTGCGTCGCGCACCTTGCGCAGCTTGTGGAAGCCGGGGAGGAACACCTTGTCCTGCACCACGCCGTGCTTAACAGCCGCCGCATTGGCGGCCCGGTACAGCTCCAGCGCGTCCTCGGCAGACCCGGCGATCGGCTTTTCAAGGTAGATATGTTTGCCGGCCGCGATGGCGCGCTTGGCCCGTTCGACGCGGCCCGCGGTCACCGCGACATCGAAATAGATCTCGACCGCGGGATCGGCCAGGCTGGCCTCGACGTCGGTGGACCACGGCAGCCCTCCATGCGCCGACGCAAGCGCCGCGAGCTTGTCGGCGTTGCGGCCGAGCAGCACGGGCTCCGGCACCAGCCGTTCACCGTTCTTCAGTGAAAGGCCGCCTTCGTTGCGGATCGCCAGCAGCGAGCGGATCAGGTGCTGGTTCTGGCCGAGGCGTCCGGTGACGCCGTCCATCAGAATGCGGATCGATCTGGTTGCCATTGTGCGTCCTCAGGCCGGATGATGTAGTTCGGCGCGAAGACGCGTCAGTGTCCGCTTGCCGTTCTTGAACGCCGCGAGCGGCTGGCGCAGTTCGGCGACGGCGTGCCGGGTATCCTCGGCGTCGATGATGACGACATCGGCCGGGTTGCCCGCCGCAATGCCGTAGTCCTTCAGGTTCATCAGACGGGCGGAGCGGTTGGTGATCATCTCGAAGCATTCCGCAATTCGCTCCGCCTGCCCGATCTGCAGGACGTTGGCCTGCAGGTTCGCCATCCGCAGCAACGAGCCGTCGCCGAACGGGGTGAACGGATTCATGACGTTGTTGGTCGAGAGCGTGCAGTTGCACCCCTGTTCGACGAATAGGTTGGCGTCCACCAGCCCGCGCTTGACGTTGTAATCCTGGTCGCGGCCCATCAGGAACAAATCGGTCGCCGGCAGGATCGTCACGGCAACGCCAGCGTCGCCGAGGCGCTTGGCCATCGCCTTCTGCTCGTCGGGCGGCATGGTCGAGAGTTTCGTGGCATGGCCGATCGCGACGCGACCGCCGAGCCCGTATTGTTTGGTCAGTTCGCAGATCAGGATCGCGTCGGGATCGTCGGGCGTGTTGCCGAAGTCGACATGCATGTCGACTTCGGCATCGTATTCGCGGGCGAGTTCGAACACCCGCCGCAACTGACCGGCGTGATCGGTATCGTAGCCGGGCGCCGCGCCGATGGCACGCGCGCCGCGCTTCAGGCCCTCGACCAGCAATTCGTCGGTGCCGGGGTTGTTGGTCAATCCCTCCTGAGGGAATATGCAGAGCTCGATGTCGATCGCCCATTTGTATTCTTCGACCAGCGCCTGCACGCCCTCGAAGCCGCGCATGCCGACGCCGGGATCGACCTCGACATGGGTCCGCATCCGTGTCGTGCCGTTCTTCAGGCAGGCCTCGAGCGTCGCCTTGGCGCGGGTGTAGACGTCCTCGACCGTAAAGGTCTTCTTGACGTCCTTGACGCGCACCACCGCATCCGCCATGCGGCGCGTTTCGGGCGCGCAGCGATCGATGATGCGAGACTTGTCGAGATGGATATGGGTCTCGATGAAGCCGGCGCAGCACAGGCAGCCACCAGCGTCATGCGACGGCGCATCGCAGACGAGGCCGCCTTCGACGGCCTGAATGCGCCCCTTGGCAAAACCGATATCGACCAGGCCGTCCCGGCCGGCGAGGCGGGCATTTCTAATGACGTAGTCGATCATTTCAGGCCTGCTTCTGCTGCGGCGTAGGCTTCGGCGACTTCGGTGCCGGTCGCGAACCACACGTTGGGAAATTTGCGCACCTCGTGGATGAACTGGCGGAGCGCGGCGATGCGCGAAGGCCGCCCGGATATCTGCGGGTGCATGACGACGTCGACGAGCCCGCCCCAGCGGTAGATCTCGCGGAATTCGTCGAGCCAGATCTCGAGCACGTGGCTGTTGGGCATGATCGGCCGGGGATTTTTGATCGAGAACAGCGCATAGGGCGCGTCGTCGATCGACCAGTGCCACGGAATCTCGATCGGACCGGGCGTGCCGTCGGCGAGTTCGTGGCGATAGGGCACGATGCCGTCCATCAGGGTGGAATCGTAGAGAAAGCCGTTCTCATGCAGAAGTCGGATCATGTTCGGACTGGTCTCGCCGCCCGGCGATCGATAGCCTTTCGGCTTGACGCCGGAGACCTCCTGCATTGCCGCAAGACCCTTCTCCATCGCCTCGCGCTCTTTGTCGGGATAGTCGGGGTCGATCCATTCATGCAGATAGCCATGATGACCGAGCTCGTGGCCGTCTTTGAGAATGCGTTCGACGGCTCCGGGATAGCGCTGCACGGTCCAGCCTGGCGTAAAGAACGTTGCCTTGATCTGCTCCTCGGCCATCAGGTCCATCACCTTGTGGACGCCAACCCGCCCGCCATAGATTCCCTGACTCAGAATGCCCGGCCGGCGCGCGTTTTCCGGATCGCGCGAAAACCACAACGTCTCGGCGTCGAAATCAAAGGTGAGCATGACGGCGCAGCGCGCGCCGTTCGGCCACGGAAACGGTTTGTCCATCTGCGAGAACGGGCGCTCGGAAATCGGCTGCGGGGGGATTGGAATTTCAGGATGCATGGTCAAGCCTCATCGATGGGAGATGCAGCGTCGTATCGGCTGAATGTCGCGGACTACATCACCTCGCGCTCGATGCGACGGGCATAGCTGGGTGCGAATTTGCCGTCGAAGGCATCCATCACCCAGTCGGCGAGCCACGGGATGAGATGCTGCATGACGCCGCCGAGAGGATGAAACTCGTCGTGGAACAGCCACATCTCCTTAGGCCCCACGACTTCGTCGTAGAAACGATCGGCGCCTTCCACCGGGCAGAGATAGTCGTTCTCGCCTTGCGTGATCAGCGTCGGGCAGGTCAGCTTGGCGCCGATACCAGCCAAGCCCATGGTCGCCGCCATCTTGTCGAATGTCGCTTCGTCCGAAATGCCGGACATGTACATGTAGGTCGATTTGAAGCTCGGCGGCGCCAGCTCGAAGATCGCGTTCATCGAATAGAGGATGCCCATGATCCCGGCATTGACCTTGATGCGGCTGTCATTGGCGGCGAGCTGCGGCGCCCAGTAGGAACCGAAGCTGGCGCCCGATACGCCGAGACGGCTGGCGTCGATCTCCGGACGCTTTTCGAGATAATCCAGCGCGGCCTTGCCGGCCTTGATGTACTTCTCGTCGGTGACGGTGCAGCCCTTGACGCGGGTCTCGCCCTGCCCTGGGCCGTCGAGCGTCAACATGGCGATGCCGCGGCGCGCGAACGGGTTGTTCTCCGCGTTCGGGAATTCCTCCTTGAACATGTCCATGCCCGGAAAGAACAAGAGCGCCGGCACCTTGCCGATGCGGTTCGGCGGCAGATGCAGTACGGCGTAGACCTTCTCGCCCTCGATATCGAGCACGACGCGCTCGATCAAGCCGTCCGCATGGCGGATCAACCCTTCGAAGCATTCGACGCACTTGTCGTACATCGCACGCTTGACGTCGGCGTCGCGGTTGATCGACCACTGACCGCGACCGTAATAGATCGAGGCGCGATAGTAGAAATCGCGCGCTGAGATCTTGTGACCGCGGGACTCGGCGTCCTTCGCCATGTCCTCGAGCTGGCTCGCAGTATGCGCCCATTCGCGGGCGTTCTGCCGGAAGGTCTTAACGCGGGCCATCGTGCGCTCGACTTCGGCGTAGCGATAGCCGCGCTCGAGCCGGAAACCCAGCGCGCCGGGAAACAGCAGGTCGTGACCGGCGATCCGGAACAACTGGTCCATGACCCATTGCTGGCCGCCGCGGCGGATCATCGTCGGGGGCTGCGCCATCAGTGGGTCTCCATTTCCTGAGCGTGGACGCCGCCGGCGGTTGCCGGCCGGCAGGCCTGTATGATCTCGCCGGACTGCACCACCCAGCCCAGCGCCGCGCCGATCAGCTTGACGGCGGCTTCGTGATAATCAGGGCCGTTCATTGAGGCGCACAAATCTTCGGCCAGCACCACGCGATAGTCGCGATTGAAGGCCTCGAAACAGGCGCACATCACGCAATTGTTGGTGTTGACGCCGCCGATCACCAGCGACTTGACGCCAAGATTGCGCAGCAGATGCTCCAGATCGGTGTTGTCGAACGGGCTGTAGCGATGCTTGAACACCGTGAAGTCGCCTGGCCGCGGCGCCAGTTCGGCGACGATTTCGGTGACGGGCGCGCCTTCGACCGCCAGCGATTTGCGCGGCTTGCCGAGGCCCGGCACCACCGCGCCATGCTGCGCCATCCAGAATGGGCTCTTGTTGTCGACGATGTTGCCGTCGCGCGGGTCCTGACGATGATGCGTGCGCACGAAGATGACCGGCAGACCGACCTTCGCCCAGGCCTCGCGCAGCTTCACCGCATTGGCAATGATCCGGTCGGCGTCCGGCTTCGCGACCAGCATGTGGCCGATCGAATGATCGAGGTGGGAGCGATTCATGTCGACAAGCAGCAGCGCGCTGTTCGTGAGCCCCGTCGGATCAAAGGCAGATTGCATCAAGACATCACCACATAAAGCTCGCGATTGATCTCGCTGACAATCTGGTGAAAGCGCTCGGTGAGGCGCGTCTCGCGGTCGCGCGGGCGCGGCAGGTCGATGTCGAAGACGCGATGAATGCGGCCGGGCCGCGCGCTCATCAGCACGACGCGGTCGGACAGGAATACGGCTTCGGAAAGGCTATGGGTCACGAAGAGCACGGTCTTGCGATAGACCTGCCAGATTCGCATCAGCTCAATCGCCATGCGGTCGCGCGTGATCTCATCGAGAGCCGAGAACGGCTCGTCCATCAGCAAAGTGGCGGGATCGAGCGCCAGCGCGCGGGCGATCGCGGCGCGCTGCTGCATGCCGCCCGAAAGCTGGTGCGGATGCTTGTTCTCGAACCCTTTGAGGCCGACCACGTCGATCAGTTCCGCAATATTGGCGCCGGCATCCGACGGCTTGTGGCCGTTTCCGGCGACGAGTTCGCGCAACAGCGCGATGTTGGCGGTGATGTCCAGCCACGGCATCAGATTGGCCTGCTGGAACACTACGCCGATGCGGCCCTCCTGGCGCAACGTGGCCGGCGCTGCGCCGCCGATCGTCACCTTGCCTTTGGTGGGCTTCATCAGGTCGCCGACGACCTTCAGCAAAGTCGACTTGCCGCAACCCGAGGGACCGACCAGCGAGACGAAGGAGCCGGCAGGGATATCAAGATTGATGTCCGTCAGTGCCGTCACCGGCTCGTCGCCGCCGACGCCGTAGGTCACGCCGATGTCGGCGATGCGGATCGCGCCCGCATCGTCGACTGCGCGCGAGGCCGGACCGGTCGCCGTGGCTGTCATTGCTCCCGGACTCACTTGGCGGGCGCCTTGATCGCGGCCGACAGGGTCTTGGCTTCGTCGAGGCTCTCGATCACGGCGTTGGTGTACATTTCGCCGGGCGTGGGCTTCTTCGGCAGATCGCCGGAATCGCCGAGGATGTCGATCGACGATTTCCACTTCTCGTCGTTCATCAGGCCGAACCGGGTTGCGTAATCCGGGGTGTTGTAAAGTTCATAGATGATAGCGAGCTTCTTGGTCTCGAGCTTGACGTCGCGGTCCGGCGAGACCTTGACCATCTCGGTGACGGCCTTCTCCATATTGTCGCGCGTCCAGGCCAGCGACGTCAGCGTGGCGCGGACGTAGCGCTTCACGAGGTCCGGATTGGACTTCAGCAACTGTTCATTGGTGTAGATCACCGTGCCGTAGAACTTCACGCCATAGTCCTTCAGCGCGAACACCTTGGTCGGAAAGCCGCGCTCGTCGAGCGTCAGAGCCTGGCCGAAGCTGTAGCCAAACACAGCGTTGACCTGGCCAGCGGCAAGCATCTGCACTTCGGCGCCACGCGCGACATTGACGTAGTCGACATCGTCGCGCGTCAGCTTGGCCTGGGCCAGCATCGGATCGAGAAGGCCCTTCACATTGGTCTGGAACCAGCTCAGCTTCTTGCCCTTGAGCTCCTTCGGATCGGTGAAGCCATCCTTCTTCAGTGTGATCACTGAGAACGGCGTGTCGGGCTCGTCGGCCATGACCGCGATCACCGGCAGCCCGCTGGCACGCGCCTTGATGAAGCTGTCGGCATTGGCGACGCCGAACTGCTCGCGTCCGGTGCCGATGAACACTTCGTTTTGCTGGCCGCCGGACGGCGGACGGATTTCGAGCTCGATGCCTTCCTGGGCGTAAAAGCCCTGCGCGATCCCCGCGTAATACTGCGCGTGCATCGCCCACGGCGTGAAATTCAGCCGCATCACGACCTTGTCGGCCGCGAGTGCCATGGTCTGCGCCCCCGAGATGGCTCCCGAGACAATCGACGTGGCAACGATGATATTACGAAAAGAATACATATTTCGTCCTCCAACTGGCCGGCTGGCCTAGGTCAAATGATCGTCGCTGCCCGGCTTCGAGCGGTTTTGGCGTGTGGTCAGATGGTGGTCGTCGAGTCGTTGGCGCCATGCCGTTTCCAGGACACAAGACGCTCGATCCACGACATCAGGGCAAAGAAGGCGGTGCCGATCACGGCCAGCGCGATGATCGCGACAAAGGAGCGTGCGGTGTTGAAATTAAAGCTGCCGGACAGGACAAGGTAGCCGAGGCCGTTCGAAGCGGCGAGCCATTCCGCCACGATCGCACCGAGCACCGACAACGTCGTTGCGATACGCAGTCCAGCGAAGATATACGGCATCGCATAGGGCAGCCGCAGCTTCATGAACAGCTGGCGTTCGTTGGCCGACACCGAGCGAAAGACATCGGCAAGGCCGCGGTCGACCTCCTTGAAGCCGACCATCGTGTTGATGACGATCGGAAAGAAAGCGATGGAGGCGACGATCAGGATTTTCGATCCGATGCCCGCGCCGACCCAGACCAGGATCAGCGGCGCGATCGCAATTTTCGGTACGCTTTGAAGGCCGACAAAGATCGGCATGATCAGCTTCTCGGCCAGCGCGAAGCGGATCATCAGCGCGGAAGCCGCCAGCGCGAAGATGGCGGCCGCGATGTAGCCGGTCGCGATGCTCCAGATCGTGGAGATCGAGTGCATCTGCACCAACGACCATTCATTGACGGCGAGAAGTGCAATTTCACTCGGCGTCGGCAGCAGGAAGCGCGGCACGTCGAAGACACGCACGCAGGTCTCCCACACGACCAGCAGCACCACGATGAGCACCGCCGGACTCCACGTTTCGATCGTCTGACGCCAACTGCGGGGCCGCTTGCGATGAGCGGGCACGGCAACCGCTTCGGTGGCGTCAGTCATGGTCATCGATGGCTTCCTACCTTGCGAGACGGGGATTGATTTTCCCAGGCAGCGAGATCCCGGACCGCCTGCAATCCGAAGTGGCTATGGCGGACGCTGAGCTCGCGTAACGCAGCGAATTCGCCGGCGCGGATCAGCCGGACCATTTCGGTATGCTGGGCCAACGAGTCGGCGATGAAATTCGGTCCTTTGAGATAAACGAGACGGCCGCGCTCCGCGCGATCCCAGATGTCATTGATCGTCGTCGCCAGCTTACGGTTGGGGCAATGGGACAGAATGACGTCGTGGAAACGCCGGTTCAGCGCGCCATAGGCTGGCGCATGTTCGGCGCTGGCGACTGCCGCCATCTCGGTCAGGATGACCTCGAGTTCGAGGAGCGCCGGTTCGTCGAGCCGTTGCGCCGCGAGCCAGGTCGCCTCCGGCTCCAACAGCGCACGAATTTCCGTCAGTTCGGCGATGTCCTGTACGTTGGGCGCCGAGACGTGGGCGCCGCCGTGCGGCACCAGTTCGACAAAACCGCCCGCAGCCAACGACCGGAACGCTTCGCGGACAGGAATTTCGCTACAGCCGAACTCTAGCGCAATACTCTTGAGAAGAAGCCGTTCGCCAGGGATCAGCGCGCCGGAGGCAATTCGTTGGCGCAAATCGTCGAAGACGACGTGAGCCTTGGTCTTGAATTCCGGGCGCTCAACCTGCTTCATGGCCGTATCCTATATAATATATTTTATAGGATCGGAAAAACATGCTCGTCAAGTGCGCGCGCCTAAACTTTAGTCTTTCAGTTAAATGACTGGCAGACATGCTGACCTATCCGCACAACTGCGTCGATTATCCGCCATTGCGCTGGCAATCGCATGACTAGCCGTCTTGCCTGCGTCGCTATGACCGAAATCTCCTTCGATTTTGCTGGTGCCGAGGCATATCGCGGACCACTGCTCCGCCTCCCCTGTCCGCCGAAAGGATTCAAAGACCGTCGATGGAGACATCCAGCAAACGCATCAGGCTGTGCTACCGGGGCGCTTCATGCATGCAAAAGATGCCGATCAAGACAAGCAACAGGTCTTGGGGACTAAAATCAAAGATGGAATTCTACAGCCAGTATTGCCTTCCCCCAGCCTTATACGGCGTGAGGATAGTCCGCGCGAAGTCGCGCACTCCTCGATGTACGGAAGCATCAGAGAAACTGCGATCTGGCAGCCTTACGCTAACAATGGCCATTCGATATTGCCCCATTATGCGAATCCGAGTTCCAGGGTGGGAAAACATCCTCGTTTGAAGTGACTTGCAAAATCTGCAATAGTGCTATCGGCAACAGCGCGGCAGGCAAAGCCTTTCGCCGCTAACTCGCCCCAGATCAACCGGCAATGCCGGGCTTACCCTTCGAACAATTGAGCGCATTGCTCCATCGGAGGTGGCCATCGAACCGCAATGCGGCAACGGTGCATCGCATCTGACTTCCACCTTTGATTGCAATTCAACGCGCGCAGAGACACCTCTGCGTCGAAGGAGAAGCCATGTCTTCAATCACCCATAGGGCAGATACGTCCATTTCTGCATTGACGCTGAATGAGCGTAATGCCCGCACGCACTCTAAGAAGCAGATCAGTCAGATCGCCCGCAGCATTGCGGAGTTCGGATTTACGAACCCGATTATTGCCGATGAAAATGGTGTCATCGTTGCCGGTCACGGAAGGCTTGAGGCTGCTCGGACCCTCGGGCTGAGCTTC
>JACMOT010000577.1 GCA_014377915.1 Tardiphaga sp.
ACGGGCTGCGGCTCGACGCCGTGCATGCGATCCCCGAGCAGGGCGAAATCCCGATGCTGCATGAGTTGAGCCGCGAGGTCGGCAAGCTCGCCGCCGAGACCAGCCGCTGGATCCATGTGGTGCTGGAAAATGACGATAACCGCGCCGAGCTGCTCGATCCCGTCACCAACCCGTCGCGCGGCAAATATCGCGCGCAGTGGAACGACGACTATCACCACGCCTGGCACGTGCTACTGACCGGCGAAGACAAGGGCTATTACAGCGACTACGCACCGCGGGCGATCGACCATGTGGTGCGCGCGCTGGCGTCCGGCTTCGCCTATCAGGGCGAGGCTTCCGCGCATCGCGAGGGCGCAGCGCGCGGCGAGCCGAGCGGCGCGCTGCCGCCGACGGCCTTCGTCAACTTCCTGCAGAACCATGACCAGATCGGCAACCGCGCGCTCGGCGACCGGCTGGAAGCCATCGCCAATCCGAAAGCGATCGAGGCCGCGCTGGCGATCACGTTGCTGGCGCCGATGGTGCCAATGCTGTTCATGGGCGACGAATGGGGTTCGAAGGCGCCATTCCCGTTCTTCTGCGACTTCAAGGGCGATCTCGCCGAAGCGGTGCGCCAGGGCCGTAAGAAGGAATTCGCCAGTGCGTACGAAAAATACGGCGACGAGATTCCCGATCCGCTCGATGAGAAAACTTTCCACTCCGCTGTGCTGGACTGGGATAATCGCCACAGCACGACCGGCGAGGCGCGGCTGACGCTGGTGCGCGAGCTACTGGGCCTGCGCAAGGATTACATCATCCCGCGCCTCGCAGGCGCAAAATTCGGCTCGGCCAAGGCAAACGACGACGGCGTTCTGCAGGCGCACTGGCAGATGGGCGATGGCCTCGTCCTGCATCTGCTGGCCAACCTGTCCGACCACGGCAGCGCCGGCGAACATCATCCATGGCCGGGCACGAGGGTCTGGGGCGGCGACATTGCCGGCGTCATCGCGCCGTGGTCGGTGCGCTGGCGATTGGGAGACAAATGATGACCGCCGCCATTCCCGTCGCCACCTATCGCGTTCAGCTCACCGGCGACTTCACTTTCGACCATGCCGCGGCGATCGTGCCCTATCTGAAGTCGCTGGGCATCACGCATCTTTATGCCTCGCCGTTCATGAAGTCGCGCGCTGGCAGCACCCATGGCTATGATGTCGTCGACCATACCAGGCTCAATCCGGAGCTCGGCGGCGAGGAGGGTTTCGAGCGCCTCAGCGCCGCGCTGAAGGCGAACGACATCGGGCTGATCCTGGATTTCGTGCCGAACCATGTCGGCGTACATTCCGCCGACAATCCGTGGTGGCTGAGCGTGCTGGAATGGGGACCGGCGTCGCCGCACGCGGTGTCCTTCGATATCGACTGGGACACCCTGCCCTACCGCGCCCGCGGCGGCGTGCTGCTGCCGATCATCGGCACCTCCTACGGCCAGGCGCTGGACAGCGGCGAGATCGAACTGAAATACGACGCGGCCGAAGGCAGCTTCTCCGCGTGGTATTTCGAACATCGTCTGCCAATCGCCCCGGAGCGCTATGGCGAGATCCTGCGCACGGTCGTCAAGGAGGCCGATGCGGCCGAGACTCCCGAGGGCAAGGCCGTGCTGGCGCTGGCGCTACGTACCAAGGGCCTGCGCCATCCGAATTTTGCCGAGGCTCCCGCCTTCAAGAAGGAACTGGCGGCCATCGTCGGCGGCGCCGGGCTGATTGCCCGGGGGCTCGACGCCTATCGGGCCGGTCCCGATCGTCTGTCTCAGATCCAGACCATGCACAATCTGCTGGAGCGCCAGCATTACAAGCTCGGCCAGTGGCGTCTTGCCTCCAGCGAGATCAACTACCGCCGCTTCTTCGACGTCAACACGCTGGCCGGCCTGCGCGTCGAGGATGTCGGCACGTTTGACGCCATCCACAGCCTGGTGAAGCGGCTGATCTCCGAAGACAAGTTGCAGGGCATCCGGCTCGACCACATCGACGGGCTGCGCGACCCCGCGCAATATTTCCAGCGGTTGCGCCGACTGATCCGCGACGCCCAGGTCGACAAGTCAAAACCGTTCTATGTCGTGATCGAAAAGATTCTTGGCGAGCACGAGAAGCTGGTGCAGCTCACAGGCGTGCACGGCACGACGGGCTATGAATGGCTCAATGCCATCACCCAGGTGCTGGTGGAAGAAAAGGGCCTCGGCCCGCTCGACGAGATCTGGCGACAGGTCAGCAATACCTCGCCGAAATTTGCCCCCCTGCTGATCGAGGCCAAGCGCCGCGTGCTGGAGACGCTGCTGCTCAGCGAATTTACCGTGCTGACGCGGCTCTTGGCGCGGATCGCCAGCGGGCACTATTCGACCCGCGACTTCTCCGCCGACACGCTGCGGCAGGCATTCGAACTCTATGTGCTGCACTTCCCGGTCTATCGCACCTACATCACCGCGACGGGGCCTTCGGGTCTGGATCGCGAATTGATCGCCACCACCATCGCAAAGGCGCGTGCCGACTGGTTCGGTGCCGATGAAGGCCTGTTCGACTTCCTGCGCGACGCGCTGACGCTGGATTTGCTGAAGAGCAAGGCCGCGCACAGCAAGCCCCGGGTGCGGCGCTTTGCCCTGAAGGTGCAGCAGTTCACCGGCCCGACCATGGCGAAGTCGCTGGAGGATACCGCGTTCTACCGCTACCATCGCCTGCTGGCACTGAACGAGGTCGGAGGCGACGCGGCGGCGCAGGCAATGCCGCGCAGTACTTTCCACGACATGATGACGACGCGCGCCCGAGACTGGCCGCATGGCATGACGTCGACCGCGACCCATGACACCAAGCGCGGCGAGGATAACCGGACGCGCATCCTGGCGCTGGCTGAACTGCCGGGCGAATGGACCACCGCCGTCAGCCGCTGGAAAATGCTCAACGCGCCGCATCTGGTCGTCGATGGCGAGATGCGCGCGCCCTCGGCCGCGTTCGAATATGCGATGTATCAGGCGTTGATCGGTGCCTGGCCGCTTGGCGAAGGCGATCCCGATTTCCTCGCTCGCATGCAGGCCTATGCGCTGAAAGCCGCGCGTGAAGGCAAGCAGGAGACCAGCTGGCTCAACCCCAACGAATCCTACGAAAACGGCCTGCGGCTGTTTCTCGAGCGGATTCTCGACCCCCGACTATCCGCTGAATTCCTGGAATCCCTGCGGACCTTCGTCAAGCGCACCTCGCTGCTCGGAGCGCTGAATTCGCTGAGCCAGATCACGCTGAAGGCGACGATGCCCGGCGTGCCGGACTTCTATCAAGGCACCGAGTTCTGGGACTTCTCGCTGGTCGATCCCGACAACCGCCGGCCGGTGGATTTTGAAGCGCGCGCGGCCGTGCTCGCCAGCAAAGAAGTGCCGGACTGGACCGCGCTGGCGCAGCACTGGGACAATGGCCACGTCAAGCTGGCCTGGACCCGCGAACTGATCAAGCTGCGCCGCGAAATGGCCGAGCTGTTCGCGATCGGCGACTATCAGCCACTTGAAGTGACCGGACCGCATAGCGAGCACATCATCGCTTTCGCGCGACGGCATCAGCGCGACGCGGCGATCATCGTGATCGGTCGCAGCCTGGCCCCCATGAGCGAGGGCGGTCGCGTCTGGCCGCCGTCCGTCGCTTTCGACGCCACGGTTCTGGTGCCCGGTTATACAGTCGCGGACGGCGAACAACAGAATAGCAGCGGCGAGTTGTCAGTCGCCCGGCTGTTCAACGCGCTGCCGGTGGCGATCGTGAAGGCACGGACCGTGGCGCCGGTTAAGGGCCTTGCGGATGTCGTGCCGACTCGCAGAAAGGTCGGTTCCCTTCCTCCGCTTCCGTAGCTTTGCAGAGAATTATTCTTAAATAGTTGATAGTAACGGTTGCAAACTGGATGTTTGCGCTGCGCACTGTTTATGCTGCCACGCAACAAACCCGCGGCGCTACCTCAGCTCTTTTTCGTCAACAACAGGCTTCCCCGCGATTTGATCGCGGCCTGTGCCACCTCGGCGAACCGTTGCAGCAGCCATGGCAGTGTTACCTCCACGGTGACGTGGTCGTCGGCAACATCGACATGTCCGCTGGCCGCCTGCCCCATCGCCCGGACGCGAAACATCATCCGGTCGCCTTCCCAGCGCTCCTCGTCGACCTTGAGCACCGGCAGATTGCTGGCAGCCTTGGTCAATCCGACCTTCAGACGGCGGCAGGCCTCCTCGCGACCAAGTCGATGCGGAATGGAAACGACAAGCGGTGTGGACATCGGGAATTCCTCAAGCTCAATGGCGGTGTGCTCACCTGACCGACTTATGTAGTGCTTATGGAAAGCGAAAAAAGTTGTGCCCGGCAAAGTTTCACCGGTGGAACTTTCGCTGTGATAGCGCGTTTTTGTCGCATGAAGGCAGAGGAAGTGGTGCCGCCTGCCAGGCTGAGGAGAACTACATGTCACTCGGAACAATTATTCTAATCATTCTCGTCATCGCCTTGCTCGGCGGCTTTTCAGGCGTCGGCGGCGGCCCGTTCTACGGCACCGGCTATTATGGCGGCGGCGGTCTGGGCCTGATCGTGGTGGTGCTGTTGATCCTGCTGTTGCTCGGCAAGCTGTAAAGCTTTGCAGAAGTTTTAAAGACGCGCGGTCCGAAAACGGGCCGCGCGTTTTTTTTGCGTCTGGCCTCGCTTTGTCATCACCCGAGAAGGCGGGTGATCCGGTCGACACAGGCGCCAATATTCATCCGTGACAGCGTGTACTGAGTCGCCCGGTCAAGCCCGGCGATGACAGTGAGCCCTACGGCTTCAGCTTTTTGATCGCCGGCTTCAGCGGTGAGGCTGCCTCATCATAGCCATCCCAAGCCGTGGTTTTGTTCAGCAGCCCCGGCACCGATCGGATCGTGAACTTCTTCGGATCGAGATCGCCGCGCAATTGCGCCCAGGTCAGCGGCATCGAGACAGTGGCACCATCGCGGGCGCGCGGCGACAACACCGACACCGCGGTCGCCATGCGGTCATTGCGCAGATAATCGAGAAAAATCTTTCCGCCGCGCAGCTTCTTCGACATGTTGATCAGATAGCGCCCGGGATCATCCTCGACCATTTGCTGGCACACACCTTGCGCGAACGCCTTGGCGGTTTTCCAGTCGACCCTGTCCCTGGCGCCAAAGGCCAGCGGCACGACAATGTGCAGGCCCTTGCCGCCGGTCGACTTGCAAAATCCTTCCAGACCCAGCGCCGTCAATCGCTCGCGCATGTCGCGGGCGGCATCCATCACCGCGCCGAATTCGACGTCTGGCGCGGGATCGAGGTCGAACACCAGCCGGCCAGGCAGTTCGGGCTGATCCGGCGCGCAGTTCCACGGGTGCACTTCCAGCCCGCCGATCTGGGCCACCGCGGCCAGGCCCTCGACACGGTCGATCTGCAGATAGGGTTTGCGATCGCCGGAGACTTTTACCAGTTCGAGCAGGTTCGAAGTGCCGGGCATGGCGTGGCGCTGGAAGAACATCTGATGGCCCTTGATACCATCCGGCGCGCGCACGATCGAACATGGCCGTCCCTTGAGATAGCCGATCATCCATTCGCCGACGGCTTCAAAATAATGCGCCAGATCGAGCTTGCTGACCGGCGTGCCGTCACCGGCATCGGGCCATAGCGCCTTGTCCGGATTCGAGATCACCACGCCCAATACAGAGGCGGCAGCACCGCTACGCGCTGTGCGAACAGTTGCCTTCGACGCCGCCTGCCTCCCGCCGCGCTTCGGCTTCGGCTCCGCCAGTTCGGTCTTGCGCGGCGTCTCGGCTTCGACCTCGTTGGCCGGCTTGTCCTGCCGCAGCCCCTTGAACGAGGCCTGCCGCACCATGCCGGCGCCGGTAAAGCCGGCGAACTCGATCTCAGCCACCAAGTCCGGCTTCAGCCAATGCACCTCGCGACTGCCAGGCGGCGTCTCCTTGCCGCCGAACGGGCTGGTCCTGGCCGCCGCCGCCTTCAGCGCCGGCATGATGGCCTTGACCTTGTCCTGGCCGAAGCCGGTGCCGACG
>JACMOT010000578.1 GCA_014377915.1 Tardiphaga sp.
CCAAGGGCATCAATGAAAGCGGTGTGCTGCTGCGCCACGCGCTGCGCAATGCGGCGGTCCCGGTCATCACCGTGATCGGAACCGGCTTTGCGCTGCTGATCTCCGGCGTCGTCGTCACCGAGAGCGTGTTCAACCTGCCCGGCATCGGACGCCTGACGGTCGACGCGGTGCTGGCGCGCGATTTTCCGGTGATCCAGGCGATGATCCTGCTGACGTCCTTCGTCTATGTAATGGTCAATCTGCTGATCGACCTCGCTTACTCGCTGCTCGATCCCAGAATCCGTTACTAAGAATTCGTTACTAGGAATCCCCGACTGATGGCGATCGAAACCCTACCCAATTCAACACTTCCCTCGCGCGGCGGGCCGTCACTCGGCTTCCTCACGGCGACGCCGATCATCGCGATTGCCACGGTGTGCCTGGCGCTGGTGATTGCCTCGGCGATCCTTGCTCCCTGGCTGTCGTCGCATGATCCGCAATTGCTGCTGCCGGCGCAGCGGTTGAAGCCTATGAGCGCGGAATATTGGCTCGGCACCGACGCCTATGGCCGCGACGTGCTGGCGCGCATCCTGTATGGCGGCCGGATCTCGCTGATCATCGGTCTCGGCGCCGCCGTGGTCAGCATCGCCATCGGTCTGCTGATCGGTCTGGTGTCCGGGTTCTTCAAGCCGATCGATGCCGTGCTGATGCGCGTGATGGACGGGTTGATGGCGATGCCCAGTGTGCTGCTGGCCATCGCCGTGGTGTCGCTGTCCGGCGCCACGCTGACCACCGTGCTGATCGCCATCACCATTCCGGAAATTCCCCGCGTCGCCCGGCTGGTCCGCTCGGTGGTACTGTCGGCGCGTGAAGAACCCTATGTCGAAGCCGCGATCTCGCTGGGCACCAGCCTGCCCAAGATCATGTGGCGGCATCTGATGCCGAACACCGTCGCGCCGCTGATCGTGCAAGGCACCTATGTCTGCGCCTCCGCGATCCTGACCGAGGCGATCCTGTCGTTTCTCGGCGCCGGCATCAGCCCGGAGACGCCAACCTGGGGCAACATCATGGCCGAGGGCCGGCAGTTCTTTCAGGTCAAGCCATCGCTGATCTTCTGGCCCGGCCTGCTGCTGTCGATCGCGATCCTCAGCGTCAATCTGATCGGCGACGCGGCGCGCGATGCGCTCGACCCGCGCATGAAACAGCGGGAGAGCGGCAAGTGAACGAAGCAATGAAGCCAATCGTCAACAGCAATCCGCTGGTTCTCGAGATCGACGACCTCTGCGTCGGCGTCGGCAAGACCGGGGCGGGCAACAAGATCATCGAGGGTATTTCGCTGCAGGTCCGCCAGGGCGAGACGCTGTGCGTCGTCGGCGAGAGCGGCTCCGGCAAGTCGGTGACCTCGCTGACGACGATGGGGCTGCTGCCGAAGGATTCGCTGAAGGCAACCAGTGGCAGCGTCAAGCTGGTCGGCGAGGACGTGTTGCAGGCCAGCGACCGTCGTCTTCGACAGTTGCGCGCCACCACCATGGCGATGATTTTCCAGGAGCCGATGACGGCGCTGAACCCGGTGATCCCGGTCGGCAACCAGATCGACGAGGTGCTGCGCACCCATACCAGCCTGGATTCCGCCACCCGCCGCAAGCGCATCCTCGACATGATGGATCAGGTGCGGCTGCCGGACGTCAAGCGCATCTTCGGCTCCTATCCGCATCGGCTGTCCGGTGGCCAGCGCCAGCGCATCATGATCGCGATGGCCCTGGTGCTGGAGCCCAAGCTGCTGATCGCCGACGAGCCCACCACCGCGCTCGACGTCACCACGCAGAAGCAGATCCTGACCTTGATGCGCGATCTGCAGAAGGACCACGGCACCGCCGTGCTGTTCATCACCCATGACATGGGCGTGGTCGCCGAAATCGCCGACCGCGTCGCGGTGATGCGTCACGGCCGGCTGGTGGAAACCGGCACGCTCGACGGCATCCTGCGCGCGCCGACGATGGAATATACCCGCAATCTGCTGAAGGCGGTCCCCAGCCTGGTGCCGCGCGCGCCACGGGTGCAGGAAGGCTTCCTGCCGGTGGTGCTGGAAGCCAACGAGCTCGGCAAGGTGTATCGCGAGCGTTCGTTCTTCGGCAAGGCGCGCGAAGTCGCCGCGGCGCAGGATGTCACGCTGACGTTGCGCAAGGGCCGCACGCTCGGCATCGTCGGCGAAAGCGGCTCCGGCAAATCCACCGTGGCGCGCTGTCTGGTGCGCCTGATCGATCCGACCTCCGGCGGCATCCGCCTCGTCGGCCGTGAAATCTCCGACCTGTCGCGGCACGCGCTGCGGCCGCATCGGCAGAAGATCCAGATCATCTTCCAGGACCCGTATCGCTCGCTCAACCCGCGCATCACGGTTGGCGAGTCGATCGCCGAGGGCCCGATCAATTACGGCACCAAGCATGCCGTGGCGATGGCCCGGGCGCGCGAGCTGCTCGAACTGGTCGATCTGCCGGCCGACGCGGTGTCGCGCTATCCGCATCAATTCTCCGGCGGCCAGCGCCAGCGCATCGCCATCGCGCGGGCGCTGGCGCTGGAGCCCGAGGTTCTGGTGGCGGACGAAGCCTGTTCCGCGCTCGATGTATCGGTGCAGGCGCAGGTGCTGCGGCTGCTCGACGACATCCAGACCCGGCTCGGCATCGGACTGTTGTTCATCACCCACGATTTGCGCGTCGCCGCGCAGATCTGCGATGACGTGGCGGTGATGCAGAACGGCCGCGTGGTCGAACAGGGCCCCGCCGGCGAAGTCCTCACAAATCCGCAACAGGCCTATACCCGACAGCTGCTTGACGCGGCGCCCGGACGGGGATGGGATTTCGCCAACTTCCGGCCGGTCGGGCTCGACGTGGCCGCGGCCGTCTAGGCTCCAGCCTATCATCCGTCATTGCGAGGAGCGAAGCGACGCGGCAATCCAGAGCCACGGAATCGGCAAGAACTGGATTGCTTCGTCGCAAGGGCTCCTCGCAATGACGAACCATTGAAATCGAGAATAACTTCATGACCCGTATCGCTATCGGCGGCTTCCTGCACGAGACCAACACCTTCGCCCCCACCAAGGCGACCTTTGAGGCCTTCGTGCATGGCGGCGGCTGGCCGTCGATGACGCACGGCGCCGAGGTGCTGAAAGTGATGCGCGGCATCAATGTCGGCCTCGCCGGTTTCATCGAGGCGGCCGAGGCGAAGGGCTGGGAGCTGATCCCGACCATCGCCTGCGGCGCCAGCCCCTCGGCCCATGTCACCAAGGATGCGTTCGAGCGGATCGTGACCGAGATGATCGACGGCATCCAGGCGGCGCTGCCGCTCGACGCGGTCTATCTCGATCTGCACGGCGCCATGGTCACCGAACATCTCGATGACGGCGAGGCCGAGATCGCCCGCCGCGTGCGCCAGGTGATCGGCCCGGACATTCCGTTCGTGATCAGCCTCGATCTGCACGGCAATATCTCGCCCGAACTGGTCGAGGACACCGACGCGCTGATCGCCTACCGCACCTACCCGCATGTCGACATGGCCGATACCGGCCGCGCCTGTGCGCGCCACATGGCGTTGCTGTTGTCCGGGCAGAGCTTCGCCAAGGCATTCCGGCAATTGCCGTTCCTGATTCCGATCAGCTGGCAGTGCACCAACGACCAGCCGACGAAGGGCATCTACCAGATGCTGGCCGCGCTGGAAGACGACCAGATCCCGACGCTGTCGTTCTGCCCCGGCTTTCCCGCCGCCGACATTCCGAATTGCGGACCCAGCGTGTTCGCCTATGGCGTGACGCAGGCCGACGCCGACGCCGCGGCCGACACCATCGTCAAACTCGTCAGCGGCCACGAAGACGATTTCGACGGCAAGATCTACACGCCCGACGAAGGCGTGCTGCATGCGATGGAGCTGGCGAAGACCGCCTCGAAGCCGATCGTGATCGCCGACACCCAGGACAATCCCGGCGCCGGCGGCGATTCCGACACCACCGGCATGCTGCGCGCGCTGGTGCGCAACAACGCGACGAAAGCCTCGATCGGCGTGATCTACGATCCCGCCTCGTCCAGGGCCGCGCATGAGGCCGGCGAAGGCGCCACCATCACGCTGTCGCTCGGCGGCCAATCCGGCATTCCCGGCGATGCGCCCTACGAGAACACATTTACGGTGGAAAAACTGTCCGACGGCAAGTTTGTTGCCGACGGCCCCTATTATGGCGGCCGTGACATGGACATGGGCCTGTCCGCCTGCCTGCGCATCAACGACATCCGCGTGGTGATCGCCTCGCACAAGGCGCAGCTCGCGGATCAGGCGATGTACCGCTTCGTCGGCATCGAGCCGACCTCGGAATCGATCCTGGTCAACAAGAGCTCGGTGCATTTCCGCGCCGATTTCGAGCCGATCGCCGGCTCACTGCTGATCTGCGCCGCGCCCGGCGCAATGCCGGCCGACACCTCGACCCTGCCCTGGACGCGGCTGCGCCCGGGCATCCGCCTGAAGCCGAATGGCGCGCCGTTTACGCCGACCACCTCATCGCCCGCCCTCGCGCCCGCGACATGAGGACCGCGAGCGTTTCGTTTGTCTCTTGCCCCGGACGCGATGCAACACGCAGTGTTGCTTCGCAGAGCCGGGGCCGTAGCGGGCGACAGCGTTTTGGGCGGTCCCGGCTCTGCGCAGCAGCGTTTCACGCTGCAGCGCGTCCGGGACAAGTAACAGACAGAATTTCTCTCTGACCTAAGGACAACTCACATGCCCACCATCGACCACATCGAAGCCTATGCCGACGAGCTGACCGCGATCCGCCGTGACCTGCACGCGCATCCGGAAATCGGCTTCGAGGAAGTCCGCACCTCCGGCATCGTCGCCGAGAAGCTCGCCAGCTGGGGCGTCGAGGTGCATCGCGGCCTTGGTACCACCGGCGTGGTCGGCGTACTGAAGGGCAAGGGCACCGGCACCAAAAGGATCGGCCTGCGCGCCGACATGGACGCGCTGCCGATGGAAGAGAACACCAATCTGGCGTGGCGATCGACGGTTCCCGGCCGCTTCCACGGCTGCGGCCATGACGGCCACACCACCATGCTGCTCGGCACCGCGCGCTATCTCGCCGAGACCCGCAATTTCGACGGCACCGTGCACTTCATCTTCCAGCCGGCCGAAGAAGGCCTCGGTGGCGCCCGCGCCATGATCAAGGACGGGCTGTTCACACAGTTCCCCTGCGACGAGATCTATGGCCTGCACAATGCGCCGGACATGAACCACGGCGAGATCGGCATCTTCCCCGGCCCGGCGATGGCCGCCGCCGACTTCTTCGATATCAATATCGCCAGCTATGGCGCCCATGGCGCGATGCCGGAACGTTCCAAGGACGCCGTCGTGATCGCCATGACGCTCGGCCAGGCGCTGCAGACCATCGTCAGCCGCAACATCAGCCCGCTGAAGTCCGCGGTGCTGTCGATCACCCAGATCCATTCCGGCTCGGCCTATAACGTGATCCCCGGCGACGCGCATCTGTGCGGCACGATCCGCACCTTCGACGAGAAGATCCGCCTGTTCATTCGCGAACGGATGCACGCCATCGCCGCCGGCATGGCCACCGCGTTCGACTGCGAGATCAAGGTCGATATCCGCGACGGCTTCAGCGTCCTGATCAATCAGGAAGAGCATTCCAAGGCGATCGAGGAAGTCGCCAGGACCGTGGTCGGCGCCGAGAACGTCATCACCGCGGTGAAGCCGAAGATGGGCTCCGAGGATTTCGCCGACATGCTGCACGCCGTGCCAGGCGCCTATTTCTGGGTCGGTCACGACGGCTCGGTGCCGGTGCATAATCCCGGCTATTATCTCGACGACAAGATCCTGCCGATCGGCGCCAGCATGTTCGCAAGGATCATCGAGACGCGGATGCCGGTGGCGGTGTAAGACGGCACGCCGTCGCAGCAGCGATAACACAGACATCTCCACGTCATTGCGAGGAGCGAAGCGACGCGGCAATCCAGAGCTACAAGCAAGGACTGGATTGCTTCGTCGCAAGGGCTCCTCGCAATGACGGTGTTGAACAGATTCCCCGGACGTGCTTGAAAAAAGCAACGATAAAAACCGGGAGTGAAACTAATATGGCCTACGAGAGAATTCTGTACGACGTCGCCGAACAGATTCTCATCATCACGCTGAACCGCCCGGAAAAGCCCAACGCCTATA
>JACMOT010000579.1 GCA_014377915.1 Tardiphaga sp.
CCAGGCCTTAAGTAAGGTCCATTACCCGAAAGCGAAACGGGCCCGCCCGGGGGACCGCTCCGTTTTCGTTTGTCATTCCGGGGTGCGAGCGCGTCCGCGCCCCGGAATGACGGTCAGCGCTAGTCGAACAGAGCGTCGATATCGTCCTGCGAGGCATGGCCGATGTCGCCATTCAGCTTCGGGCCGTTGAGCAACTTGTCATCGCCTTCGCGGGTGTCAATGATCGGGGGCGCGTGTGCCTTGATGGCGTCGACGCCACCCCAGATCTCCATCATCTCCATGATGTGATTCTCGATGAACTTCATCGTGGTCATCACCTTGCTGATGCGCTGGCCGGTGAGATCCTGGAAGTTACAGGCCTCGAAGATCGCCACGACGCTGTCCCCGATCTCGTCCAGCAGCTGCTTTTGCTGGTCGACCGAGGACACCTTGCCGAGCGCGGTCGAGGCATTGTCGATGGCTTCGGCGGCGGCGAGAATCTGCTGGGTGGCTTCCTCGGTGCCGCCGACCACGGCGCCGAGTTCGCCGTTGACCTTGGCCATCTCGTCGCCTTCGAAGCTCTTGCCGTGCAGGACGGCAATTTCCTGCTTGGTGCGGGTAATGGCGTCGTGAATAAGGTCAAGTTCGATCTTGAGCTTTTCGCACTGCTCGATCTGGGCGCGGTAGGTCAGCAGCATGGCCTGAGCCTCGGCGACCTGCTGGTTGGTCGAGGCGTTGACTTCTTCCGAAACAGCGTTGCGACCCGGGGTCCCCATCTGGGTGCGGATCGCGCGCAGTTCCGACATGATCTCGTGGTGCATCGGCGCGGTCTCGCCGCTATCCACTTCGGCGGGAGCTGGCATGCCGGCAAAATTGACTTCTTCGATACGAAAACGCTTGCGACGAACAGACATCGAGTCCCCCAACATTCAAATAATGCTCCTTTGTACATCAAGCAGTTTAACGTGAAGTTCACGGCGCAACGTCGTCGGGTCGGACTGGTAGCACTACGCGCGCCCTCATTAACCAATCCCGCCGTGCGTTTATGAAAAATAAACGCTACCTGCGAGAACCGCGGTAATTGGCGACGTGGTGAATCCAGAAGCTCATTCTGTTTACCAAACGGAGGCGTTTCTTACCTTAAGTCAGAAACGTGCAAAGCGCTCCTCATGCGAGGAGTCGTACGACGAAACAGTGCAGAGTACGTCGATGTTCAAAAAATTCTCCCTCGTCTTCCTTGCCAGCGCGTCGTTCCTCGGTACTGAAATCCAGCGGGCCGCTGCGATCGATGGCGAACCGACCGTCTACTACGCAAACCAGGCGCCGCGTCCTATCATGCAGCGCACCGCCTATGCCGAGCGCCCGCGGATGGGCGGCGGTTTCATCGAATTCCTGTTCAGCGATAGTCCGCCGCCCGGCGGGCGCTATCAGCAGCAGCCTTACGATCCGTCCTACGAACCGCGGCGCGGATTGTTGCCGCAGCCGGATCCGCAGGGAATGCCGCAGCAGGAGGCGATTGATTCCGCGCGTCCCGGCATGGATCCGAAATACGAGCCGCAACTTGTCGACTATGCCGGCAAGGAAGGCGTCGGCACCATCGTGGTCGATACGCCCAACAAATTCCTGTTCCTGGTGCAGGGCGGTGGCCGCGCGATGCGCTATGGCATCGGCGTCGGCAAACCCGGCTTCACCTGGTCGGGCGTGAAGACGATCACCGCGAAGAAGGAATGGCCGGCGTGGACGCCACCGCCCGAAATGCTGGTGCGCCGTCCCGATCTGCCGCGGCACATGGAGGGCGGTCCGCAAAATCCGCTCGGGGCGCGTGCGATGTATCTCGGCTCGACGCTGTATCGCATCCATGGCTCCAACGAGCCCTGGACCATTGGCACCAACGTATCCTCGGGCTGCATCCGGATGCGCAACGAGGACGTCATCGACCTTTACGGCCGCGTCAATGTCGGCGCCCGGGTCATCGTGATCTGATCGCCCTCAGCCGGTTCCCCGGGCGCGATGCAATACGAAGTATTGCTTCGCAGAACCGGGGCCCCGGTCATCGACAGAAAACCGGGATCCCGGCTCCGCGTAGCAGCGTGAAGAACGCTGCAACGCGTCCGGGACACGCAGACAAACGGCCGCTCGTGAGAGCAGCCGTTTGTCTGTGACCGATGTCGGCGCCATCAGGCGTCGTCGGAATCCATGTCCATGTCGTCGTAATCGCCGTCGTCCTGATCCTGGTCCTGGTCCTGGTCGATATCGGCCTGGGCCTGGTCGAACGAGCCCGCGCGCTGGCCGGACGAGTTGCCGATATCGTTGACGCCGGCCTGCTTGCCGAGATCGCCTCCGGAGGAATCCGAACTCCACGGGCTCTTGCTCTCGCTGGCATTGGCGTTGTTACCAAAGCCCTGCTTGTTGCCGCCCATCATTCCGCCGAGACTGTTCATCAGCAGCGAGCCACCGACCATGCCGGCCGCCGCGGCCGCGGCCGTGCCGAGGAACGAACCGCCGCGGCCCGGCTGGGGCTGTTGCTGCGGGGCATTGGGCTGCTGTCCATACTGGCCCTGACCGGGAGCCTGGCCGTAGCCCTGCTGCTGCGGCTGCCCGATCACCTGACCGGTATTCCAGGCAGGATGACTGGGTTCGCCGGGACGTACGCTCGGCACCGAACCGCGCGGCTGGTTCGAGTTCTGGCTCTGGCCGAACAACGTGTCGCGCATCGTATCGAGGAAGCCGCCGGCGGGCGCCGGCTCAGCCGTGCCACTGCCTTCCAGCTGGGTAATGCGGTCATGGGCGCGCTTCAGCGCCTCATCCTGCAGCAGCACCGTCTGCACCAGCGCGTAGATGGCGTTGGGCGCGCGGCACTGGCCGTCGGCAATGGCGTCGAGCGCATCGCGGTCGCGCGGCGCGGCTTCGACCTTGCTGAGTCGGTCAAAGAGATCGTCGACCAGCTGTCGTTCTTGCGGTGTCATGGCGTCCTCCGGCTTGCTTCGAGACGCGCTTGGTGAGCGCGTTGCAGATGTAAGGACGTTTCTTGTCGCAATAAGTGCCGTCCGGATTAAATTTCCGTATGCGGCAAATCGACCGGCAAGATCACGTCGAGTCTATGCCGCCAGAGTCGCCCGCTGCGCATCGAGCAGGCGGGGAAACGCGTCGCTGGCGAGAAACGCATATTCGCGCGCGCGCTGGTCGGTGAACGGATCGAGGCTGATCAGCACATCATCGACATGGCCGGGATGGCACATGATCAGACCGCCGTCGGGCAGGCCGGCGAGAAAGCCGGCCATCAAGACACCGAAATCGGCCGTCTTGTTGAAGTCATAGGCGCCGGCAAATCCCGGATTGAAGGTGATGCCCTGGCGGCTGGCGCGCTTGCGGAAGCCGGCGCTCAGCGTATCGAGCAGCACGGCCTTCGGCATGTCGAGGCGCTGTGCCAGCGGGCGGATGCGACCGGACTGTCGCACCCAGGCGTTCGGTGCACCGGCCTTGACCGCGGCCAGGAAGGCATTGCGCACCTGCGGAAACGTCTGCACGTGCTGGTGACCGTCGACATAGTCCGGCGGACGTCCGAACAGTTTGGCAAAGGCTGCGATCTGCGCGGCCAGTTCAGCCCGGACCATTTCGGGATCAAGCCTTCGCAGCAGGCCGGCGCGCAGCATTTTTCCCAGCGGCAGGAATTGTTCATCGCGCAGCGGTCGGTAATGCATCGTCACCGGATGGAATGGCGCCGTCAGCGTCGCGTGCAGGCCGATCGCGCAATGCGGACCTGTCGCCACGGCCTCCTGCAGCGCGCGGACGTCGTCGCGTCCGATCGCAGGCCCCACCACCATGACTGAAGTCGCGTTGAGGCGGCCGCGTTCGATCAGTTCGCAGATGCCGCGGTTGACGCCGGGGCTGATGCCGTAATCGTCGGCGCATAGCCAGATCCGGCGGGTGGCGTCGGTCATTCGGCGGCGGTCCGGTCGGTTGCGCTGCCCGCTTCGACCGGCGCGCGCTTGACGCTGTGCTCGGCGACGAAATAGATCGGCCGTGCCTTCAGCTCCGACAGGATCTTGCCGATATATTCGCCAACGATGCCGATCATCAGCAATTGCACGCCGCCAATGGTCATCAGCCCGACCATCAGCGAGGGATAGCCCGGCACCGACTTGCCCTCCCACCAGGTCTCCCACAGGATGTTGAGGCCGAACAGGAAGGCGCCGACGGCCAGCAGCAGGCCGAACATGCTGGCGAAACGCAGCGGCGCCACCGAGAAAGAAGTCAGGCCCTCGATCGACAGGCCGATCAGCTGGCGCGGATTGAACGAGGTCACGCCATGTGCGCGCGCCGCCGGCTCGTAGTCGACCCGTAGCTGCTTGAAGCCGATCCAGGTCGCCAGCCCCTTGAAAAAGCGGTTGCGCTCGGGCAGTTGCCGCAGCGCCGCCGCCGCGCGCGGCGACAGCAACCGGAAGTCGCCGGCGTCCTCGGGGATTTTCGCCCGCGCGCCCCAGTTGATCAGCATATAGAAGCCATGCACCGCCTGGCGGCGCAGGAAGCCTTCATCGTCGCGATGGGCCTTGGCGGTGTAGACCACGTCGTAGCCACCATCGATCCAGTGCCCGACCAGCGTTTCGACCAGCATCGGCGGATGCTGTCCGTCGCCGTCCATGAACAGCACCGCGCCTAAGGTTGCGTGGTCGAGTCCCGCCATCAGCGCGGCTTCCTTGCCGAAATTGCGCGACAACGATACCACCTGTACATCGAGCGCGGTGGCACGCAGCCCGCCTGCGATCTTCAGCGTGGCGTCGGCGCTGCCATCATCGACATAGATGACCTCGCAGCTCAGCCCATGACGTGCCTTCAGCGTGGCGGCCAGCGCGTCCAGCCGGTCATGGAAAATCACCAGCCCGGGCGCCTCGTTGTAGAGCGGCACAACGATCGATAGCCCCCGTGCGGCGGCGGCGGCGGCGGTCGCGGCGTCGGTCGACAGACCGGAAACGTCACTACCCAGCATCATCGATCAGGTCCCAATCCCAAAATCCCGCGTAACATATGGCAATTGCCGGACGCTGTCGCCAGCCGCACATGCGCCCTACGGCCGCAAGAACGCCGCCAGTTTGGCGAACAATGGATTCTCGCGATCCAGTACATATTCCAGCGACGCCACCGATACGGTGTCGGCGCCATGCTCGCGCAGGAAACTGCCAAGCGCGTAGAGCTGCGCCGGCGGGCAGTGCAGCGTGATCATGCCCGACGAGGTCGGACCGCCAAACGGCGATACCACGCCGAAGCGGTTATGCGCCTCGGTGAGCAGTGCCTGGTCGCAGCCACTGAAGCGGGTGCGGACTTCCTTGTACTTGCTGGCACGGGCGCGGGCGGCGATATGATCGAGAATGATGCGCGCGGTCTCCCGCGCCTCGGGCGTCCAGTCGGCGTCGCGCGAGGCGACCAGATTGGCTTGGCTGCGCAGAATCACGCCATCATCCAGGACCTTCAGGCCATTGGCGACCAGCGTGGCGCCGGTGGTGGTGATGTCGACGATCATCTCCGCCGCGCCGGTTGCCGGCGCGCCTTCGGTGGCGCCGGCGCTTTCGACAATGCGATAGTCGACCACGCCATGCGAGGCGAAGAAGTTGCGCGTCAGGTTGATATATTTGGTGGCGACGCGCATGCGGCGATTATGCTGCGCGCGAAAACCGGTGGTGACATCGTCGAGATCCGCCATCGTCCGGACATCGATCCAGGCTTGCGGCACCGCGACCACCACATTGGCGCTGCCAAAGCCGAGACCCTCGATCAGCGCCACGCGCTGGTCGGTATCGACGATGCTCTCGCGCAGCAGGTCTTCGCCGGTAATGCCGAGATGCACGGTGCCACGCGCCAGATTCGCGGCGATCTCGCTTGCCGACAGATAGGCGATCTCGACATTGTCGAAACCGGCGATAGTGCCGCGGTAGTCGCGGGCGCCGCGCGGCTTCGCCAGCGTCAGCCCGGCGCGGGTGAAGAAGGCTTCGGCATTTTCCTGCAGCCGGCCCTTGGAGGGAACGGCCAGTACAAAAGGCGTGGTCATGCGGCGCTCCCGGCCAGTCCGGTTGCGGCGGAGGCGCTGCAAGCCTGTGTCAGTGCATCGATCCAGATCGAGAAGCCGACGGCCGGAATCGGTTGCTCCGAACCGAGTTGGCTCAGTAATCCATCATAACGACCGCCGGCCACCAGTGGCTCCACGCCGTTGCCGCGGCGGTGCAGCTCGAATTCGAAGCCGGTATAGTAGTCGACACCGCGGCCGAACGAGGTCGAGAAACTGACCCGGGAGAGATCGATGCCGTGCGCGGCCATGAAGCCGATCCGGCTTTCCAACTGATCGAGCGCCGCCGACAGATCGAGCCCGGCCGCCGCCGTGAGCAGCCGCAGCTTGGCCAGCGCGTCATCCGGCGTACCGGTAATGGCGAGAAAGCCCTTGAGGATGGCCAGCGCATCGCGCGGCAGCGCGCCGCCCTTGAGGGTGGACTGTTCGAGAAAACGGTCGGCTATTTCGGTCACCGAACGGCCGCCGACATTGGTGGCGCCCGCGATCGACATCAGGTCAGTGACCAGCGCCAGCGCCGCCTTGCGGCCGGAACCGGCCAGCGCGGCCAACACGCCTTCATATTCATTGCGGACCGGCACCTCGGCCAGAGTGAGCCGGCCGAGATCCTTTTCGAGATCGACCTTGCGGTTGAAATCCTTCATCAGCCGGCGCTTCCACACCGGATAGAGGTCGAGCGCGTCGATCAGCGCGGTGAACAGCGCGACGTCGCCGGTGCGGATATCGATGTCGGTGAGGCCGAAAGCGGCGGTGGCCTCGAGGCCGAGCGCCAGCATCTCGGCGTCGGCGGCGGCGCGGTCCTGACGGCCGAAGGATTCGATGCCGGCCTGCTGGAACTCACTCGGGAAGCCATTGCGATAGCGGAACACGGCGCCGAGATAGCAGAATCCCGCGGGCTGGCCGGCGCGGGCCGAAGCGAGGTAGTCGCGCGCGACCGGAATGGTCAGATCGGGGCGGAGGCACAGCTCCTCGCCGCTGGGGTCTGTGGTCAGATACAGGCTTTTGCGGATGTCCTCGCCGGACAGGTCGAGAAACGGCTCGGCCGGTTGCAGGATCGCCGGCTCGGCCTTCAGGTAGCCCGCCTCGGCGAAGGACAACATCAGCGCATCCGCCCAGGCGGCGGATCCGGTCGCGCGGGGGGCGGCGGTCTTGGTCATCTTCAGTCCAGCGGTTCCAGGAAAGCGTCGGTTGCGCAGCCCTTAGCATGGCGATTGCGACGTTTCGACCCTCTTTGCCGAAGTGGCTTAATCGGTTGCGGCATGGCGGCGGGTTACTAACCCGCCTTACGCCTGTTTCCAGTCCCCCAGCCCGGTCTGCACCAGCGCCAGCGCGGCGACCGCCGCGGTGTCGGCGCGCATGATGCGCGGCCCGAGCGCCAGCCGCAGAAGGCTCGGCTGCCGCAACAACAGCGCGCGCTCCTCCTCGGCGAAGCCCCCCTCCGGGCCAATCAGCACGTCGATCCCGCCGGTTGCGGCGGTCCGGGCGCCCGCCAGGGCGGTCATCGGGTCGGCGACCTCGGCCGCCTCATCGCAAAAAATCAGCAGCCGGGCGCCGTCGCGCTGAGCCAGGAATTTGTCCAGCGCCAGCGGTTCGGCGACCGCGGCCACGCTCAGGATGCCGCATTGCTCGGCGGCTTCGACCACATTGGCACGCATCCGCTCGGTATTGACCCGGCTGACCTGGGTGAAGCGCGTCATCACCGGCTGCAGCGCCGCGGCGCCCATCTCGATCGCCTTCTGCACCATGTAATCGAGCCGGGCGTGCTTCAGCGGCGCGAACACATAGGTGACGTCCGGCAACCGGTCCTGCGGCCGGGTCTGCGCCAGCAGCGTCAGGCGATCCGGTCGCTTGCCGCCGGCGATCGCCGCCTGCCACTCGCCGTCGCGGCCGTTGAACACCAGCACCGAGGCCCCGGCGCCAAGGCGCAGCACATTACCCAGGTAATTGCTCTGGTTGCGGTCGAGTGCCAGCGTGGCATCGGCGGCCAGCGGCGCATCGACGAACAGGCGCGGGCTGCGAGAATCGGCTTGCGGCATGAATCACGTTTCCGTTGAGGTGGGCTGCTTTAGCGCAGCTGCGACGATTTATCAGTGTTTTTCGCGGTTTACGCCGCGCTGCCGCCAGATTCCACGGGTTGTTAAGCGCTGGCGACAATCGTAAAAAGCCCTGAATCGGGATCAGCTTCGTCCCAAAGCGCTCGGGGCAGGTAAGCTTGTCGGAGGAATATCTGTGATCATCCGTCGTTGGATTGTGCCGCTGACCATGGCCGTCTTTGCCATGCAGGCCCTCGAAGTTCATGCCCAGGGGGCGTTTCCCGCGCCCTTGCCAAGCGGGGCGGCGGCGCCCGCCAGTGCTTCGCCATTCCCGCCCGTCAATGGCGGCGGAGGATCGGCGTTTCCGCCGGTCAACGGCACCCCTTCCGCGCCCAGCGCCTTTCCATCGACCGGCGCGCCTCCGGTCGGCGGCGGCTTTTCACAGCCGCAACCGCAGCAGGCCGGCCCGCCCGGTGGCGACGATTGCATGAAAGGCTTCCTGCCATTGCGGCAGGAGGCTGAAAAGCGCGGCGCTGCGATCAAGGCGGCGAGCGAACGCAAGGCCCCGCCCGAAGAGGCCTGCAAGCTGATCAGCGCGTTTTCGCAGGTCGAGGTCCGGATGATCAAATACATCGAAGGCAACGCGCAGAAATGCGGCATTCCGGCCGCGGTCGGCGATCAGATGAAGACCGGCCACAAGAATACCGAAGGCATGCGGCAGAAGGTCTGCGGTGTCGCCAGCCAGCAGCAGCAGCGCGGGCCCGCCGCGCCGCGCCTCAGCGACCTGCTGGGGTCGTCGACGGCGCTGCCGGAGGCCTCGACCGGCGCCAAGAAGAGTGGCGGTACCACCTTCGATACGCTGAACGGCAACGTGCTCGCGCGATGATAGCGCGATGAGCGACGCGGCCTCCCGAGTTGCGGACGCGACCGATAACTGGGTCGACCGCGTCGCGCCGCTGTGGTCGCGACCCTATCTGCGGCTGGCGCGCTTCGATCGTCCGATCGGATCATGGCTGCTGCTGATGCCGTGCTGGTGGTCGGCGGCGCTGGCCACCGGGATCGCCCGCGATACCGAGCAATTGCCGCTGATGCTGGGGCTGTTCTTTATCGGCGCCTTCGTGATGCGCGGCGCCGGTTGCACCTGGAACGACATCACCGATCGCGACCTCGACGCCAGGGTCGAGCGCACCCGTTCGCGGCCGATCCCGGCCGGTCAGGTCAGCGTCAGGCGCGCCGCGTTGTTCCTGGTGCTGCAGGCGTTGATCGGCTTCATGATCCTGATCCAGTTCAACGGCTTTGCGGTTCTGACCGGCATCGCCTCGTTGCTGATCGTCGCGGCCTATCCCTTCATGAAGCGTATCACCTATTGGCCGCAGATCGTGCTTGGCCTCGCCTTCTCATGGGGCGCGCTGATGGGCTTCGCGGTCCAGTTCGGTCAACTCGATGCGACGGCCTTGTTGCTGTATGCCGGGTCGATCTCCTGGGTGATTGGCTACGACACCATCTACGCGCACCAGGACACCGAGGACGACGCGCTGATCGGTATCAAGTCGACGGCGCTGCTGTTCGGCGCGCGCACGCGACCCGCCCTGATGGCGTTCTACGGCGTCGCTGTGCTGCTGATTGGTGCGGCGCTGGCGCGCGCCGGCGCGCATGAGCCGGCCTGGCTCGGGCTCGCGGCGTTCGCCACGCATCTGGTCTGGCAAATTACCCGCGTCGATATCCGTGACCCCATTCTCTGCCTGCGCGTGTTCAAATCGAACCGTGATGCGGGGGGACTGCTGCTGGCCGGATTACTGGTCGACGCGGTGATGCGGGCGGCGGCTTAGGCCGCCTTTGGCAAGATCAATCCCGCGCGATAATCTCGCGCTCGCCGTGATACATACCGGCCGCGTTGAGCAGCGCGCCGGGACGGCGACGTACCAGGAATTTGGGGCGGCGTTCGCGAATGGCGTTGCGGCGGCGGCGGCGCATGGCGGGTTCGCGGATGATTTCTTCCGGTAGTTGCGGAAGCGCGAAGATCTCGCTCCACATCTGCCACGCGGTATCGATCTCGACGCGATCGGCGCTGACACATAACGGGATCGACAGCGCCGGATCGCGATGCGCCAGTACCAGCGTCTTGGCATCGTCGAGGCCGCGCAGGGCGACGCCGAGAAAGTCGCTGACGCGGACGTTGATCGCCATTCGCATGCCGCGCACGGCGCGGTGCAGCACGACGCGTTCGCGGTGCAGTTCGATATGCCGGACACTGCCGTCCGCGCGCTGGTCATGCGCGTCGAAGCGGACCGGTAGCGAGTGGGGGTCGAGCCGCAATGCGCTGCTCGACCCTTCGGGATTTCTCCCGCCTGTTACTGTTTGATGCCTCACGGCTTTTATCTCCCCGCCGAAATTATGCTTTCGGTCGATGGGGAGAGGATGCCAGAGCGGAATCGGAAACCGCTTAAAAAGGCTGGTTAATCGAATCCGATCGACCTTGCTTCCGTCCGCATGATTGACGGAAGCTTGGCAGACATGATTGACGAGACCTTGCCGGAGCCTTGAAATTCTTTAGCTTTTCGGGCTCCGAATGCTTGAAGTCGCTGTCAAATAAGCACATCTCTTGACCAGGCCGTCTGGCTGCCAAACTCTTCAATTGCCCGGGATTTTGTTCGTGATTTCTTCACCAATCTCTTCATCGCCTGCTTCGTTGAAATCCGCCAATGCCGACCTGTTCGATCAGTCCGCGCTGTCGACGCTGGCGCATCGCCTCGTCGAGGCCGCGAAACGGGCCGGCGCCGATGCCGCGGATGCGGTTGCCGTGCGCGGCGTGTCGCATGGTGTCGAGGTGCGCGACGGCAAGGTCGAGGCTTCCGAGCGCTCCGAGGGCGACGATGTCGGCCTGCGGGTATTCGTCGGCAAGCGCCAGGCGGTGATCTCCACCAATGATGTGTCGGGCGACAACGTCGCCCAGCTCGCCGAGCGCGCGGTGGCGATGGCCCGCGTCGCGCCTGACGACCAGTATGTCGGTCTCGCCGATATCGAATTGCTGGCGCGCGACTTTCCGCAGCTCGATCTGCTCGATCCGGTAACGCCGTCGGTCAAGGAGCTGGAGCGGCGCGCAGTCGAAGCCGAGCAGGCCGCGCTGGCGGTGAAGGGCGTGACGAAGTCGTCCGGCGCCTCCGCGTCGACCGGTATCGGCGGCATGGTGCTGGTGACCTCGACCGGCTTCCAGGGCGCCTATCTGCGCTCGAGCCAGAGCATTTCGGTAACCGCCATTGTCGGCGACGGCACCAATATGGAGCGCGATTACGCCTACACCTCGGCGCCGCATGCGTCCGATCTGGATTCGCCGGCCGAGATCGGCAAGCTGGCCGGCGAGCGCACCGTGGCGCGCGCCAATCCGCGCAAGGTCGCCAGCTGCAAGGTGCCGGTGATTTTTGATCCGCGCGTCTCCAATACGCTGGTCGGCCATATCGTCGGCGCGGCCAATGGCGCCTCGATCGCGCGGAAGACCAGCTTCCTCAAGGACAGTCTCGGCAAGCAGCTGTTCAACAAGAACATCCGCATCATCGACGACCCGCTGCGGGTGCGCGGGTTGCGCTCGCAATCCTTCGACGCCGAGGGCGTCGCGGTCAGGAAGACGGCGATCATCGACGGCGGCGTGTTGACGACCTGGCTGTTGGATTGTGCCACCGCGCGCGAACTCGGCATGACCACCACCGGTCATGCGCATCGCGGCGTGTCGTCGTCGCCGTCGCCGGGGGCCTATAATCTGCACATGGAAGCGGGTGAGCCGACCCCGGCCGAGCTGATCGCCGATATCAAGGAAGGCTTTTACGTCACCGACCTGATCGGATCCGGCGTCAACGGCGTCCCCGGCGTCTACAGCCGCGGTGCCGGCGGGTTCTGGATCGAGAATGGCCAGCTGACCTATGCGGTCAGCGAGATCACCATCGCCGGGCACCTGTTCGAGATCTTCAAGTCGATGCAGCCAGCCAACGACCTCAACTTCCGTTACGGCGTCAACGCGCCGACCATCCGCGTCGAAGGCCTGACGATTGCCGGACGCTGACGCCTCGCGCGCCGATCGGCTGACCCGCGACGCCGACCTGCTGGAGCGGACGGTCCGCGATGCCGGGGCGCTTGGCCTGTCGATGTTTCGTACCGAACTGAAGATGTGGACCAAGGCTGGGTCCTCACCGGTGTCGGAGGCGGACATCGCCGTCAACGACCTGATCCAGACCCGGCTACAGGCGGCGACGCCTGATTATGGCTGGTTGTCCGAGGAAAGCGCCGACGATGAAATCCGGCTTGGCAGGCGTCTGACCTGGATCATCGATCCGATCGACGGCACCCGCGGCTATCTCGCCGGCCGTGAGGACTGGTGCGTCAGCGTGGCGCTGGTGGAGGATAACCGGCCCCTGCTGGCGGCGGTGTTCGCGCCCTCCAGCGATGAATTCTTCTTTGCTGTCCGCGGCCAAGGCACCACCTGGAACGGTGCGCGGATTACCGCGGCGCCGGGAGCCGGGCTGGATTTCCCCCGTATCGCCGGGCCGAAGCCGCTGGTCGAGCGTCTCGCCCCGGCGCAGCAGGAGATCATGCTGTATCCACGGATCGGATCGCTGGCGCTTCGGCTGTGCTGGGTGGCAAATGGCAAGCTCGACGCCGCTTTTGCCGGCGGCCAGAGCCGCGACTGGGATCTCGCCGCGGCGGATTTGATCGTCCACGAAGCGAATGGTAGAATGAGCGAGCTTTCCGGCGAACCAATCCTCTATAACCGCCAGGAAGTCACGCACGGGTTGCTGGTGGCTGCGGGGACCGATCGTCATGCCCACATCGTTGAGCAATTTCGCAATCGCCGGTTCTGATCCGTCGCGACCCATTCAAATCATCTGACAACAGCCGGGCAGCTGTAGGAAAAACATTGATGTCGGACGCGCAGCAATTGCTTCATCTGGTCGTTGGCGGCGAATTGGCCGACCTGAAGGGCACCACCTTCAAGGATCTGAGCCAGGTCGAGACAGTGGGTTATTACCCGAATTACGCCTCGGCCTTCGCCGCATGGAAGGCGAGGGCGCAGCAGACCGTCGACAACGCCCACATGCGATATTTCATCGTCCACCTCCATCGTTTGCTCGATCCAGGTCAAGACTCGAAGCCTGCCAGTTGAAACGACTGCTTCGCAACACGCTGCGCAGCAGCTGGGTTCAGCGCGCCGCGGGCTTCATCGCGGCCGAATTTCTGCGGCTGGTGTGGAAGACCAACACTTTCACGCTCGATCCGCCTAATGTTTATGACATTGTCGAGCCCGAAATGCCGGTCATTCTGGCATTCTGGCACGGCCAGCACTTCATGACGCCGTTCATCAAGCGCAAGGATTACAAGGGCAAGGTGCTGATCTCGCGGCACCGCGACGGCGAGTTCAACGCGCTGGCCGCGGAGCGGCTGGGCATCGGCACCGTTCGCGGCTCCGGCGACCATGGCGGCGCATTTCACCGCAAGGGAGGCGTCGGCGCCTTCAAGGAGATGGTGCGGGTGCTGGAGCAGGGCATCAACATGGCGCTGACCGCCGACGTGCCGAAGCGCTCGCGGGTGGCCGGCATGGGCATCATCATGCTGGCGCGCGAGAGCGGTCGGCCGATCATGCCGTTCGCCATGGCCACCAGCCGTTTCGTCCAGCTCAAGAATTGGGACCGCACCACCATCAACCTGCCCTTCGGTCGCGGCATATTGGTCGGCGGCGAACCGATCAGCGTGCCGGCCGATGCCGATCAGGCGATGATGGAGACATTGCGGGCGAGGCTGGAGGCGACGCTGAACGATGCCACGCAGCTCGCTTATATTGCCATCGGCCGGCCGGAAAGCGCCGGTCATGCCTAAATCGCTGCCGATCACGCTGCGCGTCTATCGCCGAATAGCCGCGGTGCTGGCGCCGCTGGCCCCGATCCTGATCCAGCGGCGGCTGAAACAGAACAAGGAAGATCCGGCGCGCCTCGGCGAACGTCGCGGTTTGACGACAGCCGCGCGCCCCGTGGGACCGCTGGTGTGGATTCACGGCGCCAGCGTCGGCGAGGTGCTGGCGGCGGCAGCCCTGATCGAGCGGCTTCGCGCCCTCAACATTCGCATCCTGCTGACCTCCGGCACGGTAACCTCGGCGGAGATCGTCGCCAGGCGCTTCCCGGCCGATATTATCCATCAATATATCCCGTTCGATTCGCCGCGCTTTGTCGGCCGCTTTCTCGATCACTGGCGGCCCAGCCTGGCGCTGTTCATCGAATCCGACCTGTGGCCGAACCTGATCCTGTCCGGTTTTGCGCGGCGGATGCCGATGGTACTGATCAACGGCCGGATGTCGCCGCGCTCGTTTCCGCGCTGGCAGAAGATGTCGGCGACCATCGCCGCGCTGCTCGGCCGCTTCGATATTTGTCTGGCGCAATCCGATAATGATGCTGACCGCTTCGGCGCGCTCGGCTCGCGCAATGTCGTCGTCACCGGCAATCTCAAGCTCGACGTGGCGGCGCCGCCCGCCGATCCGGCGAAGCTTGAACGGCTGATCTCGGTGATGCGCGGCCGTCCGGTGATCGTGGCATCGTCCACCCATGCCGGCGAAGAGGAAATCCTGCTCGAAACCCACCGGGTGCTGGCCGGCTTCTTTCCGTCGTTGCTCACGGTGATCGTGCCGCGCCATGCCCATCGCGGCGAGGCGGTAGCCCGGATGATCGCCGCGACCGGCGCGCAGGTCGCGCTGCGGTCGCGCGAGGAATTGCCGACCGCGCTGACCGATATCTATGTCGCCGATACCATGGGCGAGCTCGGCCTGTTCTACCGGCTGTCGCAGGTCATCTTCATGGGTGGGTCGCTGGTGCCGCATGGCGGGCAGAACCCGATCGAGGCGATCAAGCTTGGCGCCTCCATCGTGCATGGCCCGCACGTGTTCAATTTCGCGGATGTCTACCAGACGCTGGATGGCGCCGGCGGCGCCTGGCAGGCCCATTCGTCGGAGCAACTCGTCAAGCAGCTTGGCCACATGCTCGGCAATGAAGCGGCGCGCAGCGCGTCTGTTGAGGCCGCCGAACAGGTGGTGCTGCGGCTCGGCGGCGCGCTCGACCGCACCATGGCTGCGCTGGAGCCGTATCTGCTGCAGATGCAGTTGGAAATGGGCCAGGTCGATGCGTGAGCCGGCGTTCTGGCGGCGGCCATCCTCGTGGCTGTCGCGGCTGCTGATGCCGCTCGGCGCCGTCTATGGCGAAATCGCCGGCGCGCGGATGGGACGCCAGGGCGTCGTCGTCGGCATTCCAGTGCTCTGTGTCGGCAATTATCACGTCGGCGGCGCCGGCAAGACACCGACCACGCTGGCCCTGGTCGCGCTGCTGCGCTCGATCGGCGAAACGCCGGTGGTGCTGAGCCGCGGCTATGGCGGCCGGCTGCGCGGCCCGGTCAAGGTCGATGAGACGAGGCACAGCGCCGCCGATGTCGGCGACGAACCGCTGATGATGGCGCGGCAGGTGACGGTGGTGATCGCGCGCGACCGCGTCGCCGGCGCCGCGCTGGCGCGATCCACCGGCGCCAGCGTCATCGTGATGGATGACGGTTTTCAAAATCCCGCGGTCGCCAAGGACGCCTCGATTATCGTGATCGACGGCGACCGCGGCCTCGGCAATGGCCGCGTGCTGCCGGCCGGGCCGCTGCGGGCACCGCTCGATCTGCAGGTCGCGCGCACCGACGCGCTGGTGGTGGTGGGTAACGGCGTGGCGGCGGCGGGCGTCGCCGCGATGGTGGCGGGCAAAGGAATCCCGGTGTTGACCGCGTGGCTGACGCCGGATGACATCTCGCTGGCGGCCTTGCGCGGCGAGCGCGTGCTGGCGTTTGCCGGCATCGGCGATCCGGATCGCTTCTTCCGCACGCTGCGCGGTGCCGGGGTGGATGTGGCCGTCGAAAAGGCCTTCGCCGATCATCACGCCTATGGTGCCGCCGAGATCGATGCGCTGGTCACGCAGGCGACGCGTGACGGGCTGATGCTGGTGACCACGGAGAAGGACCTGGTCAAACTGCGCGGCATGCCGGCGGCGGCATCCATCGTGCCGTTGGTGGTCACGCTGACCTTCGAGGACCAGGCAGGACTGCGGGCGTTCGTCATCGAACGATTGAATCGCGCCCGGGCGATAAAGCGTTGAATCTTGTTCCGGACGCGGCGCGGCGACGTGCTCAGACCGCCTTCAAGGCGCCGGGATAATGCCGCTGCAGCACCGCTGTCGGCACCGCATAGGCCTCCTGCAGATCGACGCTCCAGTATTTCAGCTCGTCCAGTGGGATCCGCTCGCCGGTGATCGCGCAGCTGACAAAGGTGCCGGGCGACACCACGCGAAAATCGCCACCGAGATATTGCAGTTGCGCCTCGCCGCTGCCGGAGGGGCCGAATTTGTTCAGCACGGTCTGTTCCTTGTCGCTCCGGCGCAGTCGCCGGACAGCATTTGTTGGGGCGTTCCTAACACAAATAGGTCGGCACCGTCGCGGGTTAAAGGCTGGCCGCTAGAACAGCGTACCCTGATCGATCGGCTTGACGCGCTTCGCAGCGGTGGCGGTCGCGGTCGTCGCCGAGGCCCTGGCCGGGCGCGCCGTCGCCGGCGAGCGCTCCATATCCGCCGTCACGCCAACAAAGCCGTCGGCGAATTCGATGCTCAGGGCGGCGCCGGGGCCGATAGAAGCGGCAGCATGCAATGCCGCGCCATGTTGGTCGCGCACCAACGCGAAACCGCGCGCCAGAACGCCGCGATAGGATAGCGCGGCGAGCAATTGCCCGGACGCCAGCACGCGGGCCTGCTGGCGCTGCACCAGGGTCGACAGCGCGCGATGCGCGCGCTCTGACAAACGCTGGGTGCGCTCGCGATCCCGGGCAATGGCGTTACGCTGTGCCTGCGCATTGGCCAGCTTCGAGGCTTTCAGCCGCACTTCGAGCCCGGCGAAGCGGTCGCGGCGCTGCCGCAGAGCCGCGCGCGACGACAGCATCAGCCGCTCGCCCGACACCGTCAGCCGCTGCGTCGCCTGCGAGATCTGCGCCCGCAGCACCCGCAGCGTCAGGCCTGAACTGGCCTGCGCGAAGCGGCGGTGGTGCGAGTGGGTGTTGGCTTTCAGCGCGCGCGGCAGCGCGGCGCTGGCGCCGTCGAGCCGTTGTCGCGGGATCGCCAGCAACTCGCTGGCCGCGGGCAAAGCGCGCGTCGCGGCGCGCAGCTCGTTGCGGCGGGATTCCTGCGCGCGCTGCCAGCACAGCATCATGCGGCGTTCGTACGCCGAGATTTCCACGAATAGTTCGGCGCGCACCGGCACCGCCATTTCGGCGGCGGCGGTGGGCGTCGGCGCGCGTCTGTCGGCGGCGAAATCGATCAGCGTGATGTCGGTCTCGTGGCCGACCGCGGAGATCAGCGGGATCATGCTCTCGGCGGCGGCACGGACCACGATCTCCTCGTTGAACGACCATAAATCTTCCAGCGAACCGCCGCCGCGCGCGACGATCAACAGGTCCGGGCGCGGGATCTTGCCGCCTTCCGGCAGCGCGTTGAAGCCATGGATGGCGGCGGCGATCTGCTCGGCGGAGCCGTCGCCCTGCACCTTCACCGGCCACACCAGCACCCGGCGCGGAAAGCGGTCGGCGAGGCGGTGCAGGATGTCGCGAATGACCGCGCCGGTCGGCGAGGTGACGACGCCGATCACTTCCGGCAGCCACGGCAAAAGCTGTTTGCGCGATTCGTCGAACAGGCCCTCGGCACCGAGCTTGCGCTTGCGCTCTTCCATCAGCGCCATCAGCGCGCCGACGCCAGCCGGCTGGATCGATTCGATCACGATCTGGTACTTTGACGAGCCTGGATAAGTGGTCAGCTTGCCGGTGGCGATGACCTCGAGGCCCTCCTGCGGCTTGAACCGCATCCGGCCGTGCGTGCCCTTCCAGATCACCGCCTCGATCTTGGCGCCCTCGTCCTTCAGCGCGAAATAGCAGTGGCCGGAGGAGTGGGCCCCGCGAAAACCGGAAATCTCGCCGCGCACCCGGACATGGCCATAGGCGTCCTCCACCGTCCGCTTCAGCGCCGAGGACAGCTCGGTGACGGTGAATTCGGCGGAATTGGACAGTGAGGCGGGCGTCTTGGGCATCGAATCTCGGCTCTCGGAGGTCACCGCAAAATAGGGATTTTTGACAGGAAACGCCAATCGGGACTTGCAGGTCAGATTACTCTGTAATACAGAGTAGTCTGTAATTATGAATTCATGAAAGGGGCTGGTTATGTTCAGGACGATCATTTCATTCGGTTTTCGAATCATCCTCTGGGGCCTCGCCGCCGCGGGACTGGCAACGCTGCTGCTGGCGGGCCTGATTGCCACACCGCTGCGGCCACTGCCGGAACTGGCGTCGATCTCGGAAGCCCGCAAATTTGTGGATTATTCCAACCTGCCGGCGCTGGAACGCTACGAGGGCAATGACGGGACCGCGCTCTTCTATCGTCATTACCGTCCGGCGCAGCCTGCTACCGACCGCGTCGCCATCGTCGTGCACGGCTCTTCCGGCTCCAGCGGCACGACGATCCACGCGCTGTCTGCTGCCCTGCTACAGCACGGCGTGCAGACCTATGCCGTCGACATTCGCGGCCACGGCTCCTCGGGCGCGCGGGGCGACATCGGCTATGTCGGCCAGCTCGAGGACGACCTCGCTCGTCTTGTCGCTGTCATCCGGCAGGACAACCCGACGGCGCCGCTGACGCTGATCGGCCACTCCTCCGGGGGCGGATTTGCGTTGCGGATTGCCGGCTCCCCGATCCAGAACCTGTTCGATCGCACCATCCTGCTGGCGCCCTATCTCGGCTACGACGCGCCGACGACCCGTCCTGACTCCGGTGGCTGGGCGCGTGCGGATATCCCACGCATCGTCGGATTGCTGGCCCTCATCAAGCTTGGCATCACCTGCTGTGACCACCTGCCGGTGGTGGCCTTCGCGGTGCCGCCGAATTCCACCAGCCGGCTGGTGTCGAGTTATAGCGAAACACTGCGTAGCAATTTCGGTAGCCATGCCGACTTCCGCACTGATCTAGCCGCGGCCCGCAAGCCGATCACGGTGTTTTCGGGCAGCGCTGACGAGCTGATGGATGCCAGTAAATATGAATCGGCGCTGCGCGGCGTGTCGCCGTCCGTCAAGGTCCGGCTGCTGGACGGCATCAACCATATGGCTATCGTCGCAGATCCCCGCGCGGTGTCGGTGATCGCCGACGATGTGGTCAAATCCGAAGTGAGTTCACGATGAGCATCGATGCCAGGGAAGCCGCCGCCGCGCTGTCGGACATTGACGATATGGCGCAGCGCGTGCGGCAGTCGCAAATCTACCGGATCGCTGCCCAGATATTGATGCTGTGGGGACCGCTGACAGCGATCGGCTATATGGTGTCGTGGGGCTGGCCCCGTTACGCCGGCTACGGCTGGATCGCGATCGATCTGTCGGGCCTCGCCTGTTCGTTCGCCATCAGCGCACGCGGACGCGTCCGCAACGGGACACGCGTGTTCGACAACCGGGTGTTCGCAGCCCTGGCGCTGTTGTTCGGCTTCGGCCTGCTGTGGAGCGTCGGCATCGCGCATTTCACGCCGCGCCAGCTCGGTGCGTTCTGGCCGATCTATATCATGCTGGTCTACAGCATTGTCGGCCTGTGGGTCGGTTACGCCTTCGTCGCGATTGGCGTCGGCATCACCGCGCTGACGCTGCTCGGTTACTTTTTTGCCGGCGATTGGTTCGAACCGTGGATGGCGGTCGTCAACGGCGGCGGGCTCCTGCTCGGCGGCTTCTGGATGCGGCGGAACTGAGATGGCTGAACTCGACGATATCATCCACCAGCCGCTGCGGCTGCGCATCATGGCGGCGCTCACCGCGCTGCCGGATCTGCACGGCCTCGATTTCACCCGGCTGAAGAAACTCACCGGCGCGACCGACGGCAATCTTGGTGCCCATATCGAGACGCTGGCGAAGGCCGGCTATGTCGCGGTGGCGAAAGCCTTTGTCGGCAAGAAGCCGCAGACCATGGTGACCGTCACCGGCGCCGGGCGCGGGGCCTTTGCCCGCCATGTGGCGACGCTGCGCGAGATCATCGCGGCACAACCGACTGAATGATACCCGTGCACCACGACAGGAGACCGACATGCTGACTCTGGCAGGAATTCTCATCAACACGCCGCCCTGGGTGTTCGCGCTGCTGGCCTTGCTGATCTGGCTCGGCTGCCTGTCGCTGCGGCCGCGTTCACAGCCGTTGCGCCGCCTGCTGATCGTGCCGGCAGTGTTCTTCCTGATGGGGGTGTCCCGGCTGCTACTGGCAGGCAAATCGATCGAACTGCTAGCGGTCTGGCTCATCAGCGCAGCCCTGCTGGCGGCGCTGGCGCTCTATGTCGGTCCTCGCCACGTCACCATCGATCGCGACAGCGGTTACATCCGGCGCCCCGGCAGCGTGCTGCCGCTGGTCCGCAACATCGTCGTGTTCCTGCTGCAATACGCCGTCGCGGTGGTAACCGCGATGAAGCTGAACATCGGCATTGACGTGGCGATCGCCGGACAGGCGATTTCCGGGGCGTGTGCTGGCTACTTCCTCGGCTGGACCATCGCGCTGCTGCGCAGCTACCGGGCGGAAACCGCCGTCGCCGCGGCGGTCTGAGCCGATCTGCCTGTGTGCGGGTCCCGGCCCGTTGTTGCGGCGCCGGTCAGCCGGGGCTAAACCCTGCCTCTATCCGCATATCCGCACTGGCTGCATTCATGAACATTCTCCTTCTCGGTTCCGGCGGGCGTGAACACGCGCTGGCGTGGAAGATCGCCGCCTCACCGCTGCTGACCAAATTGTGGTGCGCGCCGGGCAATGCCGGCATCGCCCAGGAAGCCGAATGCGTAGCGCACGACGTCGCGGACCACGCGGCAGTCATCGCGTTCTGCCGTGAAAACGCGGTGGAGTTCGTCGTGGTCGGGCCGGAAACGCCGCTCGCGGCCGGCATCGTCGATGACCTCGCGGTTGCTGGCATCAAGGCTTTCGGGCCGAGCAAGGCCGCCGCCCGGCTGGAAGGCTCCAAGGGCTTTACCAAGGACCTCTGCCAGGCCAACAACATCCCCACCGCCGCCTATCAGCGCTTTACCGATGCGGACAAGGCCAAGGCCTATATGCGCGACCAGGGTGCGCCGATCGTGATCAAGGCCGATGGCCTCGCCGCCGGCAAGGGCGTTGTCGTCGCCGAGACGCTGACGGACGCGCTCGACGCCATCGACATGATGCTGTCCGGCGGCTTCGGTGAAGCCGGCGCGGAGGCCGTTGTCGAGGAATTCCTGGTCGGCGAGGAGGCCTCGTTCTTCGTGCTGTGCGACGGCGAGCACGCGCTGGCGCTGGCCACCGCGCAGGACCACAAGCGCGCCTATGACGGCGACAACGGCCCCAATACCGGCGGGATGGGCGCCTATTCGCCCGCGCCCGTGATGACCGACGCGATGTGCGCCCGAGCCATGGACGAGATCATCTATCCCACTTTGCGGGCGATGAGCGCGATGGGCGCGCCCTTCAAGGGCGTGCTGTTCGCCGGGCTGATGATCACCGAGGATGGCCCGAAGCTGATCGAATATAATTGCCGGTTCGGCGATCCAGAAACCCAGGTGCTGATGATCCGGCTGATGTCGGACCTGCTGCCGGCGCTGATCGCCTCCGCCGATGGGCAGCTCAAGAACTTCGACCTGCGCTGGTTTCCGGAACCGGCGCTGACAGTAGTGATGGCCGCCAAGGGCTATCCGGGCAATTACGACAAGGGCACCCGCATCGCCGGCCTCGATCGCGCCGCCAGGATCGATGGCGTCGAGATTTTCCATGCCGGCACGGTGGCGTCCGGTGACTGGATTCTCGCCAATGGCGGTCGCGTGCTCAACGTCACCGCGTCGGGCAAGAGCGTCGGCGAGGCGCAGCGTCGCGCCTATGGGGCGATCGGGCTGATCAACTGGCCCGAGGGCTTTTGCCGCCGTGACATCGGCTGGCAGGCGGTCGCGCGCGAGCGCGGCAAGAAATAACAGGCGATCTATCATAATCCTTGACGGAACCTTGTCCGCTACCGTTCATTGATTGGACCGAGGTGCGTTCATGGCTCATTATTATTTCGACTTGAAAGATGGGGCCACACAGCGCGATCATGCCGGCGTCGAACTGCGCAGCGACGATGACGCGATCGCGCGCGCGCACGTGTTGGCCGACGAAATCGGTAACCAGGGCGCGGTTCGTGACCACGCCTGCCACGTCTCCGTCATCAATGAGAACGGCCATGAGGTGACGCGGGTACCGGTCAGTTCCGAATCCCGCCCTCGATCAACGGCGGGCCTGAAAAAAATCTCGTAACAGCCTCGCCGAGGCGCCTTCGCCCATCGCGGAATAGACCTCGGGGGCGTGGTGGCAGGTGTTGGAAGCGAAGAACCGAACCCCTGAATCGACCGCGCCGCCTTTGGGGTCGGCGGCACCATAGTACAGCCGCCGGATCCGCGCGAACGAGATCGCGCCCGCGCACATGGTGCAGGGCTCCAGCGTGACGTAGAGGTCGCAGTCGATCAGCCGTTCGCGGCCAATCTTTTCCGCCGCCTGCCGGATCGCCAGGATTTCCGCATGCGCGGTTGGATCATGGTCGGTGATGGTGCGGTTTCCCGCCGCCGCGATCACGGCGCCGTTCAGCACGATCACCGCGCCGATCGGGACTTCGCCCGCTTTGGCGGCGTTTTCGGCCGCTGCGAGCGCCAGATCCATAAAAGAAGGTGCGGCCATGGCCCGTTTTCCAGATAAACGCGCCTTCGGACGCCCGACCGGTTTGCAACTTTGCTGATCGCGCTTTGCGGCGAACTCTGCTAGGGACAATGGATTCAGCAAGAGTGGACCCGTTCTGCGCGCGTTATCGCCCCGCGAACCCGTCCCGCCGCTCAACCGCCATTCCAAGCATCCGCAGTGAGACCATACATGCCCCGCGACAACGACAAAAACAACGGCCCCTCGCGTGGCCGACCCCCCGGCGGCAAGGGAGCCGGCAAGGGCCGCTCCGGCGCATCGCGCGGACCTGAAAAGAAATTCGCCAAGCGCGACGGTACCTACACGCCGAAGCCGCATGATGCCGGCGCCGGCGAGAAGAAGAGCTACGGCACCAAGCCGTATTCCGGTCCGGGCAAGCCCTATGCCGGCAAGCGCGACGGCGCACCGCCGCGCCGCGACGATGACCGCGCCCCGCGCCGTGACTACGGCGATGCGCCGCGTCCGGCACGCAGCTTCAGCGGTGACCGCCCGGATCGTGGCCCGCGCAAGGAATTTGGCGGCGACAAGCGGCCCTACACACCACGCGACGGCGGTGGCGAGAAGCGCCCTTATTCCCCGCGCGCCGGTGGTGACAAGCGGCCCTACCAGGCCCGCGATGGCGGTGGTGAAAAGCGTCCTTATACGCCGCGCGAAGGCGGCGGTGAAAAGCGCCCCTATACGCCGCGTGAAGGTGGTGGCGAGAAGCGTCCCTACAGCCCGCGCGGCGATCGCCCGAATTTCAACCGCGACGACCGCGCGCCGCGTGGCGACCGCGCTGATGCACGGCCCGCGTCGCGTTTTGCCGACAAGAAATTTGGCGACAAGAAGCCCTACACGCCACGCGATGGCGGCGGCGAGAAGCGCCCCTACCAGTCCCGTGACGGCGGCGACAAGCGCCCCTATACGCCGCGCGGCGATGGTGACCGGCCGCGGCCCTCCGGTGATCGTCCCTACAGCGCGCGCCCGTCGCGCGATGGTGAGCGTCCGCGCTCCGATCGTCCGCAGGGGGATCGGCCCTACAGCGGCGGCGGCAAGTTCGGTGGCGACAAGAAGTTTTCCCGCGGCGCGCCGGATCGCGGCGGCCCGCGCAAGAGCTTTGCCGATCGTGGCGATCGTGGTTCCGATCGCGGCGAATCAAAGCCGTGGCAGAAGCGCGAAGAGGGCGCCGATCGCAATGCGCGCCCGGCGCGCGAGGGTGCGCGCCAGTACGAGCGGCCCAATTTCGAGCGCACGCAATTTGCGCGCGTGACCGACGAACGCCCGCGCTTCGAGCGCGCGCGCGAGGAGCGAACCAAATTCGACCGGCCGCGCGAGCGTCCGAGCAGTGATTTCCACGAGCATCCGCGCAACAATGGCGGCGACGAGCGCCCGCGCCGCGAGAACGAGGATGATTCCCGGATCTTTGCCAAGCGTCCCGCTTTCGGCGGCCGCGGCGAGTACCGCGAGCGCAAGCCCGAGGAGCGCCGTCCGCCGCGCCCGCCGGCGCCGAAGAAGGATGGCGAGCGCGTCGCCAAGGTGGTGTCGCGCGCCGGCCTGTGTTCGCGCCGCGATGCCGAGGAATGGGTGACGCAGGGCCGCGTCGCCGTGAATGGCCGCGTCATCAATTCGCCGGCGCTGGATGTGACTACCCGCGACGTCATCACCGTCGACGGCAAGCCGTTGCCCGCTCCCGAGCGCACCCGGCTGTTCATGTATCACAAGCCGCGCGGGCTGATGACCACGCATGCCGATCCCGAGGGGCGGCCGACCGTATTCGACCATCTGCCCGAGCATCTGCCGCGGCTGATCTCGATCGGGCGGCTGGATTTCAACACCGAAGGCCTGCTGCTGCTGACCAATGATGGTGGCCTCGCACGCACGCTGGAATTGCCTGACACCGGCTGGCTGCGCCGCTACCGCGTCCGCGCCCATGGCGAAGTCACGCAGTCGCAGCTCGACCAGCTCAAGCACGGCGTCGAGGTCGACGGCGTGAAGTACGGCTCGATCGATGCCACGCTGGAACGCGACCAGGGCGCCAATGTCTGGCTGGTGTTCGCGATCCGCGAAGGCAAGAACCGCGAAGTCCGCAACGTGCTGGCGCATCTCGGCCTCGAAGTGAACCGCCTGATCCGGATTTCCTACGGCCCGTTCCAGCTCGGCGAGCTGGAAGAAGGCCAGGTGGAAGAAGTCAAAACCCGGGTGCTGCGTGAACAGCTCGGCGAGAAGATCGCGGAATCCTCGGGTGCGGATTTCGCCCGCCAGATTCCCAGCAAGGGCGATCCGTCGGATGATCCGATCATCGTCAAGAAGCCGGAGTTCAAGCGCTCGACCGTGGAGGACCGCAAGGGCCGCCGCGTGCTGGTGCAGCGCACCGGCTCCGAGGAATCCCGCGCACGTAATGAAGAAGAAGCGTCGGGCTACGGCCCGCCGAAGCGCCCGAAGCGCGGCTATCACGGCAAGCGCGACATCACGCCCCGCAAGGACTGAGTTTGCTGCGATGTTGATGGCGGGTTTGTGTAGCGCACTGGCAGTCATGTCCCCTCCCCCCTTGCGGGGGAGGGTCAGGGAGAGGGGTGCCACGGGCGACGGCGTTTGTGGCACCCCTCTCCCGGCGCTACGCGCCACCCTCTCCCGCGAGGGGAGAGGGGAGCCACTATCGCTTGTGCTTCACTATCTCAAGCGAGCTTCCTGATGCGCGTCGTCGGTGGACGGCTGAAGGGCCGCAACATCGCATCTCCTCAGACGCAGGCGATCCGTCCCACGGCGGACCGGCTGCGTGAGGCGCTGTTCAATATTCTGATCCATGCCTATGACAACCCGGTCGAGGACGCCCGCGTGCTCGACCTGTTCGCCGGCACCGGCGCGCTCGGCATCGAGGCGGTGTCGCGCGGCGCCGGCTTCACGCTGTTCGTCGACAATGGCGCAGAGGCGCGCGCGCTGCTGCGCAACAATGTCGAGGCGCTCGGGCTTGGCGGCGTCACCAAGGTGTATCGCCGCGATGCCGCCAATCTCGGTCCGGCGCATCCGGTCGAGCCGTTCAGCCTGGTGTTTCTCGATCCGCCCTACCGCATGAAGCTCGCGGAACAGGCGCTGGCCTCGCTGCGCGATGGCGGCTGGCTGACGCCGCGGGCTCTGCTGGTGGTGGAAGAAGCCAAGAACGCGGAATTCGCAGCGCCCGAGCATTTTGAAGAGCTCGAACGCCGCGCCTATGACGACACCGAATTCACCTTTTTGAGATTCCGCTGATCTGTAGGATGGGTTGAGCGTCTTCGCGAAACCCATCACCCTCTGCCGATGGGTTTCGCAAGCGCTCAACTCATCCTACAAAAATTCTGGGGAGAAAACGATGACCTATCCGAACTACACTTGGGACCACGTCCACATCCGCACGCCGGACGTCGAAGCGATGGCAACCTGGTTCGCCGACACGCTGGGCGCCGAGATCGTGCGCAAGCCGGCGATGGTGATCATCCAGCTCGGTGGCGGCAGCATTTTTCTCGCCGAGGCGACCAGCGACGTCAATCCGCCGCCGCTGACGCCGTATCAGGGCCTCGAACATATCGGACTGGCGGTCAAGGATATCGACGCGGTCGCCGCGTCGCTGAAAGCCAAGGGCGTGGAATTCACCAAGGAGCCGACCACCATCCGTCCCGGCACCCGCATCTGCTTCATCGCTGGACCGCTGGGGATTTCGGTCGAGCTGCTGGAGCGCGACGCGAAGTATCAGGTATAGTGAGGGGTTTCCCTCCCCCGCGTCTTTCGCGTGGGGAGGGTGGCCGGCCCATAGGCCGGTCGGGTGGGGGATGGCGTGGCAAACCAGAACGCGCGGGTACTCCGAAAGAACATGACGCCGCAGGAAGTGAAGCTGTGGGTGAAGCTACGTGAGCTCAAGCCCTTGGGCTTTCACTTCAGGCGGCAGGCGCCCATCCGCCATCTCATCGTTGATTTCGCTTCGTTTCACGATCACCTCGTAATCGAGGTCGATGGCGGGCAGCACGCCATGGAGCCGGGTGCAAAGCAAGATGCGGCGCGGGATGCATTTTTGCGCGGCGAAGGGTTTCGCTTGCTACGATTCTGGAATTCCGATGTCGATCAGAATTTGGACGGGGTTATGCACGTCGTATGGAGTGCGTTGAGGCACCCCCACCCGACCGGCCTTTCGGCCGGCCACCCTCCCCACGCGGAAGACGCGGGGGAGGGATAACACCGCCGAACCCGCCTACCGTCTCCCGAACAGCTTCTCGATGTCGCTGAGCTTCAGTTCCACATAGGTCGGCCGGCCGTGGTTGCACTGGCCGGAGTTCGGCGTGTCTTCCATCTCGCGTAACAGCGCATTCATCTCTTCCGGCTTCAGCCGGCGGCCGGAGCGCACCGAACCATGGCAGGCCATGGTGGCGGCGACATGCATCAGCCGGCGCTCCAGCGGCAGCGCCTCGTCCCATTCCGCCATGTGTTCGGCCAAATCGCGCAGCAGCGCGCCGGCATTGGCCTTACCAAGCAAAGAGGGTGTTTCGCGCACGGCGACGGCACCGGGGCCGAAGGAATCGATGGCGAGGCCAAAGCCCGCCAGTTCCTCGGCGCGGTCGAGCAATTGTTCGACGGTGGCCTCGTCCATCTCGACGATTTCCGGGATCAGCAGGATCTGCCGCTGCACGCCATTGGCGGCGATCGAGGCCTTCAGCCGTTCATAGACGATGCGCTCATGCGCGGCGTGCTGGTCGACCACGATCATGCCGTCGCGGGTCTGCGACACGATGTAGTTCTCGTGTAATTGCGCCCGCGCGGCACCGAGCGGGCGGTCGATCAGGTCGTTGTTCGGGGTTTGCTCGAAACGCACATCGGCGGCGGGCGTGCCGACATCGAAACCAGCCTGGTCGGGCTCGGCCAGGGCGGCGGAGCCTTGGAAGGACGGCATCGCGCCGACGGGGTAGGAGGGCGACTGCCGCCATTCCCAATTGGCGTTGGGACGCGTCGGGAAGTTCGGCGAAAAATTTGGCCGGAAGGACTCCAGCACCGCGCCGTCGCTATTGGCCGCGGTGCGGCGGCCTTCGCGCGCCAGGCCCTCCTTCAGCGCATGCACGATCAGGCCGCGCACGAGGCCGGCATTGCGGAACCGGACCTCGGTCTTGGCCGGGTGCACATTGGCGTCGACCTCCTGCGGATCGAGCGTCACGAACAGCGCCACCACCGGGTGGCGGTCGCGCGGCAGATAGTCGGAATAGGCGGCGCGCACCGCGCCGATGATCAGCTTGTCGCGCACCGGCCGGCCATTGACGAACAGATATTGCCCGAGCGCATTGGCCCGGGTCAGCGACGGCGCCGCGGCAAAGCCTTCGACGACAACGCCCTCGCGCTCCGAGCGGACCTCGATGGCGCTGAGCCGGAACTCGGCGCCGAGAATATCGCCGAGCCGGGTCAATTGTCCGGCGGGGCCGGGCAGCGCCGCGGCCCAGGTCACGGGCGCGCGCTCCTCGCCGGCCATGCTGAAAGCGATATCCGGCCGCGCCATGGCGAGGCGACGTACCACTTCGCGGATCGCCTCGGCCTCGGTGCGGTCGGTCTTGAGAAATTTCAGCCGTGCCGGCGTCGCATAGAACAGGTCGCTGACCTCGACGCGGGTGCCCTGCGAGAGTGCCGCCGGCATGATCGGCGACTTGTCTCCGCCTTCCACCGCGAGCGACCAGGCATGCGGCTCGCTGGCATGCCGGGTAGTGATACCCAGTCGCGCCACCGAGCCGATCGACGGCAACGCCTCGCCGCGAAAGCCCAAAGTGCGGATCGCCAGCAGGTCCTCGTCGTCGAGCTTGGAGGTGGCGTGGCGGTCGGTGGCAAGCTGAAGGTCGGCATGGGTCATGCCGGCGCCGTCGTCGGTGATGCCGATCCGTCGCCTTCCGCCGCCGTCGCTGAACACGTCGATGCGGTGCGCGCCGGCATCGATGGCGTTCTCCACCAGTTCCTTCACCACGCTGGCCGGGCGCTCCACCACTTCGCCGGCGGCGATGCGGTTGACGATGGTTTCGGGCAGCTGACGAACGGGCATGTCGGGACTCAGACGAAGGAGCTTTAATTTACGAGCTTTTGCGAGGGTGCGGGAGGGCCGGGGACGATATCTCCCCATTGTTTCACACGCCTGCGCCGCCGCATATGTGTCATGTCCCTGCAAAAATTCGTGAAATGAACGCGGTCTGTCTCCACTGCGAACACATGCGGGGGTCTTGATAGGTCTGCGTTGCTCGTAGCAATTCTCGTGTGATGGACGGTTCCGCAAGACGCGGGCGGCGCACCATAGGCGGCACTGTCATCGCGCGACCATCCCAGGAGAAGCGAATGAAGACTGTAAAAACTTCGGCGATCGCCCTCACGATTTCGGCCCTGATGGCCGGCCCGGTTCTGGCGCAAGGCGCTGCCTCGGATACACAGACGCGCGGCTCGATGCAGCAGGGCGGTGCCATTCACGGCGGCGCCGCGGCAGGCGCCGGCACCGAAATGAAGGCCCCGGCCACCAAGGGCCCGGTTGGCTCCGCCACCGGCGGCACGGTGCGCGGAACCGCCGGCGCGACGGGCAATGCGGCGCCGGGTGCGGCGCCAAATGGTCTCGACGCCTCCGGCAGTGCCGCGGCGCCCAAACGCCATTAGCATGATCTAATCTGATGATCACTCGCGGTCAGTGCGGGTGCGGGGACGGCTCTTTCGAAAGGAAGGGCCGTTTTTGCTTGGTGCCGACGCGCCCCGACGTGATGCCATACGAAGGATGGCTTCGCAGATCCGGGACAACCGCGCCTCAGTCGTCGAAGCCGCCGGAGCCGCGTTTCGATTTCACGTCGCCGCGGCGCTTCTTGCCTTCCAGCCGGCGGGTTTTCGAGCCAAAGGTCGGCTTGGTGGCGCGGCGCGTGATCGGGCGGAATGCGGCCTCCCGCAGTAATTCGGTCAGGCGCTCGATGGCGTCGGCCTTGTTGCGTTCCTGGCTACGGAAGCGCTGGGCGTGGATCACGATCACGCCGTCTTTTGTCATGCGCTGGCCGGCCAGTGTCCGCAGCCGGATCACCATGTCCTCGGGAATGTTCAGCCGGGTGCTGTCGAAGCGGAGCTGTGCGGCGGTCGAGACCTTGTTGACGTTCTGCCCGCCCGGCCCGGAGGCGCGCACGAACGTCACCTCGATGTCGTTCGCGTCGATCGATAGATTGCGCGCAATCCGCAGCATGGAGGCTCACCGGGAGTAAAGATGGCGCCTGTGTAGCAGATTCTCACGCGGTGCCGCGGACGAGGTGCGTGGAAAGCGAAACGGCAGTGGCCGTAGGATGGGTTGAGTCCTTCGCGAAACCCATCGCTTTCATGCGCGGCCGTGATGGGTTTCGCAAAAGCTCAACCCATCCTGCATGTTTCTATTGACATAAATCCTAATTAGGACTATTAGCTCGTTCGTCTTGTTTGCAAGGGGCACTGTCATGAGGCGTCTTGGTAGCGGAGCAGGATGCGGTGTCCCGCGCGCGTGCCTCGCAAGCACGCCCCGGGAGGCTGGCGGTCACCGTCCGGGCCCACTACGGGGCTCTGCCTTGAATGGCTGGACGGGACAGCGAAAGG
>JACMOT010000580.1 GCA_014377915.1 Tardiphaga sp.
CGGTCCGGCCGGCATGGCCTGTGCCCAGCAACTCGCCCGCGCCGGCCATGACGTGCATCTGTTCGAGAAGGCCGGCAAGGCTGGCGGGTTGATGCGCTACGGCATTCCCGACTTCAAGATGGAAAAGCATGTCATCGACCGCCGCGTCGCGCAGATGGAAGCCGAAGGCGTCACTTTTCACTACAATTCACCGGTCGGCGGCAGCGCGCCCGGCGCGGTCGATCCCGCCGAACTGCTGAAGACCTATGAGGCGGTCGCACTGACCGGCGGCGCCGAAGCCGGTCGCGACCTGCCGATCCCGGGCCGCGACCTCAAGGGCATCCATTTCGCGATGGACTTCCTGCCGCAGCAGAACCGCCGCGTCGGCCACGAGCCGCTCGGCGAGGTCAACGAGATCCTCGCCACCGGCAAGCATGTCGTCGTGATCGGCGGTGGCGACACCGGATCCGATTGCATCGGGACTTCGTTCCGCCAGGGCGCGACCTCGGTAACGCAGCTGGAAATCATGCCGGCACCGCCGGAACATGAGGACAAGGCCATGACCTGGCCAAACTGGCCGCTGAAGATGCGGACCTCGTCGAGCCAGGCGGAAGGCGCGAAGCGCGAATTCGCCGTGCTGACCCAGACCTTTACCGGCGCCGATGGCCGCGTCGAGAAGCTCAACTGCGTGCAGGTCGATGACAAGTTCAAGCCAATCCCCGGCAGCGAGTTCGAACTCAAGGCCGACCTCGTATTGTTGGCGATGGGTTTCGTGCATCCTCTCCATGACGGCATGTTGAAGACGTTGGGCGTCGATCTCGACCAGCGTGGCAACGTCCGCGCCGCGCTCACCGATTTCGCCACCTCGCTGCCGAAAGTGTTTTCGGCGGGCGACATGCGCCGTGGCCAGTCGCTGGTGGTGTGGGCGATCCGCGAGGGCCGGCTATGCGCCCGTGCCATCGACCAGTTCCTGATGGGCGCCACCACGCTACCGCGCTAGGAACTGCGAAATAGCTTTCGGCCCTCGCGAAAGCGGGGGCCGGTTTCCACCGCCGTGAAAAACGCGGTGATAGCAATTTCGGTGCAACAGCCACGTGGATAATTTCCCGATGCCATCGGGTCACCACAGAAAAGTACGATTGCGCCGGCACCACCGTGCCGTGACCATCCGCATTGACGACTTCACCCGCGCGCCAACTGATTGTATTCCGCGCTCGATCCGTGTCATGCGGTGGCTTGCGGCGGGAATCGTGCTGCTCGGCCCATCTGTCATTCCGGCTTTGGCAATGCCTAGAAGCGTCGCCTCCAGCGCGGGATCATTCTTCGCCGCGGCGGCGCAATGCGAGACGTTGAACCTGATCACGCCGGGCCAGACCGAGACGCTGATCAAGGCGCTCAATAACTATCTCTCCCCGACCGACCTCATCCACATGCAAAACGGCTACGCGCGTGGCCTGAAAGAATCGATGGTCTATGTTGTCGAACTGAAGCGCTGGGCGCCGTTCTCCGCGGATTCCTCGAGCTGCTACCGCGTGCAGGGTGTGCTCGACGATTACAAGGCGCAACTGGAAGGCAACTGAGCTGAGCCGGTTCAACGCCGGAGCATTACGCCGCCAGTTCGTGCATAGCCGCGATGATTGCCTGGGCATCGTACGGTTTCTGGAAAAACCGGCTGCGCTCCGGAAGCTGGTCGAGATTCGCCGTGCGATGGCCCGAGACGATGATGATCTCGATCGGCGGCCAGCGCCCCCGGATCGCGGCAGCCAGCTTCATGCCGTCCATCGAGCCAGGCATGTCGACATCGGTGAAAACCAGACGAATGTCGGTGCGCGCCCCCAGGATGGCGACCGCCTCGTCGGCATTGCTGGCGCACACCGCCTCGAAGCCGGCGTCCCCAACAAGGTCGATTGCCATCAGTAACTGCATCGGGTCGTCTTCGACGACCAATACGATCTGTTTGTCAGCCGAGCGTACCACCATCACCGCCATATTCAATCAGGGCAATCGGGGCGCAAAATTCAACGCGGAAGCCTGAGGGATCGTAACGCTTCACGGCCCCACCGGTTCCAAGCAGACCCATGTCAATCAGTCGCGTCCCCAGCCCCTTTCGATGAGGTTGCTGAACCAAGGGCCCGCCACTTTCGACCCAGCCCAAAGTGAGTTCGGTTCCGCTGCTCGACCAGGTCACCGCGACCTTCCCCCCGCGGCACGCTGAGCGCGCCGTATTTCACCGCGTTGGTCGCCAGTTCATGCAGCAGCAGCGACAGCGACAGCGCCGCTTTGGGGTCGAGGTCGACCTCCGGCCCCGTCAGGATGAACTGCGCGCGCTCGCCATGCGCGGCCACCGCGCTCGCCACGATGTCACGCATATGAACCGATACCCAGCTCTGGTTCACCAGCATGTCCTGTGCCCGGCTGAGCGCGGCGATGCGCAGGGTAAAGGCATTGACAGCATCGCGGTCGGCGACGTTGCGCAGGGTCTGCGACGCGATCGCCTGCACCAGCGTCATCGAATTTTTCATCCGGTGGCCAAGTTCGAGATTGGCCAGCCGCAGCTGCGCTTCGGCGAGCTTGCGGTCGGTGACGTCATGCACGGTGCCCAGCATGCGCACCGGCTCTCCCTCGGCATCCAGTTCGAACTGCGCCCGGCGCGATATCCAGACGACCTCGCCGGTGTCTGCCTTGCGGATGCGGTATTCAACGACCAGCGGCATGTCCGCATGCTGGCGCCGTTCCCGGGTCGATATTTCGACCCGGTCCTCCGGAAACACCAGCGCCTCGACCGCCTCGGGGCGTGTCAGCGGCTGATACTCCAGACCATAGACCCGGCAGAACTGTTCGCTCACGGTCATCTGGTCGGTCGGGATGTCGATTTCGAAGCTGCCGATCTTTCCGGCTTCCTGCGCCATGCGCAGCCGCATTTCATTGGCGCGTTGCGCCGCCGCCAGCTGATCGCCCTCGATCTTGGCGCGGCGCAATTCCAGCTGAATCATCACCTGACGCGCCAGCGCCTCCAGCGAACCGATCTGGTCAGCGCTGAGCCCGCCCGGTCTCGCAACCGTGTCGATGACACACACGGTTCCCAGCACCAGTCCTTCGGGAGTTCGTAGCAGGGCCCCGGCATAAAATCGGATAAAGGGCGGGCCGGTCACGAGGGAATTGTCGCGCGTCCGCGGGTCTTGCGTCAGGTCAGGAATATTGAGTGTAGACCCCTGCGCGATCGCGTGGGCGCACACCGACTGCTCGATTGGCGTCTCGCAGATACCAAGACCGGCCTCCGCCTTGAACCACTGTCGCCGCTCGTCCACCAGGCTCACCAAAGCGATGGGCGTGTTGCACAGCCGGCGCGCGAGCATTACCACATCGTCGAAGCCGACCTCCGCGGCGGTATCGAGAATGTTGTACAGTCCGAGACCTTCCAGTCGGATCAAATCGGCGACCAGCGCCGGTACGTCGGACATCACTCCTCACTTCGCAGCCGCGCGGCAATGACGCTACCGCATTCGTCCGGTTCGTGACACACCGCCTGCCTTCTCGCAAGCACAGCGGCCCTGCCACCTCGCCGAACCACGCGGAACCCGGAGCCACCTTGTGAATTAAATGTCCGAGAATTTCCTCACGGAGTGGATGACATGGACAAGGACCGTATCGCGGGCGCTGCGAAAGATGCCGCCGGCAAGGTTGAAGGCGTTGTGGGCAACATGACCGGGGATTCCCGTACGGAGGCCTCGGGCCGCGCTCGCGAAGCGTCGGGCACCGTGCAGAACCTTTATGGCCAGGCCAAGGACGCGGTGCGCGACGCTACCGACGCTGCGACGAGCTACGCCAAGGACGCCATCGACAGCGATGTATACCGCGATGGCAGCCAGGCCGTGGTCAAGCAGGTGCGAGACAATCCGCTCGGCGCCCTGCTGGTTGCCGGTGGAATTGGTTTCGCCCTCGCAATGTTGCTGACCCGACCGCCGGCGCGACGCCCTAACCGCTGGGGCTACTGAGCAATTCGGCTGGTCAACATTTGCCGCAAAAAAATCCCCCGGGTCGAAAGACCGGGGGATTTTTCGTTGCTCGCAGGAGCGCTTCGATAACTCGAAACCGACTACCGCGTGAAGAAACCCGGACTGGACGCCGAGGGGCCAAGCTCGAGCGGCGGACGCGGCCCGTTATTGCGCGGGCGCGGTGGCTGCGGCGCGTTCTGTCGCGGCGTATTATCGAAGCCAAAGAAACTGCCGATTGACGGCTCGTTGGCGGCCACCGGGCGAGGCTTCTTCGGCTTGGGCGGCGCCGGCGCCGCCATGACCGGAACGAGACCGTCCGGGCCAGTCACGGCGGCCGGAATTATCGCCGCAACCGGCGCCTCGCTCGGCGCGACCTGACGACCGACTTCACGACGTGGCCAGACGAAATCATCGGCGCGGCCGGCCGGCGCGACCAGCGGTTCGCCGCGCAGCAGCATGCGGGTCGCCAGTGGATCGGCAGCGATCGGCCGGGTGCCGGCGCCGCCGAGCAACTGGTCGGTGCCGACCGAGGACGCCACCAGCGGAATGATCGGGCCAGCCAGCGGCCGTGGCGGCGGCGCGCCGGGCACGACGCTGGCGTCCGGGGTTGCGGGCTCGCTGGGCAGCGCGATCGGAGCCGACCGCCCGGCCAGCAAACGGGTAATCTCGCGCTCGACATAATGCGCCAGCTTGCGGGCGCCGGCCTTGGTAAAATACACCCCATCATAGGATCGCAGCCGGCGATTCTGGCCCTCGAAGTCCGGGCCCTGCTGCAGGAAGCGACCGGCTTCGTCGACGAAACCATCCCAGACATCAACATAGGTAATGCCCGCCTTGCCGGCGGCGTCGCGGTACAGATTGTCCAGGAACAGCATGTCCGAGGTGGCCTTGGCGCCGCGTACCGCCGGTAACCCGACCCACAGCACCGGCACGCCCCTGGCCTTGAGCACGCCGATCATTTCCTCGATCTTTTTGGAATAAAGCTCGACCCAGCGGTCGTCGCGGAACTCGGCCACCGCATTGCCGCCGGCGCGGCTGCCGCGGTCGGGCGCCGCGATCGGCGGCGGGTCGGCGATATCGGCATCATCGGCGATTTCCGCCTCGGGCTTGGGCCCCGGCCTGGCCGCCTCGGCGCCACTCGCCTTGTCGTCCTTCTTGGCGCCCTTCTTGTCGGCGGGCTTGTCAGGCTCGCGGATCGCAACGCGGTCGTTAAGTCCCAGCATCACGACGATCGCATCCGGCTTTTCAGTGGCGAGAATGCCCTTAGCCGCGGCCGCCCAATCGGCGGGATCGCCTTTCGGTTGGTAGCGCAGCAGGCCGGACACCGTCTTGTGGCGGCGGATCACGCCCATATCGGGCTGCTCGGAATAGGCGTCTTCCAGGCCATAGGCCAGCCAGTCGGCCATCGAATCGCCGAGCACCAGCACATTGCGCTCCGGCGCCGCCGCGCCGTCGCGTTTTTCCGGAGACGGCGCGCGGGAATAGTCATCGCGCGGCTGGACGCGCCGCGGCGCCTGCTGCTGGAATGGAGCAAAGAACGGGCTGTCATTGCCGAACCAGCCGCCACCATACCCGCCCCCGCGCTGCTGCTGGCGCGGCGGCGACGGTGGACCGCCGAAATTGAAAAACTGCGCGGAGGCCGGCGCAACAATGCCGAACAGCATGCCGATCGCCACAGCCAGCGCAATCAGCGGGCCGCGCTCGGCGCGCAAGCTGTCGAAACGCCATCTGGATGTCGGCTTCTGGGACATGCGCCTCGACCGCGACCGGAACAATTCCACGCCTGCATACTACCGGATTCGGGCCGCAAGCGGGCAATCATGCGCATAAGCTCGGCCACGGGCGGCCCGTCAAGGGCGCCACCGAATTATCAGCATCAGGGTTAGCGCCGCGGCGACGTACCGCCATGGAACGCCTGGAAGCCTGGCGGGCCGATCCTGCCCGCCAGTACAGCCCGCTTCAGATCCGCTCGATATTGCCCTTCTGCAGCACATCGCCCCAGCGCTTGACGTCGGCGGGGAGCAATTCGGTGATGGCGGTCGGCGACGACGATTTGCCGAGGCTGCCCAGCGCCAACAACCGTTCCTTGATACCATCCTGGGCAAGCACCGCGACCGTGGCATCATGCAGACGCTGCACGACAGCGTCGGGCATGCCGACCGGCCCCACCAGCCCATACCAACCGGGCGCGGCAAAGCCCGGAAAACCGGCTTCGGCCACCGTCGGGACATCTTCGAAACCGGGGAAGCGCTGCGCCGTGGTCACCGCGAGAGCGCGGAATTTTCCGGCCTTGATCTGCTCGGTCATCGAGATCGGCGGATCGACCATGAAATCGACGCGGCCGGCGAGCACGTCGATCACCGCCTGCGATCCGCCGCGGAACGGGATATGGACGAATTTGACGCCGGCCAGCTGCGAAATCTGCTCGACGATCAGATGCGGTCCGGACCCCACGCCCGGCGTACCGTAGCTGAGGGATTTCCCGGCCTTCGCCGCGGCGATCATTTGAGCCAGATTGGCGATCGGCGATTCCGTGCTGTTGCAGAACATATAGGGCGATTCACTGACCAGGCTGATGCCCCTGAGATCGCCGACCGGCTTGTAAGGCAGCTGCTTGTAGAACGCCGACGACGCCGCGTAGGTCGCAGTGATCATGGAGATGGTGTAGCCGTCCGGCGTTGCCCGGGCGAGCTGCGCACCGGCCAGCGTCGTGCCTGCGCCCGGCTTGGTCTCGACGATAATGGTCTGGCCCAGCACCTTGGACAGGCCCTCGGCGATGATCCGCGCGGTGGTATCGGTCCCGCCGCCCGGTGCGAAACCGTGCAACAGGGTGATGGCCCGCTCCGGCCACGCGGCCCGCGCCTCGAACGGAAGGAGAGTGACTGAAAGTCCGGCGAGTAATGCGCGTCTGCTCAACATGATGAAACCCCACTTGAAGAATTCGGGACGCGTATCACGTGACTGAAACGACAACACCGAATTTATCTTACGCAGTTACCGTATCAATACGTATTGATGCCATGATTTGAGGTATCGGAACCGACTTTCGGTCTGGATTGCATCAAAAACATATCCGGCACGGCACCCGATTGCGGCTCAGTGATCAATAAAACGCCGTTGCCGCATTCCAGACGCAACCCTGAACTGTTGCTGCCATCGCCATGGCACCGCGCCGCCTTAAGTGCACATTAGCCACACCGCCAGTTTTTATGAGCGGTGATCCCGTTGAGCGCCGTTCTTCATCGCGCCCGTAGCTGATCCAGCACCGCCGACGAGGCAAAGCCGTCAGCAGCCGCGCCGATCGAGGTCTGGAAGTTGCGCAGCGCTTCACGGGTCTGTCCGCCGAACTGGCCGTCGGGCGTACCCTGGTAGAAGCCGCGCTGCACCAGCAGCTGCTGTAGCTCCAGCCGCTCGGCGCGCGACAGCACGCGTTCCTGCCGCGGCCACGGCTGCACGAAGGGCGGGCCGCCGCGCAGCCGGTCGGCGAAATGGCCGATCGCCATCGCATAGGCCTCGGCCGGATTGTACTTCATGATGACACGAAAGTTCTGCAGCATCAGGAAGCCCGGCCCGTCGGCGCCGGCCGGCGCCAGCAGATAGGCCTTCTCGGCGATGCGCGGAAACGGCTGGCCGCCAGCACGCCTGAGGCCAAGATTTTCCCACTGCGGAACGGCCATCGCCTTAGCCTTGTCGGCCAGCAGAAAATTGAAATCCTTCGGCAGCACGACCTCGTAGCCCCAGCTCTGGCCACTCTGCCAGCCGTCCTTCTTGAGGTTGTTGGCGGTGGAGAAGATCAGGTCGGTGGGATTGTCGACCACGTCGCGGCGGCCGTCACCATCGCCGTCGACGGCAAAGCGCTTGAAGGCGGTGGGCATGAACTGGGTTGGGCCGAACGCTCCGGCCCAGGAGCCGCGCATCTGATCGGGGCGCAGGTCACCGCGGTGCAGGATCTCCAGCGCTACCAGGAACTCATCCCTGAAATAGGCCTGGCGGCGGCCGACGCAGGCGAGCGTCGCGGTGGACCGCAAAACGTTGCGGTCGCCCATCTGCGTCGAGTAGTTGGATTCGATGCCCCAGATCGCGGCGACGATGAAACGGTCAACGCCATAGGCCTTCTCGGCGGCATCGAAAATAGTTCGGTACTTCGCCAGCACCTCGCGGCCCTTGGCGAGCCGGGTGTCGTTGACCAGGATGTCGAGATAATCCCAGATCGCCTTGGTGAATTCGGGCTGTGAATCCATCAGATCCATGATCCGCAGGTCCGGCGTCAGCCCGGCGGTGAAGCGCTGGAAGCTGTCCTGCGAAATGCCCCGCCGTGCGGCATCAGGCCACAGTCCGGCGACACAAGCGTCGAAATTATTGGCGGCGTCGCGGATCGCCTGCGCCGTCATCAGCGGATGGCCGGAGGCGCCGTCCTCGCCGCTCCACGGCTGCACCCCGCCGATGCCGGGCGCCGGGGCGTTGGTTGGCGCCGGGGCGTTGAAAATATTATCGAACAGGCTGAACGGGCTGCTCCCGGATTGCGCGCGGGCCGATGACGGCGACGCCAGCAGCGCCAAGCCAACCGCGACCGCGACCACCCTGAATTTATTCCTTCGCGCAATGGGCCACATCATATTCATGGTTAGTTCCGCTTCCGACGCTGTCGGGACAGCAGGCCTTGTTGAGGTTTCCATCCACTTAATACTAGCCCGTTTTTAATGGCCGCGACGAGGCGGGCGGCCGGCGCCGATGGGTTAATTGCGCTCCCGCGCGGATTCACCACGAATCCGCCGTGTTCCCGGTTGCAAAGGGAACGGCAACCGGCAATCTACGTTTGCGTCCGCGTCGCTTCCTCCAAAAGATCATTGCAAAGCCCCCGATGAAAATTCGTAAAGCCGTGTTCCCGGTCGCCGGCCTTGGCACCCGCGTTCTTCCCGCCACCAAGGCGATGCCGAAAGAGATGCTCACCATCGTCGATCGCCCGTTGATCCAGTATGTGGTCGACGAGGCCCGCGAGGCCGGCATCGAGCATTTCATCTTCGTCACCGGTCGCAACAAGGGCGTGATCGAGGACCATTTCGACAAGATGTTCGAGCTCGACGAAAACCTCAAAAGCCGCAACAAGAGCAAGGAAATCGAGGAGCTGGCGCGGTTTCAGCCGGGCGCCGGCGAGACCAGCTTCACCCGCCAGCAATCGCCGCTCGGCCTTGGCCACGCGGTGTGGTGCGCACGCGAACTGGTCGGCAATGAGCCGTTCGCGGTCGTACTGCCGGACGAACTGGTGCTGAATTCGCCAGGCTGCCTGAAGCAGATGATCGACATCGCCAACGGGCTCGACGAACGATCGAACCTAGTGGCGGTCGAGGAAGTTCCGATGGAACTGACGCACCAATATGGCATCTGTGGCATCGGCGAACGCCATCCGACCCACAGCACCGCCTTTACCATCGATGGCATGGTCGAAAAACCGCCGCGGGGCACCTCGCCTTCCAACCTGTCGATCACCGGGCGCTACATCCTGCAGCCGGAAATCTTCAAGATTCTGGAGACTCAGGAGCGCGGCGCCGGCGGCGAGATCCAGCTGACCGATGGCATGATCGGGCTGGCGAAGACGCAGCAATTCTATGGCGTGGAATTTGAAGGCGAGCGCCACGCTTGCGGGTCGAAGCCCGGCTTCCTGCGCGCCAACATCGCCTACGGCCTGCAGCGCCCCGATCTGCGCGACGGCCTGCGCAAGGAAATGCTACGATATTTGGGGCAGTAACAGCCGCCGCCGTCATTCCGGGACGGGAGCGGCGCCGGCCGCGAGCGAACCTGGACTATCGAAATGGTTGAACATCCCGGGATTCCGGGCCTGCGCCGCGGCCGGTTACGCCGTCTGCATCGCATCTCGGAATGACGAAGTTGCGCCTACGCCGCCAGCAAAAAAGCGATGGCGACGAGATCACGGACTGGTTGCGGCCGGCGTCCTTGGCGGCATAGAGCGCCTTGTCAGCGGCCTCGACGAGACGACTCCATTCCGTCGTCACCATCGGCTCCATGCTGGCAACGCCGATGCTGACGGTGAGCGCCGCCGGTTCGGCCGGCAGTGCCTCGACGCGCCGCCGGATATTCTCTGCTACAATGAGCGCCTCCTCGGCGGAAATTCCCGGCAACAGCACCGCGAACTCCTCGCCGCCGTAACGCGCCGCGCAGTCGCCCGCGCGGTTGGTAGACTGCGCAATGCTGCGGGCAATCCCGATCAGCGCCTGATCACCAGCCTGATGCCCGAAGCTGTCGTTGAAGATCTTGAAATAATCGGCGTCGATCAGCAGCATCGCCAGCGGCTGCGCGTTGCGGATGGCACGGCGCCATTCGAGGTCGATCGCACTATCGAATTTGCGGCGGTTGCGCAGGCCGGTCAGCGCGTCGGTGGTGGCCAGTTCTTCCAGCCTGTCCTCGGCGCAGGCGCGGCGACCAATCTCGCGCGCCGAAAACAGCGTCACCGAGATAATGAAGCCGACCAGCGCCAGCACAATACCGCCGATCCACGACGCCTGGGGTTGCCACATGCTGGCGATATCCGCCCATGACTTGCCAACCAGTACGAGCAGCGGCCTGCCACTGTCGCGCCAGGTGTAGAGTCGTCTGATCCTGTCGATGGCGCCGATGCCGGAGTAGGATCCGTCGGCACGTGCCAGCATGCGCAGCAGGCCCGGGATCTTGCCGAGGTCGCGGCCGAGCACGTCAAAGTCGAACGGGAAGCGCATGATGACGACGCCGTCGCGGCGAAGCACGGTGATGTTGTCATTGAGGTTCAGCCGCAGCCGGCCGAACAGCTCATGAAAATAGGACACCCGGATCGAACCAGCCACTACACCGGCGAAGTTGCCGGCGCCGTCGGTGATGCGGCGACTGAGAACCACGGAATAGGCGCCGCTATGCAGCATCGGCCGGCTGATGAACAGGCCGCGCTCGCCGTCACTGCGGTGCACCATGAAAAATTCGTCATCCCAAACGTTCAGCTTCGCCGGCTCAAGCGTCGTAGCGTCGATGATCACGTCGCCCTGAGTGTCGAACACCTGGATGGCGCCGTGCTGGAGGACCGAGGCGGCATTGTCGAACAGGATCAGCTGCCGCATTTCCTTGCTGAGTTCAGCCATCGCCGGCACCGCGAGTCCGGCGATCACCGCGCGCAGCGACAGGTCGTAGACTTCGACGGTGCGGCCGATATCGGAATCGAGCGTGGCGGCCAGGTTTTCGCTGCTCTGCCGCGCCAGCGCTTCGGCGCCGTGCCGCATGTCGAGTATCACCGTGGCACAGATGGCGGTGAAGCCAATGATGGTCACCAGCGCCGACAGAACCAGCAGCCGGGCCGAGAGCGGCCAGCGTCGCAACCACATCGCTGTATTTTTCGTTCGCATCGCTCACCCCTGTGGCGCTTGCATGACACGCCATAGCTTGCCGAGCGCTTAAATACCCACGCGGGTTTCAGACGGCGTTAATAGTGGATTGCCCGACACCGTCACTTTTTCGCAGTCCGGTGTTGGGATACCATAAGTTCTGCTGTGGCATCCGGCGACGCAGGCGCGTATGACGACTGCACCCAATGCGATCCGAGGACTGCCGTGCCCGACTATGATTTGCTGCGCGACCATTTGAGCAAACAGACGCTGGACGAATTCGTCCTCAGCATGGACGAGATCGAGGCGATCCTCGACGACGCGCTGCCGCGCGCCTCGTTCCGCGCCTCGTGGTGGGAAACCGAGCGCGCGCCCGACGAGAAAATGGCGCAACGCGAAGCCTGCATCGCGGCGGGCTACATCGCAACACGGCTGCCGGACGGAACAGGCGTGAGATTCAGGAAAAAGACCGCGAAGTCGGTCAGGAAATGGGTTTAACCCGACACGCGGCTGTCATCAGCAGCCGGTTCGGGGCGTCCCGTCCGGATCTTCGCATGTCACCATCACGCTTTATGTTGAATCAAGCCGACACCGCCGCCGGCGACCGGTTGCAGCTGTGCTTCGACAGCCAGCGCCGTTCGTATCATCCGCGCCAGGTCCAACTTGCGGTAGGGCTTGGCCAGCAGCAGCACATCCGCGTCGAGGCGGCCGTAGTGAATGACGGTATCCTCGGTATATCCGGAGGTGAACAACACCTTCAGCAACGGCCTGCACCGCAGCGCGGCGTCGGCGAGCTGGCGCCCCGTCATCGCGCCCGGCATGATGATGTCCGTAAATAGCAGATCGATGTGCTGCGGGCTGTTGATTATCACCATGGCCGTCGCCGCATCGACGGCCGACAGAGTGGCGTAGCCCAGGCTTCGCACCTGCCCGATCACGAACTTTCGGACCAGGCTGTCATCTTCGACAACCAGGATCGTCTCGTGACCGCCTTGCAGCGGAGAGGTTGGCACCAGGTCCTCGGCATAGGCAAAGTGGCTCGCGCGCGGCAGATAAATCCGGACCGTCGTGCCACGGCCCTCTACGCTGTCAATCCGGATATGACCGTTGGACTGTTTGACGAAGCCGTAGACCATGCTGAGGCCAAGACCCGACCCCTTGTCGACGTCCTTGGTGGTGAAGAATGGCTCGAACACCTGCTCCAGAATATTGGCGGGAATGCCATATCCGGAATCGGTCACCGCAATCGTCACATAATCCCCGGCGACAATATCACTACTCAAACTGGCAGCGCTTTCGGCAAACACGGCATTGCCGGTCTCGATCGTCAGCCTGCCGCCATCGGCCATTGCATCGCGGGCATTGAGCGCGAGGTTGAGCAGCGCGTTCGTCAGCTGGCTGGGATCGATAAGTGCTGGCGATACGTCGCCCGATAGCACCAAGTGGACCTCGACATGCTCCCCCAACGCCGGCCGTAGCAGATTTGCAGCCTCCTCCACCAGTGAATTGACGTCGATTTCGCGTGGCTGCAGCGGCTGTTTGCGAGCGAAGGCCAGCAGGCGTTGCGTGAGCTGGGCGCCGCGCTCGGCGGCTTCGTCCATCATCTTGGCGACGGCGACGAGGTTCGGCTGATCGGCGACGGCTTCGGTCAGGATTTCGATGGTCCCCGAGATGACGGTCAGGATGTTATTCAGGTCGTGGGCGACACCACCGGTGAGCTGGCCGACCGCCTCCATCTTCTGCGACTGCCGAAGTCTCAGATCGGCGAAATTCTTGTCGTATAGCAGCAGATCCTTTTCCTCGACGAGAACCTTCATCTGCTCGACGCTGGCCTTCAGAGCTTCGACCCGGGAGGCGGTTGCGACGGCTTCGGCCAGAACATTGGCAAAGCCGGTGAGAAAATTGATGTCGTACTCGTCATAATCATGCTGCTGGTTATTGTCGATTTCGAGGACCCCATAGGGCTGCGTGCCGCTGCCCTTGATGATGACGTCCACTGTCGAGACGATGCCATGCGCGGCATAGAACGGCGCCAAATCGAAGCCGGCGTCCTTCTGCAAATCGTCGCAGATCGAGGGCTCGCCGGTGGAGAAGGCGCGCCCCTGCGGCGAACTTGCATCGGCGCACGACGACACGTGACCAATTACCCCATCCTGCCAGCCATAGCCGGCGACCGTGAGAAGATCGTTGTGCTCGGCACGGTATCTGCACACTTTGCTGAACGGGACGTTGAGGCCGTCGGCGCAGACCCGCGCGGCTTCCGTGAGGACCTTCATCAGATCCAGTTCGCGGAGTGCGAATGTCCCGAATTCGGCGATCGCAGCCTGCTGGCGCAACACTTTCTTGAGCTTGGCGCCTAGGTCCGTCATTTGTACTTTCATGCGCGCGCACCCTGCGTGCACGCGTGTAGCACCGGACACCTCCGCATTGCGGCGACAGCTTCCGGCGCGGCGGTCGGCTTGCGCATGGCGAACGGGAACACCCGATCGACGCCCTTTTTGCGCGGCGACGAACGCAACTGACATCGAATCTTGCGACCAGCCTGCGCCTGGATTGATGGTGAGTCTGTGTCGTATTGATCACCGCGGAAGACGGCGGGCATGGCCGCCGAAATCGCACGAGGACAGCGCTGCCGGCGCAACCAGAACCGCGGCGGCTAGCGCTGCAGCCGCACGCCCAGCATCACCACGGTCGAGGCGGTACTGGCGCCGGTCACGTTGGAATCCAGGGTGTCGCGGCGGACCTGCGCCTTGAGCTGGAGCTCGCGGCTGAGCCGGTAGACCAGATCGCCCTGCAACGAATAGATTTTGTCGGAGCGGAAATTCTCCTGATAGTCCTGCGTCACATAGGTAAACCGGCCGACCGCCGTGAGCCAGCGGCGGAAATCATGGCTGACCTCGGCGGTATAGCTGCGCGTCAGCACGCCGGGCACGCCGGGAATCGTGGTCTCGTTGAGCGAGGTGGTGGAAATGAACCTCGCCGTGGTCAGCGGCGTCGCCGTCCATATCAGCGAGGCTGAGGTCAACAGCCCCTTGAGGTCCGCCAGCCGCGGATCGGTGTAGCTGCGCCTGGCATAGCCGATCGAGGCCTCGCCAGTGAGCAGCCGGGTGAATTCGAAGGTGGTGCCCGCCTTGAAGTAGCCGCCGCTGGAATCGCGAAGATAGCCGAAGCGATCGGCAGGCACGTCGTGGATACGGACGTCACCCTGCACTTCGCCGAACGGGCGTAACCCTGGCAACACTTCGTAGCTGACGCGGCCGACACCGCCATACTGGTCGAAGTCGCGGTCATTGTTGGTGGTCGAGGTGCCGTCGGTAAGCTGGGAATCCTGATATCTGGTGCGGTCGGCCAAGCCGTCGAGCCGGACCTGCAGGCGGTTGAAATCCTGCTCGACGCCGAGCGAGCCGCCTACCGTGGCGAACAGCGGATATTTCGCCAGCCCGGCCTGGATGTTCGGACTGCCGGGATTGTCGGCGCCAACCCGAAGCCGGGTCTGGGCATTGATACGGGTGTCGCGGGTCACGTCGATCCGGCCGTCGATCCGGCCGGTGAAGTCAATGCGATCGACATTGACCGGCGACGGCGAGATGTCCCGCGCCGCGGCCGGAAAGGTCTTGTCATAGCCATTAAAGGAGCCGCGCAGATCGACGATCACCGCGTGCCGGCTCCAGTCAGATGCCGCCAGCAATTCCGGCGCGATCCGGTAGAAGCTCGCTCCCTTGGGCTGAATCAGACGCGCCGGATTGCTGTCGTAACCGCCATAGGTTTCGACCGCCGATTTCACCAGGAAGCTGCCGACATAGACCCCGGTCGGCCCGAACGGATCGGGGTCGGGCTTCAGCCGCTTGCGCGCCGGCTGTCCGGTAGCGATGCCGGCGACCGAGGCTGACACCGGCGGCTTGTTGGATTTCGATGATGGCGGAATCGTCAGCGGCGGCGTCGGCACGATCGGCGGCGGCGTGCCGGGACCGGGCGACGGCTTCGGCTTCCGCGCGCCAGGATATAGTTTGGCCCGCTGGCGACGCCGGTTGAGCGAATCATAGCCGGACGCCGAGGCGCCATAGGCGGCGGCGTTGCCATAGATGACCGGCTGGCCGATCCGCGACGGCGCGATCACGCTGCTGCGCAGCCCATCGGTCGGCTCCGGCGGCTGGTCGGAGGTCCGTCGCAGCGGCAGGCTCGACGGCGAGACAAAGGCGCCGGGCATCGGCGTCAGCAGGTCGGAGGTCAGCGCCTGCCCGGCGGCCGGCCATGGCGCCAAAACCAGCCATAGACAGGCCGACAACGCGCCAAGCAGTTTGGCACGGTTGTGGCGGCCCGGGGCTGGACCTGACTTCACGACATGAAACTCCAACAAAACCAGCGACTTGATCGAGCCCCACCGGCGCGACCGGCGCGCGAAGGGGCTTATGGTTAAGAGAGTTAAAACGCTTATGGTTAATGCGACGTTGAGAAACCGAGATTGCGGGTTTCGCCTCGGTCTCGCCGCCGTGCTATGGAATGTCGGATATTTTCCAGCGGGATTTCAGGCGCATGGCACTTTCCACCCCAGCAACGGCGACAGCGACCATGACCGACCAGGCCAGTGAGGCGATCGCCTCGGCGCTGCGCACGCTCGATGCCGAAGCCAGCGGCGTTACCGCGCTGGCCGCCGCTTTGCAGTCCGATCTCGGCGCATCGTTCAGCGCCGCCGCCGGGCTGATCCTCCATGCCAAGGGCCGGCTGATCATCACCGGACTCGGCAAGTCCGGCCATATCGGCCGCAAGATCGCCGCCACCTTCGCTTCGACCGGCACGCCGGCGTTCTTCGTCCACGCCGCCGAAGCCAGCCATGGCGACCTCGGCATGATCACCGCCGACGACGTCATCCTGGCGCTGTCCTGGTCCGGCGAGCAGCCGGAGATGAAGAACCTGATCAGCTATGCCAAGCGCTTCAAGATCGGCGTCATCGCCATGACCGCGGATGCCGGCTCGACGCTAGCAAAGGCCGCCGATGTCGCACTGACGCTGCCGAAGGCGCGCGAGGCCTGCCCGCACAATCTCGCCCCCACGACTTCCTCGCTGATGATGCTGGCGCTCGGCGACGCGCTGGCGATCGCGCTGCTCGAGGGCCGCGGCTTCACCTCGGTGGATTTCTCGGTGCTGCATCCGGGCGGCAAGCTCGGCGCGATGCTGAAATACACCCGCGACCTGATGCATGAGGGCGACGCAGTGCCGCTGAAGCCGCTCGGCACCAAGATGTCGGACGCGCTGGTGGAAATGTCCTCGAAGGGTTTTGGCTGCGTCGGCATCATCGACCACCACGGCCATGTGGTCGGCATCGTCACCGACGGCGACCTCCGCCGCCACATGCGGCCGGACCTGATGACGGTGCCGGTCGACGAGGTGATGACCAAAAACCCGCGAACCATCAGCCGCGATCTGCTCGCCGGCGAGGCGCTGGAAATGCTCAACTCCGCCAAGATCACCGCGCTGCTGGTGACCGACGCGAGGAAGCCGGTCGGCATCGTGCATCTGCACGATCTGCCCAGGGCGGGCGTGGCTTAAAACTCAGACCGTTTCCCGGACGCGCTGCGGCATTCTCAGGCGATACACTTGCATCGCCGCATGCCGCTGCGCGTAGCATCGCGTCCGGGGCACGAGAGAACGTGGCTAGGAAACCCGCGGAAACGTTGCCGCATTTTCCTCCGGCTGCAACGCAAGTCCGTTGGCGAGATACGACACCGTGCGATAGAAGCCGCACAGCAAAATGATCTCGAGGATTTTGGCGTCATCGTAATGCGCCGACAGCGCGGCGAATTCATCGTCGCTGAGCGTGGCGCGGTGATGCAGCGCATCGACCGCGGCGATCATCGCCTGCTCCGCGGCACTCCAGCACGGTGCATCGGCGTCGCCGACCGTCGTGGCCGTCACCTGCTCGTCGGTCAGCCGCGCGGCGTCTGCAAAGGTCGCGACATGCACGCCCCACTCGTAGGCGCAGCCGGTCAGCGCGCAGGTCCGGTCGATGACGATCTCGCGCTCGCGCAGACCGAGCGGCCCGCGGTCGAGCAGGCTGCCGGCGCGAAATTTCGTCCACGCGCGGGGATGGCCGGCCAGCACCCGGAACAGCCGCAGCGGGGGCGCGCCGCGCATGATTGCGTCGAACTGTGCTTGGATCTCCGGCGGGTACGGCGGCTGTAGCGGCGCGATGCGTGACATCGACGACCTCCGTGCTATGATAAACGTAGCATGACGCTACATAATCCGTAGCATTTGACAAGAGGCTGGAGGGGCTATGACGAAACCTGTTTCAGCAAAAGCCCCGCGTCCGGTGCGCGGCTCGACCACGGGCCGGCCGGTGATGGCGCTGCTTGACCTGCTCGGCCGGCGCTGGACGCTGCGGGTCATCTGGGAACTGCGCGAGACGTCGCTGACCTCGCGGGCGCTGCGCGAAATGTGCGACGACGCCTCGCCGACCGTGCTGCAGGCGCGGCTCACCGAGCTCAGAAAGGCCGGCCTCGTCGAGCTGCAGCCGGCCAGCGGCTACAGGCTGACCAAACTCGGGCGCGAATTGATGGCGACGGTGTTGCCGCTGCATCGTTTTGCCGCGCGCTGGAGCAAACGCCAGCCGCACGCCTAGGCTCGTTCCCGGACGCGCTGCGGCATTCTCAGGCGATGCACTTGCATCGCGGCATGCCGCTGCGCAGATCCGGGATCCCCGGTTTCCTGAGCCACGAACCGGGACCCCGGCTTTGCGAAGCAACACTGCGCGTTGCATCGCGTCCGGGGCACGAGACGCGCGTTCCGGATGACGACGCCTAAACCGCCGCTACCGTTAGGCTGGCGCCGTCGGCATGCACGATCTTCACCCGGCTGCCGGCCGGCGTATCCGGGCCCGCGACACGCCACACGGTATCGGCGATGCGCACGATGCCTTCGCCATCGACGATCGGCTTCTCCAGCGTGCAAACCCGGCCGACCAGCGCATCCGAGCGCCTGTTGAGAAACGGGTTCGGATTGCTGCCGGGTTTTTGTCGCGCGATCCGGCGGCATAACGGCACAGCGGCGACAGCAAACGCGGCGAACAGCAACAGTTGCAACTGCCAGGGCGGCGTCACCACGAAGGACAGCAGGCCCACCAGAAACGCCGAAAGCCCGAGCCAGAACATGAAGACACCGGGCGCCAGTAATTCGAGCCCCATCAGCAACACGCCGAAAATCAGCCAGTTCCAGGTGCCCAGCGTGACCAGAATGTCGGCCATGCTCAGCTCCTCGGCGTCGCCGGCGGAGTCGGGCCGGCCGGCGGTACCGACGCACGCCGCGCCGCGGCCTGCGCCGAGGCGGAACTTTCGCCAAAGGTCGCCTTGGCGATCTCGCCGATGCCAGCCAGCGAGCCAAGCACGCCCATCGCCTCGATCGGCAGCATGATGATCTTCTGGTTCGGCGAATCCGCGATCTGCCCGAACGCCTTGATATACTTGTCGGCGATAAAATAGTTCAGCGCCGCGACGTCGCCGCTGGCGATGGCATCGGACACCATGCGGGTCGCTTTTGCCTCGGCTTCCGCGGCACGCTCACGCGCCTCGGCGTCGAGGAAGGCGGCTTCGCGGCGGCCCTCGGCCTGCAGGATCTGGCCTTGCTTCGCGCCTTCGGCGCGAAGAATCTCCGACTGTCGCTGGCCTTCCGCCTGCAGGATGTCGGCGCGCTTGACGCGCTCGGCCTTCATCTGCCGGCCCATCGCCTCGACCAGATCGGCGGGCGGCACGATGTCCTTGATCTCGATGCGGTTGACCTTGAGGCCCCACGGCGACACCGCGGCATCGACCACGCGCAGCAGCCGCTCGTTGATCTCGTCGCGGTGCGACAGCACCTGGTCGAGGTCCATCGCGCCCATCACCGAGCGGATGTTGGTCATGGTCAGCACGATGATCGCCTGGTTGAGGTTGGAGACCTCGTAGCTCGCCTTGGCGGCGTCGAACACCTGGTAGAAGGCGACGCCATCCACCGTCACCGTGGCATTGTCCTTGGTGATGACTTCCTGCTCGGGAATGTTGATCACCTGCTCCATCACGTTGACCTTGCGGCCAACGCGATCGAAATAGGGAATGATGATATTGAGGCCCGGCGACAGCGTGCGGGTGAATTTGCCGAACCGCTCGATGGTCCAGTCATAGCCCTGCGGCACCGTCTTGACGCCGGCAAACAGCGTCAGGATGATCAGCAGCACGACGGCGATGGCGAAAATATCGAAACCGGTCATCAAATCCTCCCAGCGAATCCGCGTGCGCAGTGGCGCGTTCTGGATTGGTCGCCGGGATCAGATGTAAGGTTCGCGGCTGGCAAAAGCGAGCGCCGTTGTCATTGCGAGGAGCCCTTGCGACGAAGCAATCCAGTTTTCCGACGCTTGTGGCTTCCGGATTGCCGCTTCGCTTCGCTAAGGGAAAGCCAGTGGGTTTCCCTGACCTCACAATGACGGAGGAGAGAACGAAGCGGGCCTCCCTAGATCCAGCCCTGCAATTCCCGCAGCACCAGTTCCCGGATCACGTCCATGCCCGGATCACTGTCGTTCAGACAAGGCACCGCGGAAAAATGTTCGCCGCCATTGCCTTCGAAGATCTCGCAGTTCTCCTGCGAAATTTCTTCCAGCGTCTCCAGGCAGTCCGCCGAGAACCCCGGCATCACCACGACGATGCGCTTGAGGCCGTCCTTGGCGAGCCGCTCGATGGTCTTGTCGGTATAGGGCTTCAGCCACTGGTCGAAGCCGAAGCGCGACTGGAAGGTCAGCATCAGCCGCGGCGCATTCGGCCCCAGGCGA
>JACMOT010000581.1 GCA_014377915.1 Tardiphaga sp.
CATGGGCGTTTCGATCCTGATCGAGAGCTTCATTGTCACGGTGATCGGCGGCATGGGATCGATCGTGGGCGCGTTGATCGCGGCGCTGTTGATCGGATTTACCCGTGCCTTCGGTGCGATCGGATTTCCGCTGTTCGTGGACGGCATCATGTTCGGCATGATGGCCGTCATTCTGGTCTTGAAGCCGAGTGGCCTGCTCGGCCGGGAGGTGCGGTCATGACCAGGCCGGGGTTTCTCCGCGACGTTGTTGCCGCCGTGGCTATGCTGATCTTTCTGGTCGCCCTGCCGTTCATCTTCACCAAGCCGTCGCTGCGCGACTTTATGATCTACGTCATGGCCTACGGCTTGCTGGCGATGTCGCTGAACCTGCTGGTCGGGCTGACGGGACTGGTCTCATTCGGTCACGCGGCGTTCTTTGCGTCTGGCGCCTACATGTTTGGCCTGCTGATGCAATCCGGCCGCGTTTCCATTCCGGTCGCGATGTTCGCGACGGTGCTCGGCACCGCGGGGCTGGCCTTGGTGATCGGCGCCATCTGCGTGCGGCTGAAGGAGATCTATTTTTCCTTTATCACGCTGGCTTTCCAGATGTTCGTCCACTCGATCATTCTGACCTGGGTCAGCCTGACCGGGGGCGATCAGGGTCTGCAGGGCGGCATTCCGCGCCCGCCGTTCTTCGGCATCGACCTCACCAGCGGCTCGTCGCTGTATATCTTCTGCGCCTGCATTTTCATGGTCTGCATGGTGTTCATGCGGCAGATCTGGCAGTCGCCGTTCGGCTACACGCTGCGGCTGATCCGCGACAATCCGCAGCGCGCCAATTCTATCGGCGTCGACATCCTGCGCATGAAGCTCGGCGTCTTCGTGCTGGCGGGCGCCATGGCCAGCGTGGGCGGCATGATGCTTTCGCTGTTCGTGTCCGGCGCCTATCCCGAATTTGGCTTCTGGACCACGTCCGGCGAAGCCATTTTCATGATCATGCTCGGCGGTACGCAACTTTTTATCGGCCCGATCATCGGCGCGGTCCTGCTGCGTCTGCTCGAGCACTTCGTGTCGATCTACACTGAGCATAATGGTCTTGTGCTCGGCATCGTCATCCTGGCCATCGTGCTCGGCCTCAAGCAGGGCGTCGCCGATTACATCGTCGACTGGCTGGCGCGCCGCAAGGAGAGCAGGGCGCCGAAGGCGCCTGCGCCGGAAGAGACGACCTTCGTCAAAAAGAGGGTCGCCTGATGCTCTCGATCCAGAATCTAGATAAGCATTTCGGCGGCGCCCATGCGACGCGCAATGTGTCGATCGAATTCCCCGACGGTTCGCTGACGGCGATCATCGGGCCGAACGGCGCCGGCAAGACCACGTTCTTCAACCTGATCTCGGGAACCTTCCGGCCCAATACTGGCAAGGTGGTGTTCGCCGGTCAGGACATTGTCGGCAGGTCGAGTCTCGAGATCGTGCGCCTTGGCATTGTGCGAGCCTTTCAGGTCGCCGAAATCTTTCCCAGCCTGACGGTGAGCGAGGCGATCACGGCGGCGGTGACGTCGCATCTTTGTGGCTCATGGACATTCTTGCGGCGCTTCCCGCTTCCGGAGACCAAAGCGAGGACAGAAGAGATCATCGAGTTGCTCGGGCTGGAGGACAAGGCGACGACGCTGTCGCGCAATCTCTCGCATGGCGACCAGAAGCTGCTCGATATCGGGCTGGCGCTGGCGATGGAGCCGAAGGTGTTGCTGCTGGATGAGCCCACGGCGGGCATGGGACCTGACGAGCGCTGGCGCATGATCGGCAAGGTGCAGCATCTGTGGCAGGTGAAGAAGATGACAGTGCTGTTCATCGAACACGACATGGATATCGTGTTCAAGATCGCGCAGCGGATCCATGTGCTGAAATATGGCGCCGTGCTGGCGCAGGGAACGGCCGACGAGATCCGGCGTAACCAGGACGTCATCGACGCCTATCTGGGTTCGGACCACCACCTTGCCGACGCGGTGGGAGAGCAATGATGGCTGAACCCTTTCTCAATGTCGCAGGCGCCGACGTCTATTACGGCGCCAGCCAGATCCTGTTCGGTGTCGATCTCTTCGTCGAGCGCGGCCAGACCATGGCGCTGCTCGGCCGTAACGGCGCCGGCAAGTCGACTACCTTCAAGATGATCGCGGGCCTGGCGCCACCGCGGCGCGGCACGGTAGTCTTGGCCGGCCAGACGGTGTCCGGTCGTCCGTCCTACCGGATCGCCCGCTCCGGGATCGGTTACGTGCCGGAAAATCGGCAGGTGTTTCCCGAGCATTCGGTCGATGACAATCTTATTGTCGGCGCCAAGAAGGGCCCACGCGGCGACAGCCCCTGGTGCCGGGAACAGATCTACGAGGTATTTCCGATCCTGGCCTCAATGAAGGCGCGGATGGCCGGGCGGCTGTCCGGCGGCGAGCAGCAGATGCTGACCATTGCGCGCACGCTGATGGGCAATCCGGATCTGCTGCTGCTCGACGAGCCTAGCGAGGGCCTCGCCCCCCTCATCGTTCAGGCCATTGGCGAGCTCATCAAGAAACTGCGCGGCATGGGCGTCACCATCCTGCTGGCTGAACAGAACATGCATTTCTGCCTTGGCATCGCGACCCATGCCACGGTGATCGACAAGGGCCAGATCGTCTATCGCGCCACCATCGATGAGCTGCGACACAATGAGGAAATCAAGCACCGCTACCTCGCGGTGTAGGGCGACGCGCAGCGAAACTGCGCGCAAAAACAAGAACTCTTCACGGGAGCACGATCATGGAACGAAACGATGGGCGCGGCCGCATTGCGGTCGTGACGGGCGGCGCGAGCGGGATTGGTCTGGCCACGGCGGGCGTCTTGATCGAGCGCGGCTGGCGCGTGGTGATCTCCGATATCAATGCGCAGGCGAACCAGAATTCAGCGGCGACGATCGGCGCCGAGTCGGTGCCGTTCGACGTGACCGATGAAGCGGCGACGGACGCCGCCTTCTCGGACATCGAGGCGCGGCTGGGTCCGATCGAGGCGCTGTTTGCCAATGCCGGCGTCATTCAGTCGGGCGGGCGCGCGGAAAACCTGCCGCTCGCCGAATTCGACCGGGTGATCGCCGTCAATTTGCGCGGCGTCTATGTGTCATGCTTGGCGGCGGGGTCGCGGATGGTCAAACGCGGGCGCGGCGGCATTGTCATCACCGGATCGGTGACCGCCTGGCGCACCGCGCCGCTGCATGCCTATGCCCCGTCGAAGGCCGCGGTCGTTCACATGGCCGCCTGCCTCGCGGCGGATTGGGGCCGCTCTGGCGTGCGGGTCAACGCGGTGTCGCCGGGCTACGTCGCCACGCCACCGGTGCTGGCCAATATCGAACGCGGCACGCGCGATCCGCGGCTGCTGATCGAGAGCTCGGCGCTCGGCCGCATGGTCGATCCCGCCGAGATCGGCCGCGGCGTGGCGTTCCTGCTGTCGGACGATGCGTCGGCGGTGACCGGGATCAATCTGCCGATCGATGCCGGCTGGCTCGCCGGCGCGCATCTGACGACCTATGGCGGCGTGCCCGCGGCGCGCTGACCGTCCGTCTTCGCCGATACCGAATGGGCAGCCTGACAAGGAGCGTGGCAACGCCTGCTGCGCGCGCGTGGCCTCCTAACCAGGAATAGCATCATGACATCTGCGGACACTTCACCTTTCGATCTTACCGGGCGGCGGATCCTGATTTCGGGCGCGGCCGGCGGCATAGGCCGCGCCACGGCGCGGCTGTGCGCAAAGCAGGGCGCGCAACTCGTGCTGATCGATATTGTCAGCAAGCAACAGATCCGCGAACACGTCGGCGCCGATATCGCGGACCGCGCCGAAATCCACAGTCTCGATACCGGATCGCGGCCCGATGTCACGGCGCTCGCCCAACACATTGGCGCAGTCTATGCGCTGATCGATACCGCGGCGATCGCGCCGCATGACGACTGGATGGCCGAGGATTGGGAGGAGGCGCTGGACCGCGTGATCCGCGCCAACATCAAAGGGCCGATCAACCTGTCGCGGGCCTTTCTCCCTGGCATGATGCAAGCGGGAGAAGGCCGCATCGTGCTGTGCGGCTCGGTGGCCGGCTGGATGGGCGGCCTGCGCACCGGCCCGCATTACGCTTTTTCCAAGGGCGGCATCCACGCTTTCGTGCGCTGGCTGTCGCGCCAGGGCGCGCCGCATAATGTGCTGGTCAACGGCATTGCCCCGGGACCGGTCGAGACGGCGATGACCGAGGGGAAAGGCTACGATACGTCGCTTTACCCGCTGAAGCGGATGGCCAAACCGGAAGAGATCGCCGCCACTGCAGTATTTCTGTGCGGGGCGGGTAGCGGTTACGCCTCAGGCGCGATTTTCGATATCAACGGCGCGACCCATTTTCACTGATCGGCGGCCGAACAAGGCTGGTTGCGGAGCAAGCGCATGATGACTGAAGAGCAACCCAAGGGCCGCGTCGCCATCGTCGGGACCGGACTCGTCGGCAGTGGCTGGGCGATCGTCTTCGCCAGGGCGGGCTACCCGGTCGCGCTGTACGATGCCGTCCCCGGCGCGGCTGCGCGTGCGCTAGTGCTGATCGGCGAGCGCCTGATCGACCTGCGGAAAGCCGGCCTGACCGGCGACCCGGCGCCTATCCAGGCGCGGATCACGGTCGCGGGTAGCCTGAAAGAGGCGCTCGCCCAAGCGATCTACGTGCAGGAGAGCGTGTACGAGCGCATCGACGTCAAGACCGCCTTGATGACGGAGCTCGACGCCGTGATCGGCGAAGAGACGCTGATCGGCTCGTCCTCGTCCGGCATCGGTGCGTCGCACTTCACCGAACATGTCGCCTGCCGGGCGCGCTGTCTGGTCGCCCATCCGGTCAATCCGCCCTATCTCGCGCCGATCGTCGAACTGGTCCCGGCGCCGTGGACGGCCCCGGAGACGGTCCAGGCCGTGCGACGGCTGATGGAAGACGTTGGCCAAAGCCCGGTCGAGATGACGCGCGAGGCGGAAGGCTTTATCCTCAATCGCCTGCAGGGCGTGCTGCTGATGGAAGCCTGGCGCCTTGTGGAGCAGGGCCTCGCCACCGCCGAGGATATCGACAAGACCGTCTCGCAAGGACTGGGCCTGCGCTGGGCCTTCATGGGTCCGTTCGAGACCATTGACCTCAATGCGCCGGGCGGCATCGCCGACTATGCGACCCGGCTGGGCGGCCTGTACCAGCGCATCGCAGCCTCCACCAGCGAACACCGGGTGTGGGATGCGGAGCTGATCGCAAAGGTCGAGGCGCAGCGCCGCGAACATCTGGCCGCCGCGGACCTGCCGTCACGCGGGGCGTGGCGCGACCGTCGCCTGATGGCACTGGCCAAGCATATCCAGCAACAGGACGCCGCGGATTTGCGCGCGGACGAGTGAGGGCGGGTAAGCGGATCGCTCATGACGTCAAGGCGGGTCCCTTGATCAGGTGGCTAGGAATAGGCTTCGGCGCCTTTTCTTAGCGTCTTCCACTGCTCTAGATCATGGCTGCAAATGATCGTGACGCCCTGCGCTTCCAACCTTCGGATTTCCTCAAACGACTTCAGGAAGGCATCGGCATTCCAGGTGTTGCGCGGGACCGAGTTGTCGTCGAGGTTGGCGCGGACGCTGAGCGCGTCTGAGGTCAGCAGGTACTCGCCAGTGTCGTCCAGCTTCACCAGCGCGGCGGTGGTGCCCGGCGAATGGCCCGGCAGCGGCAATAGCGTGATCCGACCATCGCCGAAGATGTCGGTCGGTGCGCTGATGATATTCATGGCCGTCCCGACATCCCAGTCGGCGGTGAGATAGCCGCTATTGACGGCGTCGGGCTGCTTGGCCGCCGCTAGCTCCAGCGCATGCACAAACACCGTCGCCTTCTTGAAAAACGCATTGCAGCCGCAATGGTCAGTGTGAAGATGTGAACAGACGACGACGTCAATATCGTCTGGACCGAGACCGACCGCTTTGAGGCTCGTGATGACGTGATCGCCAACCGCCATGTCCGGAATCATGTATTTGGCAAGTACCCCCAACCGTGCCTCCGGATCTTCGGCCACCGCGGGATGGCAGCCGGTGTCGAATAGAACATTGCCCTGGGGGTGGCGGAGCAGAACGCAGGAAACCGGCAATTCGATCATCTCGCCGCGCGGCGCGTCGCGAAGGTAGGTCCGCTTCTGCATCTTCAACCGTCCGCCGGACAGAATATTCATTTTCATTTTATGGCTCTCGATGCTTGCGGTGATCGATTGTGACCAAGGGATGCGGAAAATTGTCGGTGCCGTCAACGTTGAACGCGCGGTTGATCGAATGAAACGCGAGTAAATGCCATTCAAAACACATATGAAGTTTTAAGAAATGCATAGTCAATTTGACAGAGCATGACCTGCACGGCTAGCCTTCGCGGAGCCGTCGCCTCATGCCTCTGGGCACGATTGCGAAGCTGCGGAGCGATGCACTCGCAACGACGTTCGATCGATATGATCGCGCGATCGTTGCGACAAGCGGCGCCCGAAATGGGGAGACGCGACGTTCATGTATACCGTGTTCGGCATGTTTGCGGCCGCTGCCGATGCCGCGGCCGCCAGGTCATTTCTCTGCATACCCGCACGCGAGGGCCGGTCGTATTTCGCGGCCGGGATTGAATTGTCCTACGGTGACGTCGCCGCGCGGGCCGCCAGGTTGCGCGCGCTCTATCACGAGGCGGGATACGGGCACGGTCACCGGATCTGCCTGTTGCTGGAGAACCGACCCGATTTCGTCATCCACTGGCTGGCGCTGAATTCCATTGGCGCCTCCGTGGTGCCGATCAATCCCGCCTACCGCGCGGCTGAGCTCGACTATCTGTTGTCGCATGCCGAGCCGGATCTGGTCGTGTCGCTACCGGACCAGGTGCAATTGGAAAGAGCGATCGCGACTGGCGCGCGGGACATGCCGGCCCTGTCGGTCCGTGGCGCCGATCTCGGCGAAAGCATTGTCCCGATCCCGCCGGCGCGGCGTCCCCCGCCGCGCGACGACATGCCGGGCAGCGACACCGAGGCGGCGCTGCTCTACACCTCGGGCACCACGGCGCGGCCGAAAGGTTGCGTCCTCACCAATGAATATGTGATCACCACCGGTCGTTGGTATTTGAGCCGTGGCGGCGAGGCGACATTTCACTTCGGCACGGATCGGCTCTACAGCCCGCTGCCGCTGTTTCATATGGCAGGGCTGGCGCTGACCCTGACGGCAATGATGCTGACGGGCGGATGCCTGATCCTGCCCGAACGATTCAACGCGCGCTATGCCTGGCAGGACATGGTCGAATGCCGGGCCACTGTGCTGCACTACCTCGGCGTCATCGTCGCGGCCCTGTTGGCCCAGCCGGAGGCCGCGGAGGAGCGTCGCCATACGTTGCGGTTTTCCATGGGGGTCGGCGCCAATCCTGGACTGCGCGAACGCGCGCAGGCGCGGTTCGGCATCGCCTTCGTGGAAGGCTGGGGCATGACGGAGACCGGACGCAGCCCGTTCAATACCAGCGAGCCGCGCCATCTCGAACTCAACACCATCGGCCGAAGTGAAGCCGACTTTGAAATGCGGGTGCTCGATGGAAACGATCACGAGGTCCCGAACGGCACGGTGGGCGAACTCTGCGTTCGCCATTCGGAAGCCGATCCCCGGAAGGGATTTTTCTCCGGCTATCTCAAGGATCCCGCGGCCACCGAGCAGGCCTGGCGCGATGGCTGGTTTCACACCGGCGACAGCGCGTGGCAGCATGCGGACGGTGCTTTCATTTTTGTCGATCGCCTGAAGCACATGATCCGTCGGGCGGGTGAGAACATTTCCGCGGCGGAAGTCGAGGGCGTCCTGGTCGCATCACCGCTGGTCAGGCAGGCCGCCGTGGTCGCGGCGCATGATCCCATCCGCGAGGAGGAAGTCGTTGCCTTCATCGTCATTGATGACGGCGCGACCGCGTCGCTTGATTCGGCAGCCGAGATCTTCCAGTTCTGCGTCGAGCGCGTCGCATCCTACAAACTGCCGGCCTTTGTGAAATTCGTCGAGGAATTGCCGATGACCTCGACCAACAAGATCCAGAAACATCAATTGATGGGCGGCAACAGCGATCCGTTGTCGCATTCGGGAATGATCGATCTTCGTCAGCAAAAAGCGAGCGCGATCAAGCGCTCCAACTAATCAATTCAACGGGAGAACATCGTGAAAACCAGTTTGATGCGGTCGGCGGCTTGCGCCGCTTTTGTCGGCCTGTTCCTGAGCGCCCCGGCGCGGGCGCAGATCTCGGATGATTCCGTCAAGATCGGCGTCCTGACCGATCAGACGGGACTTTACGCCGACGCGGCCGGGCCCGGCGCCGTCGAAGCGGTGCGGATGGCGATCTCGGATTTCGGTGGCAAGGTCGGCGGCAAGCCGATCGTGATGGTGGACGCGGATCACCAGAACAAGGCCGACGTCGGCGCGGCGATCGCCCGCCGCTGGTACGAGCAGGAAAATGTCGACGTCATCGTCGATTTCGCCAATTCCGCCGTGGCATTCGCCGTGATGGAGCTGACCAAGCAGAAGAACAAGGCGATGCTGATTTCGTCGGCCGGGTCGTCGGACCTGACCGGCAAGGGCTGTTCGCTGAACTCGGTGCAGTGGACCTACAATACTTACGCGCTGGCCAACAGTACCGCGCGGGCGCTGGTCAAGGAGGGCGCCAAGGATTGGTACTTCATCACCGTGGACTACGCGTTCGGGCACGCCTTGCGCAACGACGCGGTCAGGACCGTGGAGAAGCTCGGCGGCAGGGTGGTCGGCGAAGTCCGGCATCCGCTCAACAGCATGGATTTCTCGTCCTATATCCTGCAGGCGCAAACCTCGAAAGCGGATGTGATCGCGCTGGCGAATACCGGCGGCGATCTCGCCAATTCGATCCGGCAGGCGCAGGAATTCGGCATCGGCAAGGGCAAGCAGAAACTCGCCGCGTTCCTGATGCAGACCAGCGATATTCACGCGATCGGCCTGCAGGCCGCGCAGGGCCTGCAACTGACCACCGCATTCTACTGGGATCTCGACGACAAGACCCGTGACTTCACCGCGCGCTATTTTGCCCGCACCAAGAAACGTCCGACGATGGTACAGGCCGGCCTGTATTCGGCCGTCACCAACTACCTCAAGGCGATCGACAAGTCCGGTACCGACGACGGCCCAAAGGTCATCGCGCAGATGAAGACCATGCCGATCGACGATTTCTTCGCGCGCAACGCTACCTTGCGCGAGGATGGCCAGCTCATCCACGACATGTATCTGGTGCAGGTCAAGACGCCGGCGGAATCCAAGGGCGCATGGGATTACGAGAAACTGATTCAGGTCATTCCCGGCAAGGAGGCGTTCATCGCGGCGGAGGACAGCGCATGTCCGCTGCTCAAGAAGTGATCGGCGGCGGCGATCGACAGACTCATTCCGGACAGGACACGCACGCATGACCGACCACCCCCTTCTGTTTACGCCGATCGCGATCCGCGATCTCGAATTGAAGAACCGCGTTGTCGTCTCGCCGATGGCGACCTATTCGGCGAAGGATGGCTTGTCCACCGATTGGCATGTGTCCCATGTTGGCAAGCTCGCGGCCGGCGGAGCCGGGCTGGTGTTCGTGGAGCAGAGTTCGGTCAGCGTCCAGGGGCGCATCACCCATGGCTGCCTGGGCATCTGGGACGATGCCCATACCGCCGGCCTCGCCAGGTTGGCGACGCTGATCCACGATCTCGGCGCGAAGGCGGCGATCCAGATCGCGCATGGCGGCCGCAAGTCATCTTCGCAGCGCCCGTGGGAAGGCGGCGAGCCACTCGGTGATGCTGATGTCGCCGCGCGGGGCGAGGGGCCGTGGCCGATCGCGGCTGCCAGCAGCCTGGCGTTCGACCAGCACTGGCCCGCGCCGCGGATGCTCACCGGTAGCGATATCGATCAGGTCGTTGATGACTACCGCCTGGCGTTCCGTCGGGCCCGCGACGCCGGCTACGATGTGGTCGAGTTGCATTGCGCGCACGGCTACCTGATGCATTCGTTCCTGTCGCCGCTGGCCAACAACCGGAACGACGAGTTTGGCGGCTCGCGCGACAACCGGATGCGGCTGCCGCTGCGTATCGCGGCGGTCATGCGCGAGGAGTGGCCAGAGCATCTGCCGGCATGGGTGCGGATCTCCTCCGTCGATGGTGTCGACATCGGCTGGTCGATCGAGGACTCCATTGCCTTCGCGGTCGAATTGAAAGCGATCGGCATCGACATGATTGATTGCTCCTCGGGCGGCATGAAGCTGCCGCGCGGCAACGCGCTGGTATCGCGGACCCCGGGCTTCCAGGTGCCGTTCGCCGAGCAGATCCAGCGCGAGGCCGGGATTCCCACCGTCGCGGTCGGTCTGATCCGTGAGCCCGAATATGCCGAGGCCATCTTGCGCGATGGCCAGGCGACGCTGATCGCGCTTGGCCGCGAATTGTTGTGGAATCCGAACTGGCCGGCGCAGGCCGCGCTGCAACTGGGCTGCGACCCCGATTGGGCCGGGTGGCCCGACCAGTATGGCTGGTGGTTGAAGCGGCGGGTGTCGCAGCAGGGCCGGTGACGGTCATGGGGCGCGCAAAGGGCAAGGCGCCGCCATCGGTGGCCCCCGTTTTGAAGCCTGAGCCGCGTCGCGAACCGCGACAGGATGCGCAAAGCCTGCTGCCGCCGGACCAGAAGAGCGACAGCGCGGTGAAATCGGCCAAGCGGGTGTTCGACGTCCTGGAATTCTTCGAGGAACGTCAGGGCATGGCATCCGCCGCGGAAGTCGCTGTTGCGCTGCGGTTTCCGCAGTCCAGCACTTCCGCGCTGATGCGGACGATGACAATGCTGGGCTACCTGCACTACGACGCCGGCCGCCGGACCTATATGCCGACCGCGCGGGTGTCGATGCTCGGCCAATGGATCAGCCCGGCGCTATTTCAGCGCGGCCGCCTGATCAATCTGATGGAGGATCTCTCGGCTAAAACCGGCGAGACGATCATGCTCGGTCTGCGCAATGGGCTTGCCGTGCAATACATTCATGTGATTCAGGCCAAGCTGCCGATGCGCCTGCATGTGCGTGCCGGCACCCAGCGTCCGCTGGCGAAGTCCGGACTGGGCCATGCGCTATTGGCAGATTATTCGAACAAGGAGGTTCGTCGTCTCGTCAAGCTGCTCAACTCCTATGAAATTTCGCCCGAAAAGCAGGTTGACATCAAGGCGCTGCTGCTGGATCTCGACAAGGTTCGTCAGCGGGGTCACGCGCTGTCGCTTGGCCTGGTCACGGCGGGCGCCGGCGTGGTCGTGATGACGCTGCCGCGCCTCGCCGAGTCCGCGGAGCCACTGGCGATCTGCGTGGCCGGACTGACCAATGCGTTGGCCGAACAGGAAACCGAATTCGCGGCGATGATGGCCCGTGCGATCAGGTTTCACTTGTGTGATTGAACAGACTGGCATGGCCGCCAGTAACCTGGCGGAACCGATAAACCTGCGAACTGGCTGACGGGGATTACCGCGCCATTGATAAAGCCACTGCTGTCCGGACCTACATTTAGCTGATGGCCTCCATCAGGGCTGTGATTTCGGCGCGGCTCGGAAATGACGGCGTGGTGTTCGGTCGGGTCACCGAGAGCGAGGCCGCGTTGACCGCGAGCCTCACCGCCGCCGACAGCATCGCGCCATTTGCTAGCAGTCCCGCCAGCGTTCCCGCGAACACGTCGCCAGCGCCCGAGCTGTCGATGGCGGCGACCTCGGGCGCATCGACCATCGTTTCGCCGCCGTCGCGGATGATCAGCGCCCCGCGCGCGCCGCGCGTGATGATCGCGATGGGCACGCCGCTGTCCCGAAACGCGGCCGCCGGGGAGGGCGATCCCCGCGCCAGCAACTCGGCCTCGCCCTCATTGGCAATCACGATGTCGAACAGGCCGAGGATCGGGCGCATGTCCCATGCGATCGGGGCCGTGTTCAGGATTCGCGTGGCACCACGTGCCTGCGCGGCGAGCGCGGCGGATCGTGTGGCCGCAAACGAGAGGTTGCCCTGCATCAGCAGCACGTCACCCGCCGTCAAAGTGTCGCAGAGATCATGGGCTTGATCCGTGGAGACTGACCGCGCGCATTCGGCGCTGCTGACGATGACGTTTTCGCCACCTGTCGCGACCCAGATCGCCGACATGTCGGTCGGCGCGTCGCACAGCAGCCAGTGCGCGTCGAGCCCGGTCTCCCCGCGCAGCGCGGCGGCGACGAACGCCGCGTCCGCGTCGCGTCCGGCCGGCGCGGCAAGCCGGGTGGCCGCGCCGGTGCGCGACGCGGCCACCGCCTGGTTAAGCCCCTTGCCGCCGGCGCAGCGCGTCAGGCCTTGCGCCAGCACGGTCTCGCCGGGCAAGGGCAGGCGCGCGACGCGCTGGATCACGTCGAGCGTCGCGTTGCCGAGCACAAGTACCTGGCTCATGCGCGGGCCCGATGAACGACCGCCATGAACGTCGCGAGCCGCACGGGGTCGACCTCGTTCCACCAGCCGCCATCATGCTTGAGCGCGCTGGCGACAATCACGGCGTCGGCGAACTGGAAGATCGAGGCCACATTGTCCGGCGTCACGCCGCTGCCGACCATGCTCGGCAGCTTGGTCGCCGCGGTGATGGTTTCGAGATCATCGAGTGAGGCGCTGTCGCCGGTGCGCTGCCCGGTGACGATCACCGCGTCGGCATCGAAGAACTCCACGTCGCGCGTCAATTCCTGCAAGGTGCGATCGGCGACGATGGCATGGGCGCCGTGCTTGACATGGACGTCGGCGAAGATCGCCACATCTTTGGCACGCAGCCAGGAGCGGTAGCGGCTCGCAGCACCGGCCTTGCCTTCCATGAAGCCTTCATTGGCGACGTAGGCGTTGGCCCATTGATTGACCCGCACGAACGCCGCGCCCGACGCCTTCGCAACGGCCACGCCCTGTACCGCGCCATTGGCCAGCACGTTGATCCCGATCGGCAGCCCGGATTCGCGGCGCACGCGGTCGGCCATTACCGCCATGCAGGACGCGGTTTCCGGGCCGAGTTCGTCCGGCTTGGCAAACGGAATGTCGCCATGGTTCTCGACGATCAGGCCGTCGACGCCGCCTGCGCGATAGCGCGCGGCCTCGGCGCAGGCAAAGTCGTAGATGTCCGCGACCGGCTCGCCATCATAGTTCGGGGAGCCCGGCAGCGGCAGCGAATGGATGACGCCGATCACGGCCTTGCGCCGCCCGAAAATACGCTGGATCGCGTTATCCTTGGCGCGATAGATCGAAGTGTTCTCGGACAATTTCTGTCTCCGGATTTAAATGAGGGCGAGGGTCGAGACGTCTGCGCCGTCGGCGAGACGGATCAGATCGGGGCCGGACGGTCGCAATTCCTGCGCGCCGAACCGGGTCACCTGCAGGCTGCCCGCGGCGCAGGCGATGGCAAGTGCCCGCGGCAGCGGGCAGTCATTGAGCCACGCCGCCAGGAAACTGCCGACAAAACTGTCGCCAGCGCCGGTGGTGTCAACGACGTCGACCGGAAGCGCGCGGGCCTCGATTATCGCGCCGTCGCGCGTCACCGCGGCGGCGCCCTCGGCGCCCAGCGTCACGATGATCAATTCGGGGCCGCCTGACCCGACGCCGCTGGCCTTCGCCGCGAGATCGGCCAGGCCGCCGCGGACATCGCCCGCCGTCGGTTGCAGTGATGCCAGGGTCTCGCGATGAAGCACGATCAGGTCGAACGACCGCAATACATCATCGGTATGATCGCGCAGCCATCCGGCCGGCAGACCGGTCGCCTGCATGCTGGTGCGAAAACCCTTGCGCCGTGCTTTCGCGGCGGCCGTGATCTGGGCGGGCACCTGGTAGCCTTCCAGATGCAGCCACCACCGCGCCGTGCCGGGATCGGTGGCCTCGACGAAACGTTCGACATCGACGTCGTTGAGCAGCGACGGCTCGTTGATGATGGTGCGGCGGCCATCCGCCTCGACCAGCACCAGCGCGCGGTTCAGGCGGCCGCTGCGCCGTTCGCGGGGGATGATCAGGTCGACGCGGCGGCGCGATAATTCGGCCGCCGCCCAGTCGCTGTCCTGGTCGACGCCGATCGAGGTGATGATCGAGGCCGCTACGGCAAACGGCGCGCCAAGGCCGGCGGCGATGGTGGCGACATTGGCCGCGGGCCCGCCGATCGATTTGATGATCTGATCAGCCAGCCGCCGCTCCTCGCGTTCCGGCAGACGATCGAGGCACGCGGTATAGTCGACGCTGACATAGCCCACGGTGGTCAGGCGTGGCACCGAAGCGTCGAACCGCGGATTGGGCTCGGGCTGCCGCCTTCGGGCTGTCAGTGCGCGGGCGGTCTCCGCCGGCCGGTAGTTCAGCGCGGCGATCGCCGCATCGACCCGCGCCCGGGTCGCGCCGGTCACCGTGACCCGGCCACCGATCACATTGGATACCGTACCCTTCGACACGCCCGCGGCGCGGGCGACATCGTCGATGGTCGGCTGGGTGCGATGGCCGAGACCGTGCGGGTCGTCAGACATGGGGCACCTTCGGGGCCCGGGCGCGACGCAGCAAATCGAGGCGCAGGCGATACGCGGCCGTCATGCGGCTTTCGCCATCGTCGAACGCGGCAAAATCAGGCAGCACATCGGCGCGCAGGCAGGCCGACAGCCGCGGGGCGGGCGCGACCAGGGCGAGCGGCGGATCGGCGGCCAGACAGGCGGCAATGCGATGCTCGCAGCGCGACGCGAACCGGCACTGCGCCCATTCGGAATAGGGACTCGGTGGCTCGCCGGTAATCGTCTCGTGGCTACGCGCGGCGCCCGGCACTGGACTCGGCGTCGCAGCCAGCAGCATGCGCGTATAGGGATGCCGCGGATCGGCGAAGATCGTTTCCGATGGCCCGGTTTCGACCAGCCGGCCGGCATAGAGCACGCCGACATGGGTAGCGAGATGGCGCACCACCGCCATGTCGTGGGAGATGAAGACATAGGACACGCCGAGTCTCGCGCGCAGTTCGCTGAGCAGGTTCACGACCTGGGCCTGGATCGACAGATCGAGCGCCGACACCGGCTCGTCGCAGACGATCAGTTCGGGCTCGACCGCCAGCGCGCGCGCGATCGCCACGCGCTGGCGCTGGCCGCCGGAAAATTCATGCGGAAAGCGGTTGCCGTGACTGGCGTCGAGTCCGACCAGGTCCAGCAGTTCCGCGACCCGGTCGGCGACCTGGTTCGGTGGCCGCAACTGGTGCAGCCGGATCGGCTCGGCAATCGCAGCGCCGACGCGGACCCGGGGATCGAGCGAGCCGAACGGATCCTGGAAGATGATCTGCATCCGTCGGCGCAGCCGCCGTAGCTCGGCCGGCGCGAGCGAACGCAGGTCGATGCCGTCGAAGGTGATGTCGCCGGAATCCGGTTCGATCAGGCGCAGCAGCATGCGCCCGATGGTGGTCTTGCCCGAGCCACTCTCGCCGACCAGCGCGAACACGTCGCCGCGCCGCAGCGAGAAGCTGACGTCGGTCACCACGCGCGCTGATTTCGCGCGGCTGAACAATCCGCCGCCGGAGACGAAGGTCTTCGAGAGGTTCGCGACTTCGAGCAGCGCGCTCATGTGACGTGCTCCTCGAGCGGCGCCCGCCAGCACGCGATCCAGTGCCCGGATTTGATCTCGCGCAGCGGCGGGTAGGCCGCCTCGCATGGCGCGATGGCAAACGGGCAACGCGGCGCGAAGCGGCACCCGGCGGGCATGGCGCCGGACGAGGGAACCTGGCCCTCGATCGCGGCCAGCGGCCGGCCGCGCTCATCCGCGCGCGGCATCGCGGCGAACAGCGCCAGCGTATAGGGATGCTGCGGATCGCCGAACAGGTCGGTCCGCGATGCCCGCTCGACAATGCGGCCGGCATACATCACGGCGATCTCGTCAGCGATTTCGGCCACCACCGCGAGGTTGTGGGTAATGAACAGCACGGCGGTGCCGAGTTCGCTGCGCAACTGGTCGATCAGGCGCAGGATCTGGCTCTGGATCGTGACGTCGAGCGCCGTGGTCGGCTCGTCCGCGATCAGGATGTCGGGACGGCACATCAGCGCCATCGCGATCATCACGCGCTGCCGCAGGCCGCCGGACAATTGATGCGGATAGGCCTGCAGCCGGGCTTCGGGGGCAGGGATCTGGACACGGCGAAACATTTCCAGCGCGACCGCGAGGGCCGCCTGCCGCGACAGGCCCTGATGCACGATCAGGGATTCGGTGACCTGGTCACCCACCGTCATCACCGGGTTCAGCGCCGTCATCGGCTCCTGGAACACCATCGCCATGCGGTTGCCGCGGATGGCATTGAGGACGTCCTCGCTGGCGTCGGCGATGTCGTCGCCATCGAGCAGGAAACTGCTGCAGGACAGCCGCGCCGATGGCGGCAGCAAGCGCATCAGCGACAGCGCCGTCAGACTCTTGCCGGATCCGGATTCGCCGACGAGGCACAGAATGCGTCCGCGCCGCAGCGTGATGTCCACGCCGTCGACGATCGCAGTGCCCGCGCCGAACCCGACGCGCAGATCCCTGACCTCGAGCGCCGTCCGCGCGTGATCGGACGAATCGTCGGGTGGCGTCAAAACGGGCTGTGGCTGATTTTGCATCTAGTTTAGTCGGTTCGGCATTGACAGAACGTCCTTCAGCCGAAAATATACATTTTGAACCGGTTCAATCAAGCAGAGTTTGGGCATGGCCCGTTATCTCGCGACCCGACTGCTCTCCCTGATCCCGATCTTGTTCGGGACGTCGGTCGTGGCGTTTCTGCTGGTTCGGCTGGTGCCGGGCGACCCGGCCATTGCCCTGCTCGGCATGGAAGCGGATGCGCGCTCGCTGGCCGCGTTGCGCCAGCAGATGGCGCTCGACCAGCCCGTCATCGTGCAATATGTGACCTGGATCAGCCATGTCCTGACCGGCGATTTCGGGCGCTCGATCCAGGGCGGGCGGCCGGTGTTTCCGCTGCTGATCGGTGCGCTGGCGCCGACCGCGCTGCTCTCGGCCGCCGCGCTGGTGATCTCGCTCCTCATCGCCATCCCGGCCGGGATCGTCACCGCCACGCGGCGCAACAGCGGCGCCGATTACACGGCCTCGTTTCTGGCGCTGTGCGGATTGTCGCTGCCGAGCTTCTGGCTCGGCATTCTGCTGATCCTGGCGTTTTCCATCTATCTCCCACTGTTGCCGGCGTCCGGCTACGTCTCGCCGCTGGTCGATCCCATTGGCCATCTGCGCCATCTGGTGCTGCCCGCGGTGACGCTCGGCGCCGCGCCCGCCGCCGCCACCATGCGGATGACCCGCGCCACCATGCTGGAGGTGATGCGCGCCGACTATGTGCGGACCGCGCGTGCCAAGGGGCTGTCCCGCCGCAAGGTGATCTGGGTTCATGCGCTGCGCAATGCGCGGATGCCGATCGTGACGCTACTCGGTATCCAGCTCGGCCAGCTGCTCGGTGGCGTTGTCGTCACCGAGACGGTGTTTTCATGGCCGGGCATCGGCAAGCTGACGGTCGATGCCATCTTCGCCCGCGACTATCCGGTGGTGCAGGGCGCCGTGCTGCTGACGGCGACGCTGTTCGTGCTGATCAATCTGGCGACCGACCTGATCTATACCGTGCTCGATCCAAGGGTGCGGCTGTCATGAGCGTTGAGGCGACGCTTGCTCCGCCCGCCGCGGCCGCATCGCGGCGCGCGATGATGCGCGATCCCCGAACCGCGCTCGGTGTCGCGGTGGTTGCCCTCGCCATCGCCGCGGCGCTTGGCGCCCCGTTGCTTGCGCCCTATGCGCCGGACCTGCCGGACTTCGTCAATCCGCTGGCGCCGCCGGCGCCCGGTCATTGGCTGGGAACGGACGAACTGGGACGGGACGTGCTGTCGCGCATCATCTACGGGGCCCGGACGTCGCTGTTTGTCGGCATCCTGAGTGTCGCGGTGGCGGGCATCGCCGGGACGGCGCTGGGCCTGATCGCGGGCTATTTCGGCCGCGTGGTGGATGCGCTGATCATGCGGCTGATGGATATCATCTTCGCCTTTCCGAGCATCCTGCTGGCGCTGGCGATCACCGCGGTGCTCGGCCCCAGCCTCAACAATGCGGTACTCGCCATCGCGGTGGTCAACCTGCCGGTGTTCGCCCGGGTCGCGCGCGCGCAGACGCTGGTGGTGCGTGAACTCGATTTCGTCGAGGCCAAGCGCGCGCTCGGCTTCGACACCGCCAATATCCTGCTGCGCACCATTCTGCCCAACATCCTCGCGCCGGTGATCGTGCAGGGCTCGCTGCTGTTCGCATCCGCCATCATCACCGAATCCTATCTGTCCTTTCTCGGCCTCGGTGCGCAGCCGCCGACCGCGACCTGGGGCAATATGCTGCGCAACGCGATCGGTTTCATGGAGATGGCGCCCTGGCTGGCGGTGTTTCCCGGCGCCGCCATCTTTCTCACCGTGCTCGGCTGCAATTTGCTGGGCGACGGGCTTCGCGACCGCTTCGACCCACGTGACTGACGAGTTCTGAATCATAATTTCAAGCAGGAGAACACCGATGATTGCTCGAACTTCCCGGCGTGCGCTTCTCGCGCTGCTCGCCACTATGCCGCTGGCATTGTCTGGATTGCCGGCGATGGCGCAGGACGCCAAAACGCTGACGGTCGGCATCGTCTCCGATCCCGTGACGCTGGATCCGGCGCTGATGGCGTCGTTCTTCGAGGTGTCGGTGCAGTACAATCTGCATGAGCCGCTGGTGCATGTGACGCCGGATCTCCAGATCGAGCCGGGCCTCGCCAGCGTCGAGACTTCCGATCCGCTGACCTATCGCTTCACGCTGAAGCCGAACCTGACCTTTCATGACGGCACGCCGATCGATGCCGCCGCCGTGAAAGCGAATTTCGACCGCATGCTCGACCCCGCCACGGCCTCGCCGCGCCGCAGCGAACTGTCCCCGATCGAGCAGGTTGAAGTGACTGGCGCGCTGACTTTCACCATCAAGCTGAAGATGGCCTACGCGCCGCTGCTGCAGGTGCTGTCGAACCGCGCCGGCATGATGGTGTCGCCGACCGCGGTGAAAACGCTCGGAGCGGATTTCGCGACCAGGGCCGTGGGCGCCGGTCCCTACAGGCTCGTGAGCTGGACCAAGAATTCCGAACTGGTACTGGAGCGCTTTGCCGGCTACTGGCGCGGGCCCGCGCCGATCGAGCGGATCGTGTTCCGTCCGATCGCCGACGAGACCGTGCGGCTGACCAATTTGCGCTCGGGCACGGTGCAACTGGTCGACGCGGTGCCGGCGCAAACGGTCGGTCAACTCGGCCGTGAAGCCACTATCACCCTGAAGCAGGCCCCGGGCCTCGGCTTCAACGCGTTTTCATTCAACACCACCCGGCCGCCGTTCAACGATGTCCGCGTCCGCCAGGCCTTCACCACCGCGATCGACAAGCAGGCGATCCTGCGGGTGGTTTATTTCGGCACTGGCAGCGTCGCCCAGGGCGCGATTCCGCCGTCGATGGGCTGGGTGCACGATCCCGCCTTCACGCCCTACAAGGCCAGCGCGGAAGCGGCCCGCAAGCTTCTCACCGAAGCGGGCGTCACCACGCCGGTACCGGTAACCATCACCGTGACCAATTCGCCGGCGCAGGTGCGCACCGCCGAAGTGATGCAGGCCCAGGCCAACCAGGCCGGCTTCAAGGTCGAGATCAAGCAGATCGATTCCACCAGCCTGATCACCGTGCTGCGGCAGAAGGACTTTGACCTGTGCATGTCGCCGTGGTCGGGACGGTCCGATCCGGACGGTAACCTCTACAACTACCTGACCAAGACCGGCCCGAACAATTTCATGGGCTATCAGAGCGACAAGGTCACCGACCTGCTGGAGAAGGCACGCAGCGCGCAGGCCCAGGCCGACCGCGCCAAACTCTATCGCGAGGCGGAGACGCAGATCGCAGCTGACGCGCCGATGCTGTTCCTGACGTTCCCGGCAACGCTGCAGGCCTCGACCAAAGCGCTGTCGTGGCTGCAATATCCCGACGGCGCGTTCCGGCTGCAATTCGCCAAATTCCAGTAACGGCTGCTGTTTTCGCCCACGGATGGCACGGCCGCGGCCGTGTCATCCGGCTTCCTGTTCCACACGCCCATGGACCACGACCTCATGACTGCAAAAAAGATCCTGCTGGCCGGCGAAAGCTGGACATCGACCGCGACCCACATCAAGGGCTGGGACCAGTTCCCCTCGGTCACGCATCACAAGGGCGCCGAGGAATTCGTCTCGATCCTGTCCGGCGCCGAATTCGATATCACCTATATGCTGTGTCACGAGGCGGCCACGGATTTTCCGTCGACCGACGCGGCGCTCGACGCCTATGACTGCGTCATCCTCAGCGACATCGGCGCCAATACCTTGCTGCTGTCGCCCGACGTCTGGATCCATTCGCGCCGGGCGCCGAACCGGCTGAAACTGCTGCGCAGCTATGTCGAGCGCGGCGGCGGTCTGATCATGGTGGGCGGCTATTACAGCTTCCAGGGCATCAACGGCGCCGCGCGCTATCGCAACACCGCCGTCGAAGCGGTACTGCCGACCCTGATCCATCCCTATGATGACCGCCTCGAATTGCCCGAGGGCATCGTACCCGAGCTTTGCGCCGGCGCCGCGGGGCATCCGGTTCTGAACGGCGTGCCGACTGATTTCCCCTATCTGCTGGGGATTAACGAAGTCGTGGCCCGGCCCGACGCCACCACGTTGCTGGCGCTGCCGGCCAGCGAAGGCGGCCATCCGCTGCTCGCGGTGCAGCAGGTCGGCGCCGGGCGCAGCGCCGCATGGACGACCGACATCGGGCCGCATTGGCTGCCCAACGAATTTTTGCGCTGGCACGGCTTCAAGCCGCTATGGAGCAATCTGTTGCATTGGGTCAGTCGACAGAGCTGACCTGCGCGCAGGCTGGCGCGGTACGCGCCGTAGGACGATGATCATCGATGGCGAAGATTCTGATAATCGGCAGTGCCAATGCCGACCTGATGCTGGCGGTCCCGGTGCTGCCGAAGCCGGGCGAGACGGTGCGCGGCCGTGATTTCGTCGTCGCGCCGGGCGGCAAGGGCGCCAATCAGGCGGTCGCGGCGGCGCGTCTCGGCGGCGAGGTGAGCTTTGTTGGATGCATCGGTGACGATGCCTTCGGGAGCAGCCTGCGCGGGGCGCTGTCGGACAGCGGCGTCGATGTGTCGCATCTCCAGGTCGCGGCCGGCGTGGCCTCGGGGATCGCGATGGTGATGACGGAGGCGTCCGGCGAAAACAGCATCGCGATTTCCGGCGGCGCCAATGACCGGCTGATGCCGGAGGATATCGACGTCCTCGCGGCGCTGATCGGTCAGGCCTCGTTGTTGATCTGTCAATTCGAGTCGCCGATGGCCACCGTCGAGCGGGCGCTTGAGCTGGCGAGGTCGCGTGGCGTGCCGGTTCTGCTCAACCCCGCGCCGGCGCGTCCGATCGCCGATTCCTGGCTGGACGGCCTTCGCTTTCTGGTGCCGAACCGGCACGAACTGGCGACGCTGTCGGGACTCGCGATCAACCACCCTGGCGACATCGAGGTCGCTGCCCGGCAGTTATTGGCGAGTGGTGTACAGACGGTGATCGTCACGCTCGGCCGCGACGGCGTGGCGCATATCGACAGCGCGGGAATTACAATTCATCCGGCGCCGGTGGTCGACGCGGTCGACACCACGGGCGCGGGCGACACTTTCGTCGGTGCCTTTGCCGCGCATTGGTGCCGGAGCGCCGATACCGACGCGGCGATCGCCTTCGCCCAACGGGCGGCGGCGTTCAGCGTCACCAGCCGAGGCGCGCAGGCCTCGATGCCGTGGCTGGCGGATCTGGATTGAAGCCGCGGTATAGGCACGGCATGCCGGGCCAAATCGTCGGCCGCGACCAATTGTATCCGCGCCCAGGCGGCTTCACCGGACATCGCTGATCTGGAGGGACGGCACCGTCCCAACACAATCATCCGATGTTAAACATCCGATGATTGCCATACTAGTGAACGCGTGCTAGCAACTGGCCAACGTTGCCTATGAGCAACGATGGGGAGTCGGAATTCTTGCCTGTAGCGCGCACCAAGGCGGTCGATCGGCGCAGCAAGCCCGGGCGCATTCATGCGGTTCTGAACACGCTTGGTAGCGAGATTGTTCAGGATCTGATCGCGGTCGGCGCGGCGCTGCCGCCCGAGCATGACCTCGAAATCCGCTTCGGTGTCGGCCGCGGCGTCATCCGCGAGGTCATGAAGATATTGGCGGCAAAGGGCCTGGTCAGCGTGCAGCCGCGAAACGGCACGCATGTGCGGCCACGCCACGACTGGAGCCTGCTCGATCGCGACGTGCTCACCTGGCTGGTCGGCAACGACGTGCCCGACCGTGAGCTTCTGCTGGCCATCCAGGAGGTTCGCTCGATCATCGAACCCGCCGCGGCTGCCCTCGCGGCCGAGCGCGCCACCGCCAAGGACAAGCAGCGTATCAATGCCGCGCTGGCCGCGATGGAAACGTCGCACGATCCGGCCAGCGCCACCGCCGCCGACAAGGCCTTTCATCTCGCCATTCTCGATGCTGCGCATAATCCCGTGCTGCAGGGATTTCGCGGTGCGATCGATACGATCCTTGGCGCGGTGTTCTTCGTCGCCGTCGGCAGCCCCGGCTGGTTCGATGATAATTTGCCCAATCACGCCGCCGCGGCGCGCGCCATTGATGCCGGCAATGTCAAGCAGGCGCGTGCCGCGATGGAGCAGGTGCTCGCCTATACGCAGACCAAGCTCTCCAAACGGAACGTGGCAGCCGCGCAAAAACCGGCGGTCAAGCGCAGAAGGAAATAGAATGTATCGCGACATGAAGGGCTCGACACATGTGCTCGCATCGCCCGAAATCGCCGTCGTCGCGATGCCGGAAGATGAACGCGTCTGGGTACCGCAGGCGCCCGACGTCTGGTTCAGGCCCTTGATGCTCAACACCCGCCAGGGGCAGTGGTGCAACCTGCTGCGGGTGCGGCGCGCCGGGGTGTTGTCGCGGCATCTTCATCCAAATCCGGTCCACGGCTTCGTGTTGCGCGGCAAATGGTTCTATCGCGAGCATGACTGGGTTGCGACCGAGGGCTCCTATGTGTTCGAGCCGCCCGGCGAAATCCATACCCTGGTGGTGCCGGAGGATACGCCGGAGATGATCACCTTCTTCAATATCCAGGGCTCGATGGTCTATCTCGACGAGCAGAACAAGCACATCGGCTATGAGGACGTCTTCACCAAGGTCGACATGTGCCGCGCCCATTACGAGTCCGTCGGCCTTGGTGCCGACTATGTCGATCAGTTCGTGCGCTGATGGTGACCGTCGCAGCCGAAATGCAGGAGGTGTCGGGCGCCTGGGCGTCGATGTGGTATGCCGGCAAGCATGTGCTGGTGACCGGCGGGACGTCGGGAATCGGCGCCGGGCTGGCGCGTGGCTTCCTCGAGGCCGGCGCGATCGTGACCATCGCCGGCGTCAACGAGGCGGAGATCACCGCCGCCGCCGCCGATCCCGTCTTGAAGAAGGCCGATGCGCGCATTCTCGATGTGCGCGACGGCGCGGCGGTGCGGAGCCTGGTCGAGGGCCGCGACCAGCTCGATGTGGTGGTGAACTGCGCGGGCGTGATCCGCCGCGGCGAAGAACTCGAACCCGAAATATTCCAGTCGGTGGTCGACATCAATCTCAATGGCGCGATGCGTGTCTGCGCCGCTGCCCGTCCGTTGCTCGCTTGTTCGGGTGGGGCGATCGTCAATCTGGCGTCGATGCTGTCGTTCTTTGGCGGCGGATTGGTGCCGGCCTATGCCGCCAGCAAAGGCGGCATCGCGCAGCTGACAAAATCCCTCGCGATCGCCTATGCCGCGGATGGCATTCGCGTCAATGCGATCGCCCCGGGCTGGATCGCCACGCCGCTGACGACGGATCTGCAGAACAGCGAAGATCGCAGCCGGGTGATCCTCGATCGCACGCCGCTCAAGCGCTGGGGCCGGCCCTCCGATCTGCTGGGTGGCGTGCTGTATCTCTGCTCGCCGGCGGCTTCCTTTGTGACGGGTACCATACTGGTTATCGATGGAGGCTATGCCATCAGCTGAGACGGGCGCGATCTATGGTCACGCCTTCGCGCTGGATGATTGGTTGTATTGATTGCTCAAAGCGGCCGCGAAGCGCCGCGAGCGAAATGGGGAATGGCCGTTCATCGGCCTGACAGGGAGGTTTCGTGCTGCTCGCTCCGACGCTTAGTCGACAGCCGCGATGGCTGATCAGAGCCATGGCGTCGATCGTATCGACCGCGATGTTTATCGCGCCGCTGGCCGCGCTCGTTCTGATTTGGGCCATCGTCGTTCCGCTGTTCGATGTCAGCCCGCGCGTTTTCCCGTCGGTGCAAGCGGTCGCTGCCGCCGCGATGGAGTCGATCCATGATGGCACGTTGATCCGGCATGTCGGCGCCAGCCTGTTGCGGGTGGCGCTTGGCACGTTGATCGGTGTCGTCACCGCGGTGCCGCTGGGAATCGCCATGGGGGTCAGTCCGGCGGTCTCCACGTTTCTCACGCCGCTGTTCCGTTTTTTCTCCGTACTCGCGGGCATCGCCTGGATCCCGATCGCCACTTTATGGTTCGGCTACGGGTTTGGCGCCATCATCTTCGTGATCTTCAACGCCGTCTTTTTCGTTGTCGCCTACAACACGCTGCTCGGTGTCTCGACCATTCCTCCCGCCTTGCGCAACGCCGCCGCGTCGCTGGGGGCGGGGCGGTGGGCGATGCTGACGCAGGTGCTGCTTCCGGGCGCGCTGCCGAACATCGTCACCGGCGTTCGCACCGGTCTCGGCTTCGCCTGGCGGGGCCTGATCGCCGCCGAGATGATCGCGACCAATGTCGGTCTTGGCTACATGCTGTTCGTCGCGCGGGATTTCTATCGCACCGAGGTCATCATTCTCGGCATGATCGTGATTGGCGTGCTGTGGCTGCTGATCGACCGGTTGCTGCTGGTTCCGCTGGAACGCTCGACCATCGAGCGCTGGGGCATGGTGAGGCGCGCATGAGTGTTCTTCTGCGAAGCTGGAGCGCCTACACGCGCATGACCCAGCGGTGGCCGGGCCTGGCGGCGCTGATTCCGTTTATTCCCGTCATCCTGCTGTGGATCGCGGTGACACAGTCCGGCATGTTTCCAAGGGCGTTTTTGCCCGGTCCGGTCGAGGTCGTGCAATCCTTCATCACGTTGACCTACAAGGGCATCCTTCCGGACTATTTGCAGGACAGTCTGGTGCGGTTGTTCACCGGCGCGGCCGTCGGTATGGCGCTCGGCATTCCGCTCGGGATCCTGATCGGCACCAGCAAGTGGGCGCATCGCATCAGCTGGCCGATCCTGCTGTTCTTCCAGGCGATTGGCGATATTGCCTGGTTGCCGATCCTGCTGATCTGGTTCGGCTTCGGGTTGACGACCATGACCTTCGTCATCGTCTACACCGTGCTTTTTCCGGTGGTGCTCAATACCGTGCTCGGCGTCGAATCCGTCCCGCGCGATTTTGCACGCGCGGCCCGAAGCCTCGGTGCCTCACATGCGCGGGTGCTGTGGGAGGTGACGATGCCAGGCGCCTTGCCGAACATCATCACCGGGCTTCGGAACGGGCTCGGCTATGGCTGGCGCGCGTTGATTGCCGTCGAGATGATCGTCGGCACCAGCGGAATCGGCTTCATGATGTTCGACGCGCGCCGTGCCGGTTCGGTCGTCGAAATCCTGGTCGGCATGATCATTCTCGGATTGCTTTGGTACATCGTGGACGCCTGGATCCTCGCGCCGATCGAGCGCGCGACCGGTCGGCGCTGGGGGCTGGTGACGTCATGAAAACGCTTGAACTGCGAAACCTCGCCAAGACCTATTTCGATCCCTATGCCGGCTCGCATGTGAACGCGGTGCATGACGTGTCGCTCGAGGTAGAGCAGGGCGAATTCATATCGGTCGTCGGTCCCTCCGGCTGCGGCAAGACCACCATCCTGAACATGATCGCCGGGTTCATCCCCTATTCGGGCGGTGAGATCCTGCTGAACGGCAAGCCGATCCGCGGGCCTGGTCCGGAGCGCGGCGTGGTGTTCCAGTCCTTCGCACTGTTCCCGTGGAAGACCGTGCTGGACAATGTCGGCTTCGGTCCGAAAATGCGCGGCGTCGGCAAGGCGGAGCGCGACAAGATCGCGCACGAATATCTGGCCCTTGCCGGCCTGTCGCATGCCGCGAACCGCTATCCGAACGAACTCTCGGGCGGCATGCAGCAGCGCGTCGGGGTGGTTCGCGCGCTCGCCAACAATCCGGCGGTGTTGCTGATGGACGGGCCGTTCGCCAGCGTCGACGCACAGACCCGGATGACCCTTCAGGAGGAGTTGACGCGGATCTGGCAAGAACGGCGGCCCACGGTGCTCTTCATCACCCATGACGTGCCGGAGGCCGTATTCCTGGCCAACCGCGTCGTGGTGCTGTCGAAGGGCCGGGTGCTTGAGCAGATCACGGTCGACCTGCCGCGTCCGCGGGTCTGGGACGACCTCATCGAGGACGAGACCTTCAAGCGGCTATCCGCTGAGGTTCTGCACATGGTGCGTTCGGCATGAGCCTCGCAAGTGACATCGGGCGATCCTCGAACGGCCGCTTCGTCATCGGCGTGGTGGTGCTGTGGCTGCTGTTCCAGCTCTGGCTGACGCTGGCGGCGCCGTGGAAAGTATCCGGGGATCTCGGGGGGACGTCGCCGAAGGTCAACGTCCAGATCGAATTGCCCTTCACGCCGGAGCGCTTTCATGTCCTGGCGTTTCAGCAATATGGAAGGGTCTCCGGCGCGGATGACCATTCGATAGAACTTCGTGGCGTCAAGCGAACGGACCTTAACGCGGTGGCCCGGCCTTACTGGGTGACGAGCGTTGGGCCGCTAAAAGAGGGAGGTTGAAATGAGAAGGATACTATTGCTCGGGGCGGCGCTGGTGCTTGCCCTGGCGCCTGCGCAGGCCGAGACCCTGACCAAGCTGAAGGCCGGCATGGTCAGCGGCATCGACCAGATCGGATTGCCGATCGCGCTGGAGCGCGGTTTCTTCGAAAAACAGGGCCTCGATGTCACCATCGCGCGCCCCTACGCCACCGGCGTCGACGCGCTCAATGCCCTGCAGGCCGGCGAGAGCGATATCGTCCAGGTCGGCGTGCCGATGATCGGCGCCGTCTTGCGCGGCATGGATCTGGTGGCGCTCGGCAATTACAGCGGCAGCGCCACCAAGGCTGGCGCGGATGCCACCGTGGCCATTATCGCTCGAGAAGGCTCCGGTATCGTCAAGGGCGATCTTGCAAGCCTCAGGGGCAAGAAGATCGCGGCGTCGTTCGGAACGGTCAACCATCTCTACATCCTGGCGGTGCTGGAAAAAGCCGGGCTCAAGCCCGACGACGTCACCCTGGTCAACACGCCGCCGCCGGATATGACGGTAGCGCTGCTCGCCAAGGGTATTGATGCCTTCGCCAACTGGGATCCGTGGCCGATCGTTGCCCTGAAGGACGTCCCCGGTGCGTTTGAGGTGATCCGCGGCGGTGACGTGATTTCTTATCTCGGCTTCAACGTGGCGCTGCGCTCCTGGGTCGAGAAGAACGGCGAGACCACGGAAAAATTCCTCGCTGCGGTAGCGGAGGCTGACCAATGGATGCGCAAGAATCCAAAGCAGGCGTCGCAAATTGCCACGCGGTGGATTCCAGGTCTCAAGGCGGATGTCGCCGAAGCGGCGATGCAGTTCAATATCCAGCAGGCCGATCGGCGGCTGTCGGCGAACAACTATCGCGCGTTGTGGAGCGCGCAAGACCGGCTGAACCGGCTCGGAATTCTCAAATCGACCTTCGATGTCAACAAGCACATCGAGCCGAAATACATCCTGAAGGTGATGAAGGAGCGCCCCGAACTGTTCGCCGACCTGCCGCCGGTACCGGCGGAAGTCGCGATCGGATCAGGCTATACGTTCAAACCCTGAAAAAGACCGGGCGCGCTGAGAGGCGCGCCCGGTTCGACGTCTCACGGCGCGCATTCTTGTAAAAATATCTCAGTCCCGGATCAGGCCGGCGGCGCTGACTTTCTCGGCGCGGGTTTTCCGCAGCGTCTTGAGGGCTGCGTCCCGCGCATTGAAAAAGATCTGGCGCAGCAGCAATTCGGCGTCGCTGTCATCCGCCGCGGCGATCGCCACGGCCAGTCTTTCCCACTCCCGCACGGCCGCGGCCTGGCGTTGCGGGGTGAAGAAGTCGAGTGGCCGGTCCCGCCAAATGAAGCCCCATAGCGTGTGGTCGAGCTGGTCGCGCAACAGGCGCGCCAGATGCTTGTTGCCGCAGCGCGTTGCCACCAGGCCGCCAAGCCGCGCAATGGCGCGTGCAAAATGCTGCGCCGGCGCTGTGCGCGTCTTGGCAAGCTGGCGCAGCTCGGCGATGCCGGCCTGCAAGTCGACGATCAATCGCGGGTCCTTGCGCCGCGCGAGATCGCGGGCCGCAAGTCCCATCAGCGCCGCACGCACATTGAAGACTTCGATGATGGTGTCGAGCGTGACATCGACCACATAGGCGCCGCGCCTGGGAAAGAAATTGACCAGGCCACGCTCCTGCAAGGTCCGGATCGCCTCACGCACCGGGCCCCGGCTGACGCCGTAGAGCGTCGCCAGCTCCTGCTCGCGGATGCGTTCATTGCCGCGGTATTCGCCGCTGACGATGGCGTTGCTGACGTGGTCGGCGATCTGCTCGGGGATCGTGCGCGTGCGCTCGCCGCGCCGGCGCGACGCCGGCATTCCTGGTCCCTCGAGTGCTTCCATCACCATTACGCAGCGGCTTTCACATCATGATTTGCGCCAAGCATAGGCCGCGGTGGACGCTTGTACAATTGTTGACAATTGACAATGGCGGAACGCTGTGGTCGGCTGAGGTCATAAAAGCACGCGATACAAATCGCGGCGACAAGGGAGGATCTGTTGTGAAAAGCAGCAGCATATTGGTAGCGTTAGCCTTGTCGCTGAGCCCCGTTCCGGCGCTCGCGCAGGCCACGGGCAGCCTGACGGTCGCGTTCGGCGCCGAAGGCACCACCCTCGACCCCACCAAATATTCCGCCGGCGTCGATCAATATTACATCGGCCAGATGTTCGAGCAGCTGGTTCGCTACGATCCGGATCTGAAGCCAGTCAACTGGCTCGCCGAAAAGTGGGAATTGCAGCAGCAGGACGGCAGGCCTGTGATCGACGTCCAGTTGCGGCCGGGCGTCAAATTCCACAATGGCGATCCGATGACCTCGGCGGATTTCGAATTCTGTTTCGAGCGTCTGAGGGACCCCAAGGTGTCGCGCTGGTCGCATCTGCAGGCCAATGTCGAGAAGATCGAGATCGTCGACGATCTTCACTTCAAGATTCATTTCAAGGCGCCGGACGGTGACTATATCGCCGGGGCCCTGCAATTATGGGCGCTGCCAAAGAAGTATTTCGAAAAGGTCGGCGAGGACGGATTTGCCAGGGCGCCGGTCGGGACCGGGCCGTGGAAATTCGTATCGCGCTCGGTCAAGGAAGAGCCCAAGCTCGAGGCGTTCGACGATTACTGGAACAAGGACGCGCGGCCCGGCGTCAAGAATCTCACCATCAAGATCATTCCCGAGGATCTGACCCGCGTCGCCGCGTTCAAGTCCGGCGCGGTGGACTGGATCGACAACGTGCCGCCGTCGATGGTGGCCGAGTTCAAGAAGCTGCCGGGCGTCAAGACCTTCACGGCGATTTCCGGCAACAACCTCTATATCGATTTCCCGACCTATAATCCGGCCTCGCCATTCAGCAAGCTGAAGGTCCGCCAGGCCGCGGCCCAGGCGGTCGACATGGACGCGATCGTCAAGAGCGTGCTGTTCGGGCAGGGTGAGCGCTATGCCGAGGTCGGCAAGGGCAGTGCCGGCTATAATCCTGAGCTGAAACCTTATGCCTACAATCCGAAGCTGGCCAAGCAATTGTTGGTCGAGGCCGGCTATCCGACTGGCTTCGAGACGCCGTGCTACAATCTCACGACGCCGCGCGAGCCCAACGTCAAGGAAATGGGGGAGGCGGTGTTCGCCTATCTCGGCCAGGTCGGGATTCGCTGCAAGGCGCAGGGGCTTGAATATGGCGCCTGGATCAATCTCGGTCGCCGCGGCCGCAGCGGCCCGCCGGAGATGGATGGCGTGCTGATGTGGATGTGGAGCCAGGGCCTGCCCGGGGATCCGGCGACGCCCTGGGGCGGCCACCTGCATAGTTTCGTCGCCGGCAAGGGCTGGGGCAGCTATTCCTACACCGACGACAAGCAGGCCGACACCATGATCGAGCAGCTCAAGGGCACCATGGAGCAGCCCAAGCGTGCGGAATTGATCCGCCAGATCGCCCAGTACAAGCATGACAATGTGCTCGGCGGCATCAGCACCTACCGCCCGGTGATCACGCTGGCGTGGCGCGACAAGGTCGAGTTCAAGCCCTGGCCGTTTCCCGGCGCCTGGCGCGGTTTCCAGGAGATCGGTCTGAAGAAGTGATCGTGCCGCAAGACAACAAGTAGAACATTCATGCTCTCTTATATCCTGCGGCGCGTCATGCATGGCGTCGTCAGCATCATCGGCGCGTCGATGCTCATCTTCGTGATTTCCCGGATGTCCGGCGATCCGATCGTGCTGCTGTTGCCGGTCGACGCGCCGCAGGCGGCGATCGATGCGATGCGCGAGACCATGGGTCTCGATCGGGCGATCTGGATGCAGTATTTGATTTTCGCCGGCAAGGCGGTGACCGGCGATTTCGGCAATTCCTATCGCTGGCAGATGCCGGCGCTGGACCTGGTGCTCGATCGCCTGCCGTCGACCATCCAGCTGGCGCTGTCGGCGCTGCTGTTCTCGATCATGCTGGCGGTGCCGCTCGGGGTGCTGTCGGCGGTGCATCGCGGCGGCTGGATCGACAGCTTCGGCAAGGGGTTTGCGATGCTGGGGCAGGCGATGCCCGGCTTCTGGGTCGGGCTGCTGCTGATCATGGTGTTCTCGGTTCAGCTCAACTGGTTGCCGGCCTTTGGCGCGGGCGGCGTTTCCCATATCATCCTGCCGGCGATCGCGCTGGGCTGGTATCCGGTCGCGGCGCAAACCCGCATCGTCCGGTCGGCGATGCTGGACGTGCTCGACAGCGACTACATCCGCATGGGCCGCGCGCTCGGCGCGCCGGAGCGGCTGCTGGTCTGGAAATACGCCTTCCGCAACGCGGCGGTGCCGCTGGTGACCGTGCTCGGCGTCTACTTTGCCTCGATGCTTGGCGGCGCCTTCGTCGTCGAGGTGATCTTTGCCTGGCCCGGCCTCGGGCGCACCGTGGTGGAGGCGGTGTTCGCGCGGGACTTCCCGGTGGTGCAGGCCGGCGTGCTGTTCACCTCGGTGCTGTTCGTGGTGTCGAATCTGCTGGTCGATCTCAGCTACGGGATCATCGACCCGAGGATCCGGCATGGTTGATATCGACGCCTCGTTTGCCGAGCTGTCCCGGTCGCGCTCGCAGCGCATGATGCGCAGCCTGTTCGGGCGCGGCATCCCGTGGTGGTCGCTGCTGATCTTCGGCCTCGTGGTGATCGCGGCGATCGGCGGCGAGCACGTCGCCCCGCATGATCCGAACGGGCTCGATCTCGGCTCGGCCTTCAAGCCGCCGTCCTGGCTGGAAGGCGGCTCGATCGACAACCTGCTCGGTACCGACAATCTCGGCCGCGACATTTTCAGCCGGATCATCGCCGGCGCGCGCGTCACTCTCACGGTGGCGGTCTATGCCATCGTGCTTTCGGGCGGCATCGGCGCGCTGATCGGCATGATCGCCGGCTATTTCGGCAAGATCGTCGATACCCTGATCATGCGTCTGGTCGATATCCAGATGTCGATCCCGTCGCTGGCGCTGGCGCTGGTAATCGCCACCGTGCTGTCGCCGAGCCTGATCACGGTGATCGTGGTGATCTCGATCACCTACTGGACCTGGTACGCCCGCATCATCCGCGGCGAAATCCTGTCGCTGAAGGAACGTGATTACGTCGCGCTGGCCAAGGTGGCGGGCTGCTCGACCGCCACCATCTTCGTCCGTCATCTGCTGCCCAATATCCTGAATACGCTGCTGGTGCTGGCGTCGCTGCAGGTCGGGCAGGTCATTATCTTCGAGGCGTCGCTGAGTTTCCTCGGCCTTGGCATCCAGAGCCCCGACGTGTCGTGGGGGCTGATGCTCGCGGATGCCCGCAACTACATCGGCAATGCCTGGTGGGCGATCACGCTGCCCGGCGTCGCGATCATGCTGACCTGCCTGTCGGCCAACCTGATCGGCGACTGGCTGCGCGACACGCTCGATCCCAAGCGAAGGCAGCTTTGACATGACCGATGCTGCCCCCGTTTCGTTGCCAGTTCCGAAGCCGCCATTGCTCAAGGTCGAGAACCTCAAGGCCTATCTCTATCTCAAGCGCGGCGTGGTGCGCGCGGTGGACGGGGCCGATCCCGAGGTCGCCGAGGGCGAGACGCTGGGGATTGTCGGCGAATCCGGCTCCGGCAAGACCATGACCAGCCTGTCGATGTTGCGGCTGCTGCCGAAGCCGAGCGGCCGCATCGTCGAGGGCTCGATCACGCTCGACGGCACCGATCTGGTGCAACTCAGCGAAGACGAGATGGCGCAGGACTGGCGCGGCCGGCGAATTTCCATGGTGTCGCAGGACCCGCTGACCTCGCTCAACCCGGTGTTCAGCATCGGCGACCAGGTTGGCGCGCCGTTCCGCTACCACAAGCTGGCGAAGGGACGCGGTGCCGTGCGCCAGGCGGTGGAAGCCGTTTTGGCAAGGGTTCGCATCCCCTCGCCCGCCAAACGCATCGATGACTATCCGCATCAATTTTCCGGCGGCATGCGGCAACGTGTGGTCACGGCGATGGCGATCGCCTGTTCACCGCGGCTGCTGATCGCCGACGAGCCGACCAGCGCGCTCGACGTTACCATCCAGGTGCAGATGATGGAGCTGTTCCGCGAGTTGCAGCGCGACAGCGGCCTCGGCATCATCATGATCACCCATGATCTGGGCGTCGCCGCCGGCATCTGCCACCGCATCGCCGTGATGTATGCCGGTCGGGTGGTCGAGAGCGGCGACGTCCGCGAGATCTTCCGCAACCCGGTGCATCCCTATACGCGCGGGCTGCTGAATTCGATCCCGCATCTGGGCCGCAAGCGCCGCCGGCTGGAGGCGATCGTCGGGCAGCCGCCGAGCCTGATCGATCCGCCCCAAGGCTGCCGCTTTGCCGCGCGCTGTCCGCGGAAGATGGCGCGCTGCGACGATTACCCGCCGCAGTTCGAGGTCTCGACCGGCCACCAGGCCGCGTGCTGGCTGGCGGAGCCACGGCCATGACGATGACCATGTCCCATCCGGCAAAGGCTAAAACGGCTGTACCCTTGCTCGAGATCCGCAACCTGACCAAGCGTTTCAGCGCGCAGGGCGGCGGCGTGGTACGCGCGGTGGAGAATGTCAGCTTCGCGATCCGCCGCGGCGAGACCTTCGCGCTGGTCGGCGAGTCCGGCTGCGGCAAGACGACGTTGACGAAACTGGTGCTCGGGCTGGAGAAGCCGACCTCCGGCGAGATCCTGTTTCACGGCGCCGATCTGGCGACGGCGTCGTCGAAGACCATGCACAACTATCGCCGCCAGGCCCAGGCGGTGTTCCAGGATCCCTATTCGTCGCTCAATCCGCGGATGCGCGTCAGCAAGATCATCGCCGAGCCGCTGATGGCCCATGGCATCGGCGACCGCGACAGCCAGCGTGCCCGCGTGCTGGAGATGCTCGACGTTGTCGGACTGCCGAAGACCGCCGCCGATTTCTATCCCCATGAATTCTCCGGCGGGCAGCGTCAGCGCGTGGCGATTGCCCGCGCTTTGGCGCTGAAGCCGGCCTTCATGGTGCTGGATGAGCCGATCTCGGCGCTCGACGTGTCGGTGCGCGCGCAGATCCTCAATCTGCTGGCCGATATCCAGGATGAGTTCGGACTGACCTATCTGATCGTGGCGCATGATCTGGCGCTGGTCGAGCATTTCAGCTCCAGCGTCGGCGTCATGTATCTCGGCAGCATGGCCGAGCTTGGCCCGACCGACTCGGTGTTTTCGCAGCCAAAACATCCCTACACCCAGGCGCTGCTGGCCTCGGTGCCGCGGCCCGATCCGGACCATCGCGCGCCAATCGGGGTCATTCATGGCGAGATCGGCAGCGCCATGGCGCCGCCGCCGGGCTGCAAGTTTCACCCGCGCTGCCCCTATGCGGCCGATATCTGCCGGACCACGCCGCCGGTCGATCGCGAACTGGCGCCGCGCCAGCTGGTCGCCTGTCACCTCGCCGAGACCATCGTCCCGCCGGTCCAGTCGTCCATCACCCCACCCCGATGAGTACGCTTATGTCACCCCAGCCTATCAACGAAAATGACTACCTCGACACGCTGCGGGGTCTTTACGCGAAGGCCTGGCCGAAGGGGCTGTCGCGCGACACCGTCTATCCGCATGGCGAAAAGCCGTTGACCGAATATCTGCGGATATGGGCGCGGCTACAGCCGGACAAGCCGGCCGTGATTTTCTACGGTGGCGTCACGACCTATGGCGAACTTGATCGCCAGAGCGATCTGTTCGCTACCTTGCTGGACAATATGGGCGTGAAGAAGGGTGACCGCGTCTCGGTCTTCATGCCGAACTGCCCGCAATTTCACATCGCGTTCTTCGGCATCCTCAAGCTTGGCGCCGTGCACTGCCCGGTCAGCCCGCTGTCCAAGGCCTACGAGCTCGGCTATCAGGTCGGCGATTGCGGCTCGGAAACCATCGTCGCCCTCGATCAGTTGATGCCGGTGGTGCGCGAGGTGTTTTCCCAGACCGTGCTGAAGCGCGTCATCGTCACCAGTTTCATCGAGGCCATGCCGGCTGAGCCCAGCCTTCCGGCGCCATCGGCGACACTGGCGCCCAAGATCGCCTGCGCCGACGCCGTCGACATGCTGCCGACGCTGGCGCGGATCGACGCGCCATCATTCCCGGAAGGCGCGTCGCTGGACGACATCGCGGCGCTGAACTACACCGGCGGTACCACCGGCATGCCGAAGGGATGCATCCACACCCAGCGCGACATGATCTACACGGTGGCCTCCAACATTTCGCTGGCACCGCCGCCGTCCAGTTCGGTGTCGCTGAGCTTCTTCCCGGAGTTCTGGATTGCCGGCGAAAACAGCTGCCTGATCTTTCCGGTGTTCAACGGCACCACGCTGGTGCTGCTGACGCGCTGGGATCCGGTCGCGGTGATGTCGGCGATCCAGCTCTACAAGGTCACCGCGACGGCGATGCCGGTCGACGGCGCGCTGGAGATTATGGACCATCCGCGGTTCGGCGAATTCGACCTGACGTCGCTCAGCAATGTGCGCGTGGTGTCGTTCGTCAAGAAACTCAACATCGACTATCGCCGCCGCTGGCAGAAGCTGGTCGGCACGGTGCTGGCCGAATCCGCCTGGGGCATGACCGAGACCCACACCTCGGACAGCTACACCACCGGCATGCAGGAGGATGATTTCGATCTGAAGTCGCGGCCGACCTTTGTCGGCCTGCCGGTGCCGGGTACCGAATTCAAGATCTGTGATTTCGAGACCGGAGCGATCCTGCCGCTCGGCGCGGAGGGTGAAATCTGCTGCCGCACGCCGTCATTGCTGAAGGGCTACTGGAACAAGCCCGAGGCCACCGCCGAGACGCTCCGCGATGGCTGGCTGCATTCCGGCGATATCGGCCTGATCGATACCGACGGCTTTCTGCATTACCTCGGTCGCCGCAAGGAAATGATCAAGGTCAAGGGCATGAGCGTATTCCCCGGCGAGGTGGAAGCCCTGCTCGGGCAGCATCCCGCGGTGGTCGGCAGCGGCGTGGTGCCGCGCGCCGACGAGGAACGCGGCCAGGTGCCGGTAGCCTTCGTGCTGCTGGTGCAGGGCGCCGACGTCACGGCGAAAGCGATCGAGGACTGGTGCCGCGAACGCATGGCGGGATTCAAGGTGCCGGAAGTCCGGATTGTCGATGCTCTGCCAATGACGGCCACGGGCAAGGTCAAGAAACAAGAGTTAGGTAAATTGCTCGATGCGTGAGGGACTTTTCAGGAAACTGCTCATTGCGAACCGCGGCGAGATCGCAATCCGTATTGCGCGCGCCGCCTCCGAGCTGGGAATAGCGACCGCCGCGGTGTATTCCGCCGACGACGCGACATCGCTGCATGTACGCAAGGCCGACGAGGCCCATGCGCTGGGCCGCGCCGGCGCCGCCGCCTATCTCGACATCGAGCGCATCATCGCGGTGGCCAGGCAGGCCGGCTGTGACGCCATTCATCCCGGCTATGGTTTTCTCAGCGAGAATGCCGGGCTGGCGCGGCGCGCGGCGGAGGAGGGCCTCATTTTCGTCGGCCCGTCGCCGGGTGCGCTGCAATTGTTCGGCGACAAGATCGCCGCGCGAAAACTCGCGGCCCAGGTCGGCGTGCCGGTGATTAAAGGAACCATTGGCGAGACCAGCCTCGAGCAAGCGCAGAAATTCTTCGGCGGGCTCGACGGCAGCGCCATGATGATCAAGGCGGTGTCCGGCGGCGGCGGGCGCGGCATGCGCGCGGTGCGCGCGGCCGGCGAGGTGGCGGAGGCCTATGCGCGCTGCCGCTCGGAGGCGAAGGCGGCGTTCGGCGACGACACCGTCTATGTCGAGCGGCTGGTCGAGGACGCCCGCCACATCGAGGTGCAGATCGTCGGTGACAGCAGCGGTGCCGTGACGCATTTTGGCGAGCGCGAATGCACCATCCAGCGCCGCAACCAGAAACTGATCGAGATCGCGCCGAGCCCGTCGCTGTCCGCCGGCTTGCGCCAGCGCATTCTCGACGCCGCGCTGAAACTCGCAGCTTCCGCGAAATACGACAATCTCGGCACCTTCGAATTTCTCGTCGACGCCAGCAATTCCGGCGAAGATGCCTTCTTCGCCTTCATCGAGGCCAATCCGCGGCTGCAGGTCGAGCACACCGTCACCGAACAGGTAATGGGCATCGACCTCGTCGCCACCCAGATCAGGATTGCCGCCGGCCAGACGCTGGACAGCCTGGGCTTCGGCAAGGCTTTTGTCGCCGCGCCGCGCGGCTACGCGATTCAGCTCCGCGTCAACATGGAGACCATGGACGCCGCGGGCGACACCCAGCCGAGCTCGGGCACGCTGACGGCGTTCGACATGCCGGCGGGGCCCGGCGTGCGCATCGATACGTTTGGCTACACCGGCTACCGCACCAGCACCTCCTTCGATTCGCTGCTCGCCAAGCTGATCGTCCATTCGGTCTCGCCGAATTTCAGCGATGCCGTGGCAAAGGCCTATCGCGCCGCCTGCGAAACCCGCATCGACGGCGTCGCGACCAACATGCCGTTCCTGCAGGCGCTGCTGACGCATCCTGATTTCGCCGCCAACCGGGTCAACACCCGCTTCATCGAGAAGAATATCGCGGCATTGTTCGCCAGTGCCGCCGCGGC
>JACMOT010000582.1 GCA_014377915.1 Tardiphaga sp.
CCTTTCGCTGTCCCGTCCAGCCATTCAAGGCAGAGCCCCGTAGTGGGCCCGGACGGTGACCGCCAGCCTCCCGGGGCGTGCTTGCGAGGCACGCGCGCGGGACACCGCATCCTGCTCCGCTACCAAGACGCCTCATGACAGCGCCCCTCGCGAACAGGACGAGGTGCTTATAGTCCTAGATAGGATTTATGTCAATCGCTCATCAAGATATTGCCGCGTAATTTTGTCCCGGACGCGCCGCGGCATTCTCAGGCGATGCCCTTGCATCGCCGCATGCCGCTGCGCAGAGCCGGGACCGTTCCAACCGCCGGAGCTTTTTGCGGTCCCGGCTCCGCGGCGCACCACGCCTCCTGGGGAGGCGCGATGCACTGCGTCCGGGACAAGCATCCGAGTGGCGACGTCCCCGCCTTGCCAATCCAAAAACCGGATGCAAGACAGGTCTCCTTTACGCGAGGCTCGGCATATGGCGAAGGCGACGATCATCCGGAGTTCGGCAGCGGACAGTGCCCTGGCGGCCCGACTCGGCCGCGAAGTCAGCGGCGAGGTGTTCTTCGATCGCTTCAACCGCGGCCGCTACGCCACCGACGCGTCGTTCTACCAGATCATGCCGTTCGGCGTGGTGGTGCCGCGCAGCATCGACGAGGCGCTGCGGGCGCTGGAAATCTGCCGCGACGACGGCCGCATCGTCACCCCGCGCGGTGGCGGCACCTCGCAATGCGGCCAGACCGTCAATGACGGCATCGTCATCGACTTCTCGAAACACCTCAACAGACTGGTCTCGCTCGACGTCGCGAATCGCAGCTGCGTGGTCGAACCCGGCATCGTGCTCGACGACCTCAACCGGCAATTGAAGAAGCACGGGCTGTGGTTTCCGGTCGATGTTTCCACGGCGTCACGCGCCACCATCGGCGGCATGGCCGGCAATAATTCCTGCGGCGGTCGCTCGCTGCGCTACGGCACCATGCGCGACAACACCATCGCGATGGATGCGGCGCTGGCCGACGGCACGCGGCTGCATTTCGGCGAGGTGAGTACCGGCGATGACGGCCCTGCTTTGTTTCGCGACATGCTGGCGCTGGGCGCGCGCGAGGCCGGCGAGATCGCCGAGCGCTTTCCGAAGGTGCAGCGCCGCGTCGGCGGCTACAATCTCGACGCGCTGGTGCCGAACAACAGCGCCAACAATCTGGCGCATCTCCTGGTCGGCTCCGAAGGCACGCTGGCCTTCACCACCCAGATCGAACTGAAGCTGTGGCCGCTGATCGGCCACAAGGTGCTCGGCATCTGCCATTTCGGCAGCTTCTACCAGGCGATGGAATCCGCGCAGCATCTGGTGAAGCTGAGGCCGATCGCCGTCGAACTGGTTGACCGCAATATGCTGGCGCTCGGCCGCGACATCGAGATGTTCAAATCGATCATCGGCACCGCGGTGCGCGGCGATCCCGACGCGGTGCTGATCGTCGAATTCGCCGAGGAGACCGCGGCCGACAATCTGCGCAAGCTGAAGGAGCTCGGCGCGCTGATGGGCGATCTCGGCTTCTCCTGGGACAATCAAAAGCGCAAATGGGGCGGCGTGGTCGAGATCACCCTGCCGGCGCTGCAGACCGGGATCGCCGAATTCCGCGCGGCCGGTCTCAACGTCATGATGTCGATGAAGCAGGAGGGGAAGCCGGTCTCGTTCGTCGAGGATTGCGCGGTGCCGCTGCCGTTCCTCGCCGACTACACCGCGCGGCTGAACGGCATCTTCGTCAAGCACGGCACCACCGGCACCATGTATGCGCACGCCTCGGAAGGCTGCCTGCATGTGCGCCCGATCCTCAATCTCAAGCTCGAGAAGGATGTTCGAGCGATGCGCGCCATCGCCGAGGAAACCTTCGAGATGGTGCGCGGCTACAAGGGCTCGCATTCCGGCGAACATGGCGACGGCATCATGCGGTCGGAATTTCACGCCGCGATGTTCGGCCCGCGCATCGTCAACGATTTTGCCGAGGTCAAGCGCCGCTTCGATCCCGACAATCTGCTCAATCCCGGCAAGATCGTCGATCCGCCGAAAATGGACGATCGCTCGCTGTTCCGCTATCCGCCGGACTATCACATCGAAGACTTGAAGACCGTGCTGGACTGGTCGGCCTGGCCCGGCGCCGGCGGCGGTTTTCAGGGCGCCGTGGAGATGTGCAACAACAATGGCGCCTGCCGCAAGCTCGAGGGCGGCGTGATGTGCCCGAGCTACCGCGCCACCCGCGACGAGAAGGATGTCACGCGAGGCCGCGCCAACACGCTGCGGCTGGCGATCTCCGGGCAGCTCGGGCCGGACGCGCTGACCTCGGACGCGATGGCCGATACCATGAGCCTCTGCGTCTCCTGCAAGGCCTGCCGCCACGAATGCCCGACCGGGGTCGACATGGCCAAGATGAAGATCGAGGTGCTGGCGGCCCGCGTCGCCAGACATGGCCTGTCCTGGCGCGACCGCCTGGTCGGCTACCTGCCGCATTATGCCGCCTGGGCCGCGCGCGCGGCACCACTCGCCAATTGGCGCAACAGGAGCCCGCTGTTGCGCCGGCTGCTGGAGCGCTATGCCGGCATCAGCGCCAAGCGCGATCTGCCGGTGTGGCGCCGCGACGTGTTCCGTTCCGACGTCGAGTCGGTCGGCCCCGCCGATGGTCCGGAGGTCGTGCTGTTCGCCGACACCTTCAACCGCGCCTATGAGCGCGAAAATCTCGACGCCGCGCTGCGGGTGCTGGTCGCTGGCGGCTACCGCGTGCATCTGCCTGTTCCGGCGGACCGTGGCCGCGCACTGTGCTGTGGCCGCACCTTTCTCGCGGCCGGGCTGGTCGAGCAGGCGCGCACGGAGCTGGGTCGCGTGGTCGCGACCTATGCGCCGTTCGCCGCCCGCGGCGTGCCGATCGTCGGCCTGGAACCAAGCTGCCTGCTGACCCTGCGCGACGAATTGCTGTCGCTGCGCGCGGATGATGATGCCAAAGGCGTCAGTGCGCAGGCGTTGTTGTTCGAGGAGTTCCTGGTCCGCGAGGCCGAGGCCGGGCGGCTGCGACTGCCGCTCAAGCGCGTTGCCGACAAGGCACTGCTGCATGGCCACTGCCACCAGAAATCCTTTGGCGCGTTCAAGCCGGTCGAGAAGGTGCTGCGGCTGATCCCCGACCTCGCGGTGGAGACGATCGAGACCAGCTGCTGCGGCATGGCCGGCGCGTTCGGCTAGGGCGCCGAAACCTTCGAGGTGTCGATGCAGATGGCCGAAGCCGCGCTGCTGCCGGCGGTGCGCCGCGCCGGCGCGGCGGCGCTGGTCGTCGCCGGCGGCACCCCGTGCCGGCACCACAACGCCGACGGCGTGTCGCGCCTGGCGCTGCGGGTGGCGCGCGTGCTGGCCATGGGCCTCGTCAGCCCCGATACGCGCCACTAGGTTGTCGTCAACTGACTAACGACTTC
>JACMOT010000583.1 GCA_014377915.1 Tardiphaga sp.
CGACCTCGTCCTTGGCATTGGTGCCCTGCACGCGCCGGTCGTAGTCGCCTGTGGTGATGGCGTGCATCGACGCCATGATCTGCTGCAGCGGCAACCGGATCGAAAGCGCGATGATGACGCCGGCGCTGAGGATGATACCGAGGAAGATCACGGCGATCGACAGCACCTTGCGCGAAATGCTGCTCAGCGTGCGGTCGAAGGTCGCCTGCGCCTTCTGCTCGCGCTGGCGCATTTTGACCGACAGAGTGTCGATCGCGCCGATCGCTTCGGCCTGGCTGGCGTCGATGGTGTTGCGCAACAGCTCGGTGCGGCTCGCCAGTTGTTCCGACAGTTTGGCAAAACCCTCGCGCAGCGCCAATGTCCTTGCCTGCAGCCGTTGCAGCGCCAGGCGCTGCAGGTCGTTGTCGGCGAGTTCGGCCATTTCCGGGACGGTTTTCTCGATGGTCTCGGTATTGCGGCGGGCGTCCTCGGCGGACGCGCTCGCCAGCGACAGGTAATAGGCGTTGGCGGCCACCAGCATCGCGGTGAAGGCCTCGCGCGATTTGCCGAGCGCCGGCCAGATCAGGGCGTCGCGCTGTCCGGTGGCGCCCTCGATGATCGAATATAGCCCGGCCATGTCCTTGGCGGGGTTGAGCACCTGGTCCTCATAGGTCCTGGCAATCGTGGTCTGCAGCGCGCGCAGTTCGCCAAAGCCTGACAGGAAACGTTCTGTCACGCGCTCCAGCTCGGCCACCGAGCCGGACAGGATCGGGTCGTTGGAGGCACGGCTGTTCAGCGTGCCGAGCACCGCCTCGCGCAGCAGCAGAATCTCGGCGAACAAATCGGGGCTGGGCTGGTTGATGTAGCGGTGAATCAGATTCTGCAGCCGTCCGGTCTCGCTTTCCAGCAGGGCGAGGATCTGGTCGGACTGCCGGACCTGGCGGACGTCGTCCCAGGCCGAGGAAAGCACCTGCGAACCGCTCCAGATCAGACCGGCCAGCACCAGCACCACGGCGGAATTCAGCGCCGCGATCGACAGGATGCGCCAGCGGATCGGAATCGCGCGCACAAGTCCAACGATGCCGGTACGGCCCTGCGCCGCCAGCCCCTCCTGCCCGGAAACTCCGTTATACTCGCTTGTCACCACGGATGTGTCATCCGGCCTCGCGAAAGGTTCATCGGATCAAACGCCGTCCGACTGAACCTTTGCCCTGTCCTGCACGCTAACCGACAGGGTATTCCAGGAAGGCCGGATGCGCCAACCTAGCAGAATGGCCGATCTGGCGGCTGTTGCACGGCGAAAATCCTTGATTTATTGACGGCGTCCGAAGCCGGGTGCCGTCCTGAAGGACAGTTGCGGATGCGGAAGTCGCTGTTGCGTTGCGTCGCGTTGCTCGCCATGGCCGTGCCGCTGGTATCACCGGCGCAGGCCGCCATCGAGCTACAGTGGTGGCACGCCATGTCCGGCGAACTCGGCCGGCAACTGGACAAGCTCGTCGGCGACTTCAACGCCACCCAGTCTGACTACCGTGTCGTGCCGGTCTATAAGGGCAACTACACCGAGACCGTGACCGCTGCGATTTTCGCTTTCCGCTCGCGCAGTCAGCCGGCCATCGTGCAGGTCAACGAAATCGCCACGGCGACCATGATGGCGGCGCGTGGCGCGATCTATCCGGTGTTCGAGCTGATGCGCGACCTGGCGGAAGTGTTTTCGCCGGCGGCCTATCTGCCGGCGATTACCGGCTACTATACCGACAGCGGCGGCAACATGCTGTCATTCCCGTTCAACGTCTCGACGCCGATTCTGTACTATAACAAGACCCTGTTCCGTGCTGCCGGGCTCGATCCCGAGACGGCACCGGCAACCTGGCCCGAACTCGGCATCGCGGCGCGGCGGCTGCGCGGCGCCGGCGCGGTTTGCGGCTTCACCACGGCATGGCCGTCCTGGGTCCATATCGAGAATTTTTCCGCTATTCACGATCTGCCGATCGCGACCGCTGCCAACGGATTTGACGGGCTCGACGCCGTGCTGACCTTCAACAACGCGGCGGTGGCGCATCACATCGCGCAGCTGGCGGAGTGGCAGAAGAGCCGGATATTCGACTATAGCGGCCGCGGCACCGCAGCCGAGCCGCGGTTCCAGAACGGCGAGTGCGGGATCTTCATCGGCTCGTCGGGCACCCGCGCCGACATCCTCGCCCGTGCGAAATTCGAGGTTGGCTACGGCCTGCTGCCGTATTGGCCGGATCTCGCCGCCGCGCCGCGAAATGCGATCATCGGCGGCGCCACGCTGTGGGTGCTGCGCGATCGGCCGCGCGACGAGTACAAGGGTGTCGCCCGTTTCCTGGCCTATCTGTCGCAGCCGGAGGTGCAGGCGGCGTGGCACCAGGCAACCGGCTATCTGCCGATCACCCGCGCCGCCTTCGAGCTCTCCCGGGCCCGAGGATTCTACGATCACACCCCGGGCACCGCGCGTGCGATCGAGCAGATCCTGCGGCCGCCGAGCGCGAATTCACGCGGGCTTCGGCTTGGCTCCTTCACTCTGGTCCGAGACGCCATCGAGGACGAACTCGAGCTGGCCTTGGCCGGCCGCAAGCCGGCCCAGGCCGCGCTCGATGCCGCCGTCGAGCGCGGCAACAAATTGCTGCGGCAGTTCGAACGCGCCAATCCGGAGCAATAGTTTTTCCCGCCTATTCTCGCGGCCTCCACGCACCGCCCAGTTGCCGGAATCGGCAGCCATTTGCGCCGCTGCCGTCCCGGCAGACAATACAGCTTTCAAAGCCAGGCCATTTGCGACAGAACAGCCATGTTCAATCGCCGGCCCATAACGGCGAACCCACCAGTCCCCCCCGGAGAGAGACGTCAGATGATCAGTCGAGAAATTGCGCGCGCGCGCCACAACGTACCGGGGCCCCTGACGGTCCTCGCCCGGCCGCGATCGGCTTGGCGCATGCTTCCGGCCATGGCGATGCTGCTGGCGTTCGGCGCGTATCCGGCATCGGCGCAGGACCAGGCCGCACCGATCAAGCTCGGCGTGCTCAACGACATGTCCGGCGCGTTTGCCGATCTCGGTGGCAAGGGGTCGATCATTGCCGCGCAAATGGCGATCGACGATGCCGGCGGCAAAGTATTGGGGCGGCCGATCCAGCTGATCTCGGCGGACAGTCAGAACAAGCCGGACATCGCCGCGGCGATCGCGCGGCGCTGGTTCGACGTCGAGGACGTCTCGGCGATCATCGACCCGGTACCGTCCGGCGCGGCGCTGGCGGTGCTCGACCTGTCGCGCGAACGCAAGAAGGTGGTGCTGATCGCCTCATCCGGGTTGGCCGACCTGACCGGCAAGAGCTGCACCTCGACCAGTTTCCAGTGGGCCTACGATACCTCGGTACTGGCCAAGGGCACGGCGGCGACCGTCGTCAATGGCGGCGCCAAGCAGTGGTTCTTCCTGACCGCCGACGTCGCTTTCGGCCATTCGCTGGCCAACCAGAGCAAGGCTGTGATCGAGGCCAATGGTGGCAAGGTCGTCGGCGAAGTCCGGCATCCTTATCTGTCGCATGATTTTTCCTCGTTCCTGCTGCAGGCCCAGTCCTCCGGCGCCGAGGTCATCGCGCTCGCCAATTCCGGTTCCGACACCACCAATTCGATCCGCCAGGCGATCGAGTTCGGCATCGGCTCGGACAAGACCAAGCTGGTCGCGCTGCTGGCCTTCGTCACCGACATCCACAGCCTCGGCCTCGACAAGGCCAAGGGCCTGCTGCTGACCGAATCTTTCTACTGGGATCTCAATGACGAGACCCGGGCCTGGTCGAAGCGGTTCGGCGAGAAGATGGGCGGCCGCATGCCGTCGATGGCGCAGGCCGCGGTCTATAGCGGCGTGGCGCATTACCTCAAGGCAATGGCGGCCGCGGGCACGGTCGAGGGCCAGAAGGTGGCCGACACGATGCGCGACATCCCGATCAATGATTTCATGATCAAGGACGGCCGCGCCCGCAAGGACGGCCGTATCGTGCACGATTTCTATCTGTTCCAGGTCAAGGCCCCGAACGAGTCGAAGGGGCCGTGGGACTATTACAAGCTGATCCGCAAGATTCCCGCGGCGGAAGTCACGCCGGCGTCCGGCAGCACCGGCTGCCCGTTCGATAATTAAACATCAGCCATGCAAGCCGGCCGGATTCGGTAAACGGGATCCGGCCGGCTGGTTATTTGATCGGCCTGGCGAGCGCCCGCCGCACCTCGACCGCCGGCGCCAGCTGGCCACCGAAGGCGGCGATGGCGCGGGCCGCGCGCGATACCCATTCGGCATTGGTGATGTCGGTGCCGAGCGGCGCGTCCTCGAGCCCGACCCGGACATGGCCGCCGGCGGCGATCACATCGGGGATCAGCGGGATGATATCGACGCCGAGCCCCGCGGCCATCCATTTGGCGTTCGGCGCCTCCCGCTCCAGCAGCGCCAGATGCGCGGCCAGCGCGAACGGCTCGGGCGGATAGCCGAAGGTGAAATGGGTGGTGAACATGAAGCGGTAGATCGGCTCGGGCAGTTTCGGATAGCGGCGTGCCAGCGCGGCACCGAGCCGCGTAAACCCCGGCTCGTAGGTCGCGTAGGACGGCGCAAAGCCATATTGTTCGGCCAGCTCCAGCCCGGCGCGGATATGCGCTTCGGGATTGAGATAGATCGGCCCCATCCGGCCGGCTTCGACATCCGCGAAGGTCGTGAGGTTGAGGCTGCCGGGATCGACCACGGCCCATTCCAGCAGGCCGCGCCGGCACAGAAATTCGACCGCCGCAAAACGGTCGGTGGCCGCCTTGGGGTCGAACGCGGCCGACGTTACCGTCAAGGGCAGGGTTGGATAGACGATCACATCCGCGACCGCGCGGATGCCCTCGATGATCCGGGCATAGGTCTCCGGATCGTCATTCTGCCGGCCGGTGTCGGCGTCATAGGCATGGACATGGATGATCGCCGCGCCCTCGCGCGCGCAGGCGATGCCGTCAGCGATGCATTCGGCCGCGCTGATCGGCATCAGCTGCTGGCGCGACCGCGACCACGGTCCATTGATGGCGGCTTCCAGCCATGTCGCTGTCATCGGTCGTTTCCCCGTTATTGTTGCCCCTGCTTAGCGCGAAGCCGCCCGGCGGGCCAATGGCCTCGCGAACCGCGGGCGTTCAACCCAGCACCGCTATTTCTTGTCCAGATGTCCGGTGCGGGCGGCGAAGGCGACGCATTCGTTGATGTGCGATGTCAAAATATCCCGGGCGCGGGCGGCGTCGCGGGTCAGGGCGCAAGCCAGTAGCTGTTCGTGCTCCCGGGCGGCGACGTCGCCGCGAAACACCAGTGCGACCATCAGGTAGCGCAGATATTTGTCGTAGATCGCGCCATAGATATCGAGCAGCGCGCGCGAGCCACAGGCGGAAATCAGGGCGCGGTGGAATTCGAGGTCGTAGCGCTTCCACAACTCGGCCTGGGTCTTGTCACCGGCCAGCATCTGCTTCTCGAGCAGCGCCAGCTTGTGATGCGCGGCGACGACGGCGCCCTCCCATTCGAGGTCGCCGGCCGCGAATGAGAGGCCGATCGCGTGCTGCTCGAGCAGCAGGCGGAGGTCGGCGATCTCGCGGAGGTCGCCCGACGACACCGGCGCCACCTGGAAGCCGCGCTGACCTTCCGCCAGCACCAGGCCTTCCGACCCCAACCGTCCCAGGATCTCGCGCAGCGTGCTGACGCTGACGTCGTAGATCTCCTTCAGCCGCTCCAGCCCCAGCTTCTGCTCGGGCTTCAGCCGGCCGAAAATGATGTCCGCGCGGATCGCGCGGTAGGCGTGCTCGCCGACTGTGAGGGGGGCGGGAATATCGATCGACATGGCAGTTCCATCAGGGGCTGGGCGACGCACCTGTCTACCACGTTCATCTGCAACTTTGCAGCCTGCTTTAAGAATCGTATGACGATTCAAAAAATCTATGTTGATTATTCGTTTGTAAGATGACAGCTTCCGCTTCGAACACGAGCATTCGACAGGCGCGGTGCACCACCAAGTCGAAGCCGTCCATCGGGAGATGCAACGCCATGATCAAGAAATCCACATTGCTGGCCGTCTTCGGGCTGGCCCTGACGGCCATGACCGGCGCGGGCTGGGCGCAGTCCGGCAATCCGGTGCGCATCGTCGATGTCGCCGAATTGTCCGGCTCCGGGGCGACCACCGGCGTCAATTGGAAGAATGGTGCCGATCTCGCGGTGAAGGAAATCAACGCCGCCGGCGGCATTCTCGGCCGTCCGGTGCAGCTCGAGCATTACGACAATCAGTCCAATCCCAGCGTCTCGCGCGGGCTGATGCAGAAGGCGCTGGACGGCAAGCCCGACATCATTCTCGGGCCGGTGTCGTCGGGCGCGGTCAAGTCGAGCCAGGGCATCGCGCAGGAGGCGATGGTGCCGGAATTCATCGGCGCCGAGGCCGCTGACCTGTCCGAGCAGGGCAACCCCTACCTGTTTCGTACCTCGTTCGGCCAGCAGGCCAGCATGCCTAAGGTGGCGCGCTATCTGCGCGATGATCTCAAGGCCAAGAAGGTGGCGGTGATCTGGATCAACAACGAGTTCGGCCGTGGCGGCCGCGACGCCTTCGTGAAATCCGCCAAGGCGGACGGACTCGAGATCGCCATCGATATCTCGTCCGAAGTCGGGCAGGCCGATTTCGCCGCCGACGTGTCGCGGATTCGCGGCAGCGGCGCGGATACCGTGTTCGCCTATCTGATCGAGGATGAGAGCGCGCGCTTTCTGCTCGAGGCGAAACGGCAGGCGCTGACGCTGCCGATCATCGGCGAAACCACGCTGCTTGGCCAGAAGGTGATCGATCTCGCCGGCGCGGCTGCCAATGGCGTGCGCGGCCATGTCGGCCTCACGGCGGATGCGCCGGTGGCGGCTGTCGCCGCGTTCCGGCAGCGCTTCATGGATGCCTACAAATATGCGCCGGATCACAATTGCATCAAGGGCTACATCGCAGTGCAGACGGTGAAGGCGGTCGCCGAGCGGATCAAGACGCTCGACGGCGAGAAATTTGCCAAGGCGCTGCATGGCATGACCATCACGCCGCAGGAGGCGCCGGGCATTTTGCTGACCACCACCTGGAACGACAAGGGCGATATCGACCGCGACAGTTTTCTGGTCGAGGTCAATGATGGCAAGCAGAAGGTGACAAAAGTGCTGCCGCGGCTCGGCAAGTAGCCGGATGAATACAGATCAATCCGATGACTGGAGAACCCATGACGAAGTCCATCGCAATCCTCAGCGGCCCGTCGCTCAACATTCTCGGCGAGCGTGAGCCCGAGATCTACGGCACCACCACGCTCGCCCAGATCGAAGCGATGTGCGCGACCAAGGCCGCCGAAGTCGGTACGAAAATCCTGTTCTTCCGGCAATCCAACCATGAAGGATTTCTGATCGACTGGATCCAGGAAGCGCGCGGCAAGGCCGGCGGCCTGATCATCAATCCGGCGGGATTCACCTCGACCTCGATCGCGATCCTCGACGCGCTGAAGACGTTCGACGGACCGATCATGGAAGTGCATCTCACCAACATCCACAAGCGCGAACATTTTCGCCAGCCCTCCTACGTGTCGCTCGCCGCCACCGGCGTGATCGCCGGGCTCGGGCCGAAGAGCTATACGGTTGCCGTGGAAGCGCTGGCGGGGTTGTTGAAGTAGTTTGCTGTTCTTGCTGGCATGAAGCGAAGCGTGCGGCTTCGCTCCCACCTGGCGGGAAGCCACTATCGGTTGACGTAACGGATCCCCACCGAAAAGCTCATCGAGGATTGCGTCAATTCCGGCGGGAAGGCCGGCAGCGGCTGGGCGCGGCGGATCAGCGCCAGCGTGGCGGCGTCCAGTTCGGGGGTGCCGGACGATCCGCTGATGCGGCTGCCGAGCACCTGTCCATTGCGGCTGACGGTGAAGGTCAGCGTCGCCACGCCCTGCTTGCCGGTGGCGCTGGGCTCCTTGTAGCGCTGCAGATGCGCGTTCAGTCGGTCGCGATAGGACGGCAGCGCCGCCGCGGCCGCGGCGCCGGCGGCGGCCGACGAAGCCGCGCGGTCCCGCCGCTCGGCGCGCGGTGCTGCTGAGGTGCGCGGCGCCGGTGGCGTATCGCTCGGTTGTTTCTTCACCTCGGTGGGCAGCGGCTTCGGCGCCAAAGGCGCGGGTGCCGGCACAGGCCGCGGTGGATCGGGAATGGTCTTCGCCGGTTCCGGCACGGGCGTCGGGCGGGGCGGCTCCGGCTCCGGGATGGGCGGCGTCGGCGGGCTCGGCTCGGCCTTCGGCTCGGGCGGTGCCTCGACCTCCGGTTTGTCGATGGCCGGCGTCGGCGGGATCATCTCCTGGGCCTGTGCAGCCGGCGGGGGCGGCGGCTGCGGCACCGGTTCGGGCGGCGGGGGGTCGGCGGGCGCTTCGGCCTGCTGCATCTCCGGTCCGGGCGCCACGTCCTGCTCCGAGTCCTCGGGGGCGGTGGTGGCCGGCGCCATGTCGGCCATGGTCGCCGGCATGGGGGTGCCGGGCGACTCCCGCTGGCGCTACCACAGCAGGCCGCCGGCGACCAGGCCGACATGGAGGGCCACGACGACGATCGCCGAGACAATCCAGCGCGAAGCGGTGCGTTCGGTCGGCGCATGCAGGACGAAAGTGTTGGGGGCGGCCTTCATGGCGTCGCGGTTCGTCCGTCGAGCCCGACCAGCGCGACCTTGAGATAGCCGGCATTGCGCAGCAGGTTCATCACCTCCATCAGGTCGCCATAGCTGACGACCTTGTCGGCGCGCAGGAAGATGCGTTCGCCCTTGCTGCCCTTGGTCGCCGTATCCAGCGCCGCGTTCAGCGCGTCGCGGGCAACAACATCCTCGCCGACCGCGATCGACAGGTCCGGCTTCACGGTGAGAAACACCGGCCGGTCCGGTCGCGGTTGCGGCGCGACCGCGCTGGCCGGCAGATCGACGCCGAGATCGACGGTGGCCAGCGGTGCCGCCACCATGAAAATGATCAGGAGTACCAGCATCACGTCAATGAACGGCGTGACGTTGATCTCGTGCTGCATTTCGAGGTCGTCATCCCCGGAGCCGCGCGGGCGTCCGCCCAGTCTCGAGCCCATGGTCTACTCCGCCGCCCGGGCGATATGCATGCTGCGCCGGCCATGGTCGCGGCTGATCAGCAGCATCACCTGCGCCGAGGCGTCGCCGAGCAGCGCGCGGTAGCCGGTCACGCCGCGCACCAGCTGATTATAGATCACCACCGCGGGAATCGCGGCGACGAGGCCGAGCGCGGTGGCGAGCAGGGCTTCGGCGATGCCGGGCGCGACGACCGCGAGATTGGTAGTGTGCGCCTCGGAGATGCCGATGAAGGCATTCATGATGCCCCACACCGTGCCGAACAGTCCGACGAACGGCGCGGTGGCGCCGATGGTCGCGACGACGCCGGTGCCGCGCGAAATCTTTCGCGACATCGCATGTTCGACACGCTCCAGCCGCAGCGCGATCCGCTCCTTGAAGCCGTCATCGAACAACCCGTGCGACAGCGCGGTTTCGCGCACCGCGGAATGAATGAGCTGCGCCACCGCATCGCGCTGGCCTTCGCTGTCGCGCTCGACCTGCGCCAGCGTGGTGTCGCTTTCCAGCGTGGCAAGGCGGCGCTTGGCAATGCTGGTCTCGCGGCCAAGCTCCAGCGACTTGGCGAGCCACACGGTCCAGGTCACCAGCGAGGCGAAAGCGAGACCGATCATCACGGCTTTGACGATCACATCGGCGCCCATGAACATGCCCCACGGCGACAGATTGTGCGGCAGCAGCGCTTCGGTGCCCGCGGCGGAGGCGAGCCCGGGCCACAGCAGCGCGGCGACAAAAGGTATTTCTATATGTTTCATAGGCGCGGCATTCCGTCGGTCGATGGTGGCATTGTGTGGAAGGATGATGGCAAGAATACCGCGCTTGGCCGTTGCTGTCGCCCCGGCATCTCACGCTGCATCGCAGAATGCAGCGTTTCCGGGGAGGGCATGGCGGCCATCGCGATCAAAATCTCAGATTCGTGAACAGTCGGACGCCAAGGCCGGGCTGCAGCACGTCTGCTTTCTTGAACGAGATATGGTTGCGGATGCGCTCGTCGAGCAGATTGTCGCCACTGACGCCGAAGCTGATTTCGCGCGGGCCGCCGTCGGATTTGACGAAAGCATGCGTGTAGCTGAGTTCGGCCTTCAGCAGATTGTAGCCCGCGGTGGCGGTCTCGTTGATGGCGATGTCGTTCTGGGTGAAGGCATGCAGCAGCCCGAGCCGCGCATGCCATTCGGCGCTGCGCCACCACAGGGCGGCGCCGGCGCGCATCGGCGCGATGCGCGGCACGCCGCTGCCATCGGCGAAGGTGGCGCGTACCATGTCGAACTGGCCGTCGACGCCGAACATGCCGTCGCCAAGCGGGGTGATGTCGAGCTGTGCCGAGATTTCGCCGCCGCGAAAATTGGCGTCGCGCTGGGCGTAGGCGACCTGCAGCAGCGGTCCGGTGGCACCGCAGCTGGCAAACACGTCGGCGCAGAGATTGCCGGTGACCTGCTTGTAGATGAAGTCGAGATAGCGCGTGTAGTACAGGCTGGCCTCGAAGCGCAGCTGGCCGCGGGCGCGCTTCAAGCCGAGCTCGATCGATTCCGCGGTTTCGAGTTTGAGGTCGGGATTGCCGATCACGAAGGTACCCGACGCGCCGTCGGAGCCGCGGGAGTAGAGTTCGGGTGCGGCGGGGGCCCGCTGCGCCCGCTGCGCACTGAGCGACGCCACCATGTCCCAGGGCAGCGTCTTCAGCAGGCCGAGGCTGAAACTCTTCGGCGCGAAATCGCGGCTCGCCGCGGTCTCCGTGAACAGGTTCGGTGGCGGCAGCAGGCTGGCGGGAAAGCGCGGCGCCAGGCCGGACACCGAGAGCTGCTCGACCCGGCCGGCCGCCTGCCATTTCAGCGTCTCCGACAGCTGCAGCTGTTCGAACACGAAGCCGGCGACGGCATCGGTATTGGTCGGCGCCAGCAGGCCGCCGAGCGCGCCGGACGTGCCGAGCTGGCGGTTGCTGGCCTGCACGCCCCAGTTTCCGGTCAGCGCGCCCAGCGGCGTCGCCACCGCGGCGTGGTCGAGTTCGAAGCGGCCTTCGATCTCCTTGTTGCGGATCGTGTTCTGCACGCCGTCGATGCCGCCGGCGCCGATGCCAAGCTCGTCATGTTTGTAGTCGCTGGCGCCAAAACCGAAACGCACCGCGTCGATGCCTTCGGTGGGCGCGCGCCACTCGCCCTTGCTGGTGATCTTGGTCTGCTCCAGATCGATTCGCGTATTCTGCCGGGCGTCGTTGCTGCCGGGGATATGGTACAGGCTCGACAGATGCTGGATCGCGGTGCCGATATAGCCGCCATCGAAGATCCACGATCCGCCGACCGACTGGCCGTCGGAACGCAGGCTGGTATTGGCCTGCACGCCACCCGGTATCCGATAGTCGCCGGCGCTCCTGCCGAACGCGTCGATGTGAAACGCGACATTGTTGCCGCTGGCGTCGAGGCTGGCGGCGCCTTCCAGGCCGCGGTCCACCGAGGCCGAGGCGCCCTTGATACGCGCGGCAAAATTTTCAGGGACGAGGTTTTCCGGAATCCGGTTGTTGCTGGCATTGACCACGCCGCCGATCGCCTGGTTGCCATAGCGCAGCGTCGCCGGTCCGCGGATCACCTCGATTTTGTCGGCGGACAGCGGATCGACCGGCACCTGGTGGTCCTGGCTGAAATCCGACGCGTCATGGCTGCCGATGCCGTTCTCCTGGATGCGGACGCGATAATCGTCGAGGCCGCGGATGTTCGGTCGGCTGGCGCCGGGCGCGAAGGTCGAGGCGGCGATGCCCGGCTGCGTCGACAGCAGGTCGGCCAGCGAGGCCGCGGTGTGGCGCTGCAGCTCGGTGCCGCTGAGGCTGGTGGTCGACTGGAAGGCATCGCCCGCCTGGCGCTCGCCGGCCACAACGATTTCCGGCAGCACTTCCTGGGCGCCGGCCGTCCCGGCCGCTGCGATCGACAGCCAGCTCGCCCCGATCGCCGACACCATGCTGATTCCGGATTTTGAACGCACGTCGATCCTCCTTATTCACCTCATGCAAATGCAAGTGCGAATTATTAGCAATAAGGAATGGCCAGACGCGCCTTGTCAAGCCGGACAACGCAAAACAGTCGATCGGGACCGTCGCTTGCTGCTAAAGCGCCGTGCCCATCGCCTTGCGCGGCTTGGCGATTCGAACTCCGGGACGCGGATGATGACAGGCGACCCGATCACCCCAGAGCGCTGCGATCCACCGGCCGTCACGATGCTGACGGGCGACGGAGCCGCGGTCGAATTGCCTGACGCCGACGCCGTGCAACAACGGGTCGCGCGCTGGACGGCGGACTTCCCCGATTTTGCCGCTCTGCTCGCCAGGCACCGCCATCCGGTGCTGGCGTTGCGGCGGTTCGGCGTGCTGTGCCGCCAATCGGGCGACGACCAGCGAGCCATCGAAGCCTTCACCGCGGCGCTGTCGCTGGCGCCGGATGAAGTTTGGCTGTGGCGTGATCTCGCCGGCGCCTTTCAGGGCGCATCGGGTTTCGATCTGGCCACGTGCTGTGCGCGCCAGGCGCTGCGGATCGACCCGACCCATGCCGCGACCTGGCTGCAATATGCGGTGCTGGCGGGAAATCTCGACCATGATCCGCTGGCGGAAGACGCCTATCGTCGCGCGCTGGCGCTCGATCCGGATCTCGCCGACGCGCATTTCGGGCTCGGCCTCCTGCAGATGAAAACGCTGCGCTTCGCGGCGGCGGTCGCCAGCCTGCGCCGCGTCGCCGCGTCCGGCGATGTCGACGCCGTCGTCTCGCTGTCGCTCGGCCATGCGCTGTACATGGCCGCGCAATTTTCCGAAAGCGCCGAGGCCTTCGCGCAGGCGGCGTCGGTGGCGCCGCTGTCCGGCCACAGCCTGCAGAAATACGCCCGCGCGAAAACCTTCGCCGCGATCATCACCGGCGACCTCGCGCAGGCGCTTGCCGACTATCCGGCCCTCGCTGGCGTGGAGGCCGAGCCGCTGCGCGACATCACCCGCGATGGCTTTGCGCTGCTCAGCGCCTATGGCTACCGCGCCGCCGCGCTGGCGGTCGGGAAATTCCGCCTCGCCCACGATCCCGGCGATCCGGTCCAGCGGCACCTCAACGACGCGGTGGCCGGCCGCGCCATCGACGCCGTGCCGACGGACTATGTCGAAGCCTATTTCGACGGCTTCGCCGCCGGCTTCGACGAGCGGCTGGTCGGCGTGCTGGCCTATCGGGTGCCGCAGGATCTCGCCGCGCTGGTCGGCCGCCATCGCCCGGCCGTTGCGCGGATGCTCGATCTCGGCTGTGGCACTGGCCTTGCCGGAGAATATCTCGCCGGCTTCGGCGCCGATCTGGTTGGCGTCGATCTGTCCGCGCAGATGCTGGCGCAGGCGGCCAGGCGCGGCAGCTACCGCGCGCTGGTCAAAAGCGAGGCGATCGAATTTCTCGCCGCGCATCCGGCGTCGTTCGATCTGGTGTTTGCCGCCGACGTGCTGATCTATTTCGGCCGGCTCGATGAGTTGATCGCCGCGGTGGCGCGGGCCACATCACCGGATGGCCTGTTCGCCATCAGCATCGAACGGGCATTGATGGCGGATTTCGAGATCCTGCCCTCGGGGCGTTTTGCCCATCGCGAATCCTATCTGATGTCATTGACCGAAGCCGGCTTCGAGCTGGTCGAACGCGCGGACACCGCGCTACGGCTGGAGGCCGGCACGGCCGTCGCGGGGGTGTTGCTGGTGTTCCGCCGTAAGTAAGTGCCTGCGACGACAACGTGGTGGTCGGGGTGAAGGCGGGTAGCAAAAAGCCATCCGGAGGCCTCTGCCCGCTGTCCGTGCGTCGCTGAAAATATGTATAATTCATAAGCAAATGTCCGTCTTTGTATGCAATACGGCAAGACCGGGCCAGCCTGCGGATCACCTGCAAATTTCATATATTGTAGTATCATCAATAGGTTGCTCCGCGTGTCGCCGCGCGGATCGTCTGGCACGAACCTTGCGAAGACTTCTCCAGAAATGCCCCTCATGCGCTGGAGACATCGATGAAGCGTCGTGATTTTCTGAAGACGGTGACGGGCGTCGCAGCCAGCGCCATGGTGCCGGCTCCGGCGATCTTTTCCGCCGCGAAGGCCGATGCCCGCTCGGAGACGCTGCTGATCGTCTCCGAAAGCGGCCCCAACAATCTCGACATCATGGGCGTCGGCACCAACGTGCCGGGCTACGAGGTGTCGTGGAATTGCTATGACCGGCTGATCACCCACAAGATGAAGGCCGGCCCCGGCGGCGTGCCCTATTACGACCGCGACAAGATCAAGGGCGAACTCGCCGAG
>JACMOT010000584.1 GCA_014377915.1 Tardiphaga sp.
CGGCCGGCGCAGCCCGCGCCGGTGTCACGACCTGAACCGGATCCGGCAGTGGTGGCGTCTCCTGTGGCCCGGCGGGAGCCGGCGAATCCGGAATTTCGACGTTAAGTGGGGGGACCGTCACCGCGGCGTCCGTAGCCGCGGGTGCGGAGCGCTCGTCGTCCGGCCCAATCGATGGGGGAAGAGGGTCCCGGTTTTCCGGGATGCTGCCTGTCGCGATTTCCGAAGCCGGGGGGGCGACCCGCAACGTCGCCAGCATTGGCGCGCTATCGAATGCCGGCGCGAGCGCCGCCTGGGGCGGCGTCCGCCGGGTTGGCAGGTTGGCAACCTCCTCGTGCGCGGTGCGGAACAGGGCCGCGGCACCAACGCCGAAGACCAGAACAGAGACCGAAAGCAGCACGGCTGCGGCCAGAAAACGAAAACCCGGGAGCATGAACTGGTATTCCGCCTCCGCGAACACGTTGCGGGGCTCTTGAACGATCGGGGACGCGGTGAACCATACTGCGAGAGGCCCGTTTCGCGGTGGCCACGGCCGCCACTTTGGCGCGAATCAGACGTTTTCAAGATATCGCAACACCGGCGAGCCGGTACCGGAAAAGTGAACGGCTGGATCGTGGCCCACGCGCAGGCGCATTATTGCTGCGCCAGTGAGACATGTTGGTCACGCCGGACGGTCGTCACCGTAATATGACCGAAATAGGCAGTGTTTTTGCCCGAATTGTCTTGAATGCGCCGCTATCCTGCGCGATCTCACATTAACGATCCGGTGTTTGCTTGGGCTTATACAAGGGCGATGATGATCAAGCATGTTCTGACGATTTTCGCGACGGTGGCTGTTAGCGCTGCGGGTCATTCGCTTGCACTGGCGCAGGGCTATCCCGCGCCCGCGCAAAGCGGTTACTCGATCCCGGCCGACCCGTCCTATCCGCCCGGCGGATATCCGGCGGACGTCCGCGCGCGCAGCGCGAGGGACGCGGTACCGGATTTCGACGCGCTCGATGAAGATGATGCACCGTCGCCACGCGGCCGCCCGATGACGGCATTGCCGGCGCCCGGTCCGGCGATGGCCCCAGATGATTCGCGATATGGCCGTCCGGCCGGCGCTCCAGCCTATTCCGAGCGCGCGCCGCAGGGGCCGGTAATGTCGCCCGACGATCCGCGTTACGGCCGCCCGATGGGCCCGCCGGCGGTGATCTACTCGGATCGCCCCGCGACCGGTCAGCCGCAGACCTATTCCGATCGTGGCTATGATGATAACCGCGCCATCCGGCCGCCGGAAGGCGTTGGCGCGCAGGGGGGAGGCATGACCAGTTCGGTCCAGCCGTCGCAGGGCGGTGATCGCCCCGTGCAGCTCTCCGCGCTTCCGGTCGAGGAACAGCCGGAAAACGGTCCGGCGCAGTTGCCGCCGAACCTGCGCCGCCAGGAAGTCAATTTCGTCACCAAGGAGCCCGCCGGCACCATCGTGGTCGATACGCCGAACACCTATCTCTATTACGTGCTCGGCAATAACCGCGCGATCCGTTACGGCGTCCGCGTGGGCCGCGACGGCTTCACCTGGACCGGCATGCAGAAGATCACCCGCAAGGCAGAGTGGCCGGACTGGCATCCGCCGACCGAGATGATCGAGCGCCAGCCGTACCTGCCTCGCTTCATGGCCGGTGGACCTGGCAATCCGCTCGGCGCCCGCGCGATGTATCTCGGCTCGACGGTGTACCGCATCCATGGCACCAACCAGCCTTCGACGATCGGCAAGTTCGTGTCTTCGGGCTGCATCGGCATGATCAATGAGGACGTGTCAGACCTGTTCGAACGCACCAAGGTTGGTACCCGCGTCGTGGTGATGCCCGGCGGTGCGCCGCCGACGACCACGGCCTCGGCCCAGCCGATCCCCGGCCCGAATGCCAGCAACCTGCCGCCCGCGCCTTTGGCAGGTACGCAGCCAATGGCGGTGCAGCCGCTGCCGGCACCGGTCACGATCCGCTAACCCGCTTAGTGAACCAAAAAGGGCGCCGCGTGATCCACGCGGCGCCCTTTTTGTTGGGCGATTGCGGTTCTATCCCAGTTGTCTGAGCGGCTCGTTCGTCAGCCAGCCTTCAATGCCTTCGATCATCTCGCGATAGATCCGCCGGTAGCTCTCCGCCGTGACATAGCCCAGGTGCGGGGTCAGCACGACGTTGTCGAGCCTGCGCAACGGACTGTCGACCGGTAGCGGCTCGTGCGAATAGGTGTCGAGACCGGCACCGGCGATTTTTCCGGCCTGCAGGACGTGTAGTAGCGCGGCCTCGTCGACGATCGGGCCGCGCGCGGTGTTGATCAGATAGGCGGTCGGCTTCATGCGCGCGAGATCGCCGGCCGACACCAGTCCGCGCGAGCGGTCGCTCAGAACCAGGTGAATGGTGATGATGTCCGCCGTCGCAAACAGCTCTTCCTTGCTGGCGTAGTCGATGCCTTCCTTTTCGCAGGCCTCGGGGGTGAGGTTGGTGCTCCAGGCGATGGTTTTCATGCCCAGGGCACGAGCGATGCTGCCGACCTGGCTGCCGAGCTTGCCAAGGCCGACAATGCCCAGCGTCTTGCCGCCGATATCCTCGCCGACGGTAACCTGCCAGGGTTCGCCAGCCTTCATCCGGGCATTCTCGAAACCGATTTTGCGCGTCAGCTCCAGCATCAAGCCGATGGTCAGGCCGGCGGTCGGGTTGCCGACCATCCCGGTGCCACAGACGACGACGCCCCGCGCCTTGGCAGCATCGAGGTCGATCGCGGCGTTGCGCAGGCCGGAGGTGATCAGCAGTTGCAGCTTCGGCAGCGCCTCTAATACGGCTCGGGGGAACGGTGTGCGCTCGCGCATGGCACAGACGATCTCGACATCCCGCAGTACGGCGATGGTCTCGTCATTCGATGCGAAGGGCTTGTCAAACACCGTGACGTCGATGCGGTCGCCGAGCGGGCTCCAGTCGGCCAGCTTCAGCGCCACGTTCTGGTAGTCGTCGAGAATTGCACAGCGCAGCCGCGTCATGGGTCCGTCCGTCGAGGGGTGAAGACGGCAGGCACCGTCCGGGATGCGATCATGCTTACGCGCAATACCGGCGCGTGCAAGCCTGGGCAGCCCGGTCAGTCCCGGGTGTTGATGTCAGGAAGCGGGGGTAGCGGATTTGGCCCGGCAGGCCGGACGGGGGCCGCGCATTTAATGCAGTTCGGGGCGGTAGGGATCGAACCCCGCCACAAAAACCCGCCGCCAGAACAGCCGGATTTCCTGGGCAATCCCGGGCGCCGCGGCGGTGCCGGGAACGGGGGATGAAGTTCCCGATGCGATGCTCGCCATGATCGGCTCCGCCTGTTTGTCGGCCAATTCTGCCGCGGGAGGCGTCCTAAATCGCCCTGATCCATCCTTGGCCGCAGTCGTTAAAATGCGGTTTGAATCGTCATAGCGGGCCGTTCTGGCGACTCGCAGCCTTAGCGAATTATTAAGCGCTGGTTGCCCTTTGCAGGCCGCGCCGCTACATCAACGGCAACCCATTTTCACCGTGACAGCTCCAGGATTCTCGATGGCCCGTCAGTTCGTCTATTTCATGCAGGGCCTGACCAAGGCCTATCCGACCCGCAAGGTGCTGGATAATGTCCATCTCTCGTTCTATCCGGACGCCAAGATCGGCGTACTCGGCGTCAACGGCTCGGGTAAATCGACCCTGCTCAAGATCATGGCCGGTCTCGACAAGGAATTTACCGGCGAGGCCTGGGTCGCGCAGGGCGCCCGCGTCGGCTACCTCGAGCAGGAGCCGCAGCTCGACGCCGCGCTGAC
>JACMOT010000585.1 GCA_014377915.1 Tardiphaga sp.
CGGCCCCGCCGGCCCCGCCGCCGCCGCGCGCGCGCGGGGCGATCCTTCCTGCCAGGGCAGCGTCGCCGGATCGGCCCTGCCGGTCCGGGCCGCCGGTTCCTGACGCTGCGGCGACGGAACCGGCGGCAGTAATCCCGCGTCGTCATCTTCGTCCGGCGGCAATTGGAATTCACGCCTGGGGATAGGCGGCGCGGTCGCCGCTTCGCCGGAACGGGGGCCCCATTTCTTCAGCTCGCGAAGCGCCAAGCCCATGCTGATCATGATCAGGCCAGTGCAGGCGCCGATCGTTCCAGTCAGAATAAGCGTGTTGCCGAAGCCGAATTCCTTAACCGGGATCCCGAAGACGATCGTTAGAAGGCCCGCAAGGATTACCAAGATCCCGGCAACCAGCAGCAAAGTCATTGTATTATCAACTCCCACGGCGGCAGCTTCGCGCGCCTCGTCGTCCCAACCACCGTAACGTCTTAATCGACAAACGACAATTTACATTCACAACTTCCGGTAAAGGTACTGGAGCGCCATACTTAACCGTTCTGGTTAGCATAATATGAATTTACATCCCTGGCGAGCATATCCGGGACATAAGCTTGTTGCTGCGTCGCGTTTCAAGAATTTTGCCACAATTCTCAATTACTTGGTCGTAAAAGTGCGCTATATGGTAGCCGGGGAAGAGGCTCGAGAGCACTACGTTGAGCCGCTGGGGACACCGGGTTATCAACCATCATGTCATCGATAACGACTTCCGCCATCGTCCTGCCGCTGAGGCGGTCGGTGGAACGGACCTGCGACGACCTTGCTTTGCTGACGCTCGTCGTGGTGAGCACCGTCGCCGGCTTTACCTTCCGCGATTACGGCCTTGGCTGGGACGACTATACCCACGCTGAATATGCCGACCTGTTGTTGAAGATGTACGGCTCCGGATTCAAGGATCTCGGCGCGCTGTCCTTTGCCAATCTTTATATGTATGGCGGCGGCTTCGACATGGCCGCGGCGCTGCTGCACAAAATCATACCTCTGGAACTGTTCGAAACCCGTCGCCTGCTCGGCGCCGTGGTGGGGGTGATCGGGCTAACGGTGACGTGGCGGCTCGGCCGTCGCGTCGGCGGCGCCGCCGGCGGCCTTGCCACGCTGCTGCTGCTGGCGCTGTGCCCGACCTTCTACGGCCACATGTTCATGAACCCGAAGGATGCGCCTTTTGCCGTATCCATGGTGATCCTGATGCTTGGCCTGGTACGGCTGGCGGAAGAATATCCGAAGCCGTCGCCGCGCACGATCCTGATTGTCGGTCTCGGCGCCGGCCTGGCGATCGGCTCGCGCATCCTCGCCGGCCTGGCGCTGATCTATGCGCTGATCGGCTTCGTGCCGCTGCTGCTCTGGGAACTGCGCAGCCAGGGTTGGCGCGAAGCCGCCCACCGCTTCGCCCATATGCTCTATGTGCTGCTGCCCGGCCTGGCCTTCGGCTATCTGGTGATGGGCCTGATCTGGCCCTGGTCGATCCTGGAGCCCACCAACCCGCTGCACGCGCTGACCTACTTCTCGGCGTTCTTCGAAAAGCCGTGGAAGGAAATGTTCGACGGCGCGATGATCTCGGTACCGGACATGCCGTGGTCGTATCTGCCGACGCTGTTCGCGCTGCAACTTCCGGAAGTGCTGCTGTTCCTGACCCTGGGCGGCGTCGCGCTGACCATCCTGTCACTGTCGCGCAACGACGTGTCACCGCGCCGCAAGACCATCCTGCTGATGCTGACCTTCGCGGCGATGCTGCCGTTGCTGATCGCGATGGTGAAACGCCCGGCCTTGTATAATGGCATCCGGCATTTCATCTTCGTGATACCGCCGATGACGGTGCTGGCCGGCGCCGCGTTCGCCTGGGGCATGGACTGGCTGCGCGTCAACCATCGCGGCGCCCAGGCCGCGGCCGTCGCCGTGTTCACCTTCGGGCTCGCACTCCCGCTGGCGGAAATGATCCGGCTGCACCCCTACCAATACACCCATTTCAACTACATCGCTGGCACGGTGCGTCAGGCCGACGCGCTGTATATGCTGGATTATTGGGGGCTCGCGCTGAAGCAGGCATCGGATGCGCTGAAAGAAGAGATTACCGAGCGTCAGGAACATCCGCCGGCGGGGCGCAAGTGGAAGGTCGCCGTATGCGGTCCGCAACGACCGGCGCAGGTCGCGCTCGGCCCCGACTTCACCATCGGCTGGGACAGCCACGCCGCCGATTTCGCGATGACGCTGGGGGAGTTCTACTGCAAGGGCCTGACCGCGCCGGTGATCGCCGAGATCAAGCGCGACGACGTGGTGTTCGCCCGTGTCTACGACATCCGCGGCAGCAGCATCTCCAGCCTGCTGGCGATCCCGGCGCCGTAGGGCGGCGGCGACGCCCGTGAGCGACAGAACGGATTGCTATAGCTCATTTTAATAGATATTATGAGCTATAGAAAGGCGTTCTATAGCTCATGAAATGGAACTGGGAACAGCCGGACTGGCCGGACTTTGTCTACGATCCGGCAGCGTTGCAGCCGCTGGAACGTGAGTTCCTGCTGCGATCCGGCGAGTTCATCGGCGCGTTCCGGCATATCGGTGCGGACCAGCAGGACATCCTGCGGATCGAGCTGATCGGCGACGAAGCCCTCAAGACCTCCGAAATCGAAGGCGAAATCCTCAACCGCGACAGCGTGCAGTCCTCGCTGCGCCATCAATTCGGGCTGGGCGCCGCCAGACCCGACATTCCGGCAGCCGAGCGCGGTATCGCCGAGATGATGGTGGACCTGTATCGCGGCTTCGCCGCCCCGCTCGGCCACCAGACATTGTTTGCATGGCATCGCATGCTGCTCGCGGGCGATCGGACGATCCAGGTGATTGGCGGCTATCGGACCCACGCCGATCCGATGCAGGTCGTATCCGGCCCGATCCAGCAGCGCAGCGTGCATTTCGAGGCGCCGCCCTCGGCGCGCGTGACCGGGGAAATGACGCATTTCATCGACTGGTTCAACCGCACTGCGCCCGACGGAACACAGCCGCTGCCCGCGCTGACGCGGGCCTCGATGGCGCATTTGTATTTCGTGTGCATTCATCCGTTCGAGGACGGCAACGGCCGCATCGGTCGCGCCATCGCCGAAAAATCACTGGCGCAGAATATCGGGCAGCCCAGCCTGATCGCGCTGGCCTATACGATCGAGCGCAAGCGAAAGAACTATTATGCCGCGCTCGAGCACGATAACAAGGATCTGGAGATCAACGGCTGGCTGAATTACTTCGCCGGCACCATCCTGCGGGCGCAAATCACCACCATCGGCCGCGTCGATTTCTACGTCGCCAAGGCCAGGTTCTATGAACGACACCGCGACCAGCTCAACGCCCGGCAAAGCAAGGTCATCGAGCGCCTGTTTCGGGAGGGAGTGGATGGCTTCAAGGGCGGCCTGAGCGCCGACAACTACATCACCATCACCGATACGTCGCGCGCGACAGCGACGCGGGATCTGCGGGACCTGGTCGAGCAAGGCGCTCTCAGCAAGACCGGCGAGTTGCGTCACACGCGCTACCGTCTCAAGCTGTGCTGAGCGCCGGCAGGTAGCGACGGCCGCCTCCGACGCCGGAAAGCATGACTGCCGCGCAAATACCCCCGCTTGCTAGCCGCCCAGGCACCGGACTAGGCTTGCCTCTAATCATGATAAACAATGAATGGGAGAACCAGATGTCGCCAGCCGAAGCCCACCTCAAGGAAGTGCCGTCCACCATGGCCGAGGCCGAATGGGAGCAGCGCGTCAATCTGGCCGCCGCCTATCGTCTGGTGGCCTATTACGGCTGGGACGATCTGGTGGACACCCACATCTCCGCCCGCGTCCCCGGCCCCGAGCATCACTTCCTGATCAACCCCTACGGGCTGATGTTCGACGAAATCACCGCCTCCAGCCTGGTCAAGGTCGACCTGCATGGCAACCAGCTCAGCGAGAGCGACTACAGCATCAATCCGGCCGGCTTCACCATCCATTCGGCGATCCACGAAGTGCGCGAGGAAGCCGACTGCGTGATGCATCCGCACACCCCGGACGGCACCGCCGTGGCCTCGTGCCTGGAGGGCCTGCAGCCGCTGAACCAGACCGCGCAGCTTGTCACCCACGATCTGGCCTATCATGATTATGAGGGCATCGCGCTGGACCATGACGAGCGCCCGCGGCTGCAGAAGGACATCGGCGACCACAACTTCATGCTGCTGCGCAACCACGGCACGCTGACGGTCGGCCGTTCCGTCGCCTCGGCCTTCGAGCGCATGTTCCATCTCGAACGCGCCTGCACCATGCAGGTGCGCACCCGCATGCTCGGCCCGGTCGCCTACCCGGTCGACCAGGCGGTGATCGACAAGAACACCCAGGTGGTGTCGAACCCCGACCGCGCCGAACTGCGCTCGACCCGGCTGGTCTGGCCGCCGCTGCTGCGCAAACTCGACCGCCTCGACCCCTCTTACAAGAACTGAGATTCTTGCTATAGTGAGGTCACACAACCTCTGCACTGAATCAAAACGCCGTCCAATTCCGGACGGCGTTTTCATGTTTTGGGATGTGATTGCATCGCGCGCCCGCATCACAGGATGTCGCACTGCTCTGCCAACTGGCGCCGCTTACGGGCGCATGAACATGAAGTCGGTCTCGGGATCGCAATTGTCGGCGACAAAGCGGAGCTCCGATTGCACGTCGGATACCGGCCGGGTTCCGAGATAGGTGCCGACCACCAGACCCAGCAAGGACCGGCAGACACTATCGGGATCGGCCCCGCTCGCATGAGCTTCGGCGATCGCCGCCGAAAAATGGCGTTTGGCGATTTCTGTTGCGGACATCGAAGCCTCCCTTTTTGTGGTTCTGTCAGGAAGGCGCGGCGTAGCCATTGATGTGCGTCAAGCAGGAAGCCGGTGTGGTGTTGTCATTCCGGGGCGGAAGCGGCGATAGCCGCCACCGAACCCGGAATCCCGCAATGATTGCGCGCTGAACAGTTCGGAATTCCGGATTCGCTCGGGCTGCGCACTCGCGCCCCGGAGTTACCAGGGCTGGAGCTATTACTTCGGCGCGTTGGCAAAAGCCGCCAGGATTCGCGCCCAGGAGCGGATGCCCTTCTGGAAGCTCTTCAGATCATATTTTTCATTCGGCGAATGGATGTTGTCGTCATCGAGCCCGAAGCCGACCATCACGGTGTCGAGGCCGAGCGTGCGCTTGAAATCGGCCACGATCGGGATCGAGGCACCGGAAGCGATCAGCAACGCCTCCTTGCCCCACTCGTCGGTCAGGGCGGCCCTGGCGGCGGCGAGCGGCTTCATGTTCCAGTCGAGCGCAATCGCCGGCGCGTTGGAATGATCGAGGAATTGCGCCGTGCAGTCGCCTGGCAGACGCGCAGTGACATAGGCGCGAAAGGCGTCGCGGATGCGGCCGGGGTCCTGGCCCTCGACGATGCGAAACGAGACCTTGGCCGAAGCATGCGAAGCGATCACCGTCTTGGAGCCCTCGCCGGTGTAGCCGCCGAAAATGCCGTTAATGTCGCAGGTCGGTCGCGACGAGATCTGCTCGATCAGCGCACGGTCGTTTTCGCCGGCCGGAATCGACAACCCGATCGGCTTCAGAAAGGTCTCGGCGGTGAGGCCGAGCTTGTTCCACTGCGCCAGAATGTCGGGCGGCAGGTCCTTCACGCCGTCATAGAAGCCGGGAATGGTGATGCGGCCATGGTCGTCATGCAGGCCGCCAAGAATTTTCGTCAGCACCCGGATCGGATTTTGCGCGCCGCCGCCATAGATGCCGGAATGCAGATCGCGGTTGGCGGCGGTGATCTTCACTTCCTCATAGACCAGGCCACGCAGCGCGGTGGTGATCGCCGGGGTGTCGGAATCCCACATCCCGGTGTCGCAGACCACCGCGAAGTCGGCGGCGAGGTCGGCCTTGTTGGCCTCGAGGAAGGCGACAAAATTCTTCGAACCGACCTCCTCCTCGCCCTCGATGCAGATGGTGAGGTCGATCGGCAGCGAACCGGTGACCTTGACCCAGGCGCGGCAGGCCTCGACGAAGGTCGAGAGCTGACCCTTGTCGTCCTGCGCGCCGCGCGCCACGATGATGTCGCGGCCATCCGCGTGCTTGGTGACGACCGGCTCAAAGGGCGGGCGCGTCCATAGCTCCAGCGGATCGACCGGCTGCACGTCGTAATGGCCGTAGAACAGCACATGCGGACGCTTTCCGGTGTTGCCACGGGCGGTGGCGACGATCGCCGGGTGTCCGGCGGTCGGCCGCACCTCGGTATCGAAGCCGAGCGTCGCGATGTCCGCCGCCAGATGCGCCGCGGCCTTCTGGCAGTCGTCCGCGAAGGCCGGATCGGCGGAGATCGACTTGATCCGCAGCAGCGCAAACAGCCGTTCCAGCGCGTGGTCGAACTCCGCGTCGATGTGATCGAGAACCGGCTGGAGCTGCGAGGTACTGGACATGCGCGAAATCCTTGAGCGAGAGAGTCTGTTCAGGCGAGTTTAGCGGGAAGCCGCGGCGAAACCAGCGGCGCCGGTGGATGGTGCATATGCCAGATCAGCCCGCCGGCGAGGATCGCGGTAGCCAGCAGATTATTGCCCCACGCCTGCAGCATGCTCGGAAACACCGGCAACGACAGCAGCATCAGCGCGCCGACGATGCCGGGCAACGTCCACGTTGCCTTGCAAACGGCTGGACGCTCATCGAACGCCGCGCGATGCATCAGCACGGTGAGCGGCAGGAACAGCCACATGAAGTAATATTGCCGCGCCAATGGCGACGCCACCGTCATCAGGCAGAACAGGATGCCCAGCTCCTCGGCGGTCGAGCGTGGCGTCATTTTCGACCGGGCGGGAATCGCCCAGATGAATCCGAGGCCGATCAGACCTGACACCGCGAGCACGATCCAGTTCGCGGTTTTGTAATCGACGCTCACCAGATTCATATATTGCGCCGGCTTCCGCGGCTCGTCGAGATGGTAATTGATCGGACGCACCAGACGGTGGGTCACGGCGATCACCGACTGATTGACCCACGACCAGTTCTGCTCGTCGCGCTGGCCGAACCCCTTCTCCGAGCTGGACCCGACCATCGCCGAGAACCAGGTCTTCACTTCCGCGATGTTGCGCTGATAGCCGCGGATCGGTGCCGGCAGCACGAACAACAGCAGCAGCGTGCAGGCGATCATGCTGGCGGAGGCCGCCCAGCGTCGTCGCCATAGCAGATAGGGCAGCACTGCCACCGGGAACACCTTGATCGCGGTGGCCAGCGCGAACATGCCGCCGCCAAGCCATGGCCGATCCTTCTGCATGAACCAGAAGCCGAGCAACATCATCGCCAGCAGCACCAGATTGGGCTGGCCGAGATCGTACATGTCGAACACGAAAGTAATAGTGGCGAAGCCCGGCAGCGCCGCCAGCCACGGCGCCGGAATTTTTTCCGAGCCGGTCATCGCATTGCTGAGCTGGCTGGTCAGCGCCCACGCCACCGAATTCAGGATCGACAGCACGACATAGAGCGGAATCTTGCCGAACAAGGCCGGGATCGCCAGCAGGATCGCCGGCGGCGGCGGATAGATGAAATCCAGCATGCCATTGGTCGTGCGCGCATAAAGATCGCTGCCATTCAGCACCTGCTGCCCGGCCCAGAACCACAGCGCATAATCCTTGGTCTTGCCATGGCCCCAGATTTCGGGAACCAGCACATCCGCGGTCAGCAGCAGGCAGGTCAGCAGAAACAGCACATCGAGCGGCTGCCGCAGGGAGGGCCATCTCAGCACTAGCGGATCTCACAATTCAGGCGGGCGACAGGTCGGCGCTTGGTAACAGCATTGGAAATCGGCTGCAAACTCGCCTTGTCGTGCATTACCGCCTCACTGCGGCCAAATCTCGACTATCCGGGCCTGCGTCTTATCCGGGATTGCGGCATGCAAAACCAGCCGCAGGTTCGGCTTGCGGGCGGCCAGTACCGCGAGTTCCGCCGGCGTCAGCAGCGCCCATGCCGCCGCCGTCAATTGTTCGATGTCCGTCAGCGGCATGATGCGAATGGGCGCCGCGAGATAGGCCAGGATATTCAGATTGGTTGCTGCCGGGCTGACATACAGCATTCCCGGCCGCAGCGCGCGGACAGCCTCGATGGTCTGCGCGGCGATACGGGTCTGGCGAAACGCATCGGGCGCCAGCGGCATCGCCACCCATCCAAGCAGAACGAGATAGACTGAAATGCTGATGGCCACCGTATTGCCGGCGCCGATCAGCCACCCACGGCTGCTCCACCAGCGGTCGAACAGAACTCCCGCCAGCACGGCCAGCGCAAGACTGGCCGGCATCGCGTAACGGGTGGCGACGCCGCCGGGCCATACCAGCAGGACCAGCGAGCCGGCGACCGCGTACAGCACGACGGCGAGCAACAGATCATTGTCGCGGAAAGCTTCCCGACGCCACAGCGCAACGATCGCCGGGCCAAGCAGCAGCGAGCCTGGCAACCATTCGACAAAAAGACTGGCGGTGAAATCAAGATGATCGCGGAGCCACTGCGCGGCTGACATGCCATCCGCCAGACGCGAATGGTTCTTCCACCCCTGCAGATCGCCTGGCTGCGAGACAGCCAGATACCAGGCGCCGACGATCACCACGGCGATCGCGTTGGCGACAAGTAAACCCGGCAGATCGCGCCAGCGTCGCCGCAGCAGCAGATAGGCGCCGACGCCCAGCGTGAAATAGGCAATCGGTTGCGGCCCCTTGGTCAGCCCCGCGACGCCCAGCAGCAAGCCGACCGCCAGCCAGCGCGACAGAGCGACATCCCCCCGCTCTGCGCCTTTCCACCACACGACAAAAGCGCTGAACAGCAGCACCGACAGGGTAACGTCCGGCTCCGCCGTGATGAATTTCTGCGCGACCATCGAACAGGTGAACCAGCACAGCGCGCCGAACACCGCCGGCGCGGTTCGGGTGATCGGCCGCACCAGGTGAAATACCATCAGGCCGCCCGCCAGCAAGAACAACAGATGCGGCAGCCGCGCCGACCAGACATTGACACCACCGAACAGCTTGCCGATCGCCGCCGCGATCCATGACAGCAACACCGGACGCTCGACAAAGCGGTTGCCGTAAAGATCCGGCGCCAGCCAGTGGCCATCCTCGAGCGCGCCGCGCGCCAGACCGATTACCGTGCCTTCTTCATAATGCGTGCCGCGCAGCCCGACGGCGGGAAAGGCGAAGATCCCCCATAGCAAGACCACCCATACCCAGCCCGGCACGTCCATCGCACGCAAGCGCGCGACCCATGCCATGCAACTGCTGAATACACGATCGGTAATAGCCGAGCTTGCGGCTGTCGGCTGATTCATGATTAGCCTTTTTGGAGCTGCTTGACGGCCATCGTAGACGCAATCGGCGATTCGTACGCCGTCGCAGATATCCAGCATTGTCCGCTCCGCGACTCGCGGAAACGGCGGTGGCACCATCGCCTCGAATTTTGCCAACTTGGAATCACGACAGCGCTCCGCCATTTTCGCCAACCCGATCGGCCTCTTCTCGATGTCTCCTAAATCTCTCCGCCGCCACTGGCCGTGGATCGTGCTTGGCTTGCTCGCATGCTATTTTTTGGCATGGCCGATCTGGCGGGCGCAATTCCTGCTGGAAATCTGGCCGACGGAAGGCTGGAATGCCTACCTGCAGGACGCGGCGGCCGAGGGCCGCCCCCTCTACCCGCCTCTCGACGCGCTGACGGCGAATAATTATCCGCCGCTTTCCTTCTATGCTGTCGGGGCACTCGGCAAGATTTTCGGCGATAATCTGTTTGTCGGACGCGCCGTGTCCATCGCGGGACTGCTCTGCGTCGCCATCGAAATCTTTTACGCGGTCCGGATCTTGACCGGCAGCCCGACCGGCGGCCTGTTCGGTGCGGCGTGGTACGTCGCCATCATGGCCCGCAATTCCACGACCTATATCGCAACCAACGATCCGCAGCTTGCCGGCGAGGCCATCATGGGCGCCGCCTTGGTATGGTTTCTGGCGCGGGACAAGGCTGGCATGTCCCGCTGTGGGCCGCTGCTGTTGATGGTCGTCGGCGGTTTCTGGAAACACAATCTGGTCGCCATTCCGATCACCGCGGTCGCCTGGCTCATCCTCACCACGGGCCGGCGGGCCGCGCGGCCGATCTTGCTGAGCGGTTTCGCTTGCCTCGCCGGCCTCGGCCTGTGCGTTGCCAGTTTCGGCAACGACTTCATCGGCAACATGCTCGCCAACCGCCAATACGCCTTCGCCAACGTCCTGACCAATATCGGCCACCTGCAATGGTCGGCGCTGGCACTGGTGATCTGGGCCGGCTGGGCACTCTACAATCCCGATCTTCGCGCGGCCCGATTTACCGCGTTGCATATCGCCTCCGGGCTGCTGGCCTGCATTCTGCAATGGTTCGGCCACGGCGTCAGCGGAAACGCGGAATTCGATCTGATCCTCGCACTTGGAATCGGCATCGGGGTGACCTTCGCCGACGTCGAAATGTCGTGGCTTGGCCGGCGCATCGGGGCTGCCGGAACGCGCGACCTGATGACGATCGTCCTCGTGCTTCGTCTCGTCATCGCCGAACGGCAGGAAACCGCGCTGCTGATCATCAGCCCTGATTTCAGAGCGACGGTCTGGCAAGCGCAGCGGATCGCGCAACAGGACATCACTGTGGTCCTGGCCATCGACGGCGATGTCGCCTGTTCGAACAAGGTGGTCTGCCGCGCCGCGGGTAAACGATTTGTCGTCGATGAATTCAAGATGGAAGAACTTGTCATGACGGGAAAGGCGACTGACGCCGATATCTCCGCTCTGATCAAAAGCCGCGGCATCACGAATTTCACCAACAATCCGAAGGCAGGCGACAGTTGGAACACCTCGTTGTCGCAGGCTCTGCGCAGCCCGTAGCCCCTCTCACCTCTTCAGAATTCCGCCAAGCGCGCCGCGCACGATCGAGCGGCCGATCGAACTGCCAAGCGATCCGCCCATCGACTTGCCGAGATCGGCGACCATGCCGCCGATCACCTTGTTGGTCACCGAGCGGGTGACGTCGCGCGCGATCACCTGACCGGTTGTGAGCCTGCCGCGTCCGGTATTGGTGCCGAAGATGGTGCCGACGATGCCGCCCAATTGTCCCAGCCAGCCGCTACCGCTTGCGCCTGGCGCATCGGCCGTCGCCGCGGTGCTGGCCACCCGGTGCCGCAGCATTTCAAACGCGGATTCGCGGTCCACCATGGTATCGTATTTGCCCTTGAACGGGCTGGCATTGATGATCGCCGCCCGCTCTTCCGGCGTCAGCGGCCCGATCCGTGCCGAGGGCGGCCGCACCATCACGCGCTCGACCATCGCCGGCGTGCCGTTGCCTTCGAGGAACGAGACCAGCGCCTCGCCCTTGCCGAGCTGGGTGATGACGCTGGCGGTATCGAGTTTCGGATTGGGCCGGAAGGTCTGGGCCGCGGCGGCAACCGCCTTCTGGTCACGCGGCGTGAAAGCACGCAGCGCGTGCTGCACGCGGTTGCCAAGCTGCGCCAGCACCTTGTCGGGCACGTCGATCGGATTTTGCGTGACGAAATAGACGCCGACGCCCTTGGAGCGGATCAGACGCACTACCTGTTCGATCTTGTCCATCAGCGCCTTTGGCGCATCATTGAACAGCAGATGCGCTTCGTCGAAGAAGAACACCAGCTTCGGCTTCGGCGGATCGCCAGCCTCGGGCAATTGCTCGAACAATTCCGACAGCATCCACAACAGGAAGGTGGCGTACAGCTTCGGGCTCTGCATCAATTTGTCGGCGACGAGGATGTTGACCATGCCGCGGCCGTCGCGGTCGGTGCGCATGAAATCCTTGATGTCGAGCGCGGGCTCGCCAAAGAATTTTTCTCCGCCCTGGTTTTCCAGCACCAGCAGCTGGCGCTGGATGGTGCCGACGGTCTGCTTGGTCACGTTGCCGAATTTTTGCGCTGCCTCGCGGATCGGCGCCAGATGGTCCTCCGCGTCGTCATCGGATTTTTTTCCGGTCTTCGGCACGATCGCGTCGAGGATAGCGCGCAGGTCCTTCATGTCGAGCAGGGCCATGCCGTTGTCGTCGGCGACGCGGAAGGCGACGTTCAGCACGCCTTCCTGCACGTCGTTGAGATCGAGCATGCGCGACAGCAGCAGCGGTCCCATTTCCGACACGGTGGCGCGTACCGGATGGCCCTGCTCGCCGAACACGTCCCAGAACACCGTCGAGAACTGGTCGGGCTGGAAGGTCAGCGCCATCTCCTTGGCGCGTTGCAGGATAAAATCCTTGGCTTCGCCGACTTCGGCGATCCCCGAAAGGTCGCCCTTGATGTCGGCGGCGAACACCGGCACGCCGGCGCGCGCAAATCCTTCAGCCATCACTTGCAGCGACACCGTCTTGCCCGTTCCGGTCGCACCGGTGACAAGGCCGTGGCGATTGGCAAGGCCAAGCGTCAACCACGCAAGTTCTTCGCCCTTGCCGATGAAAATCCGCGTATCGGTATCGCCAGACTTTGTCGCGCTCGTCGCCATCGCATCGCCTCTATACGCACAGAATGAATTTCATCGCGGCTCGTTATGATCTTATCGCATCTTGCCGACCGATTGAAACGTTCGCCGCGTCGCGCTGAACCAGAGCTACACCGCCCCGCGCGGTCGTGCGTCGTTGTTCCCTTCCGACAATGGGAACAAACACGCCGCGGCAGAGCATTGACAAAAATTTCACGTTTTCACTTGCATTGATGCAACACTCACCGCGTGGTCCAATTGAATCGCGCGTGGACAGCCGGCGATGCTTGTAATTCGAATCACGCCGGCTCAATATAAATTGGGCAATGAGGGCGCCGGCGTTTCGCCGGTCAGAGGCGGGGCGTTATGGACGAATTGGTTGATCAGCTGGCCGTCAAGGTTGGCATTGACAAGGCTGTGGCCGAAAAGACGGTCGGTATGATTCTTGGCTTTTTGCGCACTGAGGGACCGTCTGAGCAGGTCAGCGCGCTGATCGAGAAGATCCCCGGAGCCGAAGCGGCGATCGCGTCCACCAGTGGCGGCGGCGGCTTTGCAAGCCTGATGGGCGGCGGGCTGATGGCGCTGGGCTCCAAGCTGATGGGACTAGGCCTCGGCATGAATGACATACAGGAAGTGGCGCGCGAACTGTTCAAGTTTGGCCGCACAAAAATTGGCGCCGATGATATGGAAAAGATCATCGCCGGCACCCCCGGCCTCAGCCAGTTCGCCTGACCGTCTGTTGCGTCAGCGCCGTGTGCGTTTGCCTTGCGTAAGCGTCAAGCACCTTCATACGTTTCGAGTATCATGACATATCCAATCTCCAAGATTGACGGCCTGACGGCTTTCGCCGCGACCAAGCTTAAAAAAGCTGGCATCCGAACCATGGAGAGCCTGCTGGAAGCCGCCCACTCAGCCAAATGCCGCAAGGAACTCGCCGCCAAGACCGGCTTCAGCGAGCAGCAATTGCTGGAATGGGCCAACCTCGCCGATTACCTGCGGATTCCCGGCATGGGCAAGGCCAAGGCCGAACTGTTGCGCGCCTCCGGCGTCAACACCGTGCGCGAACTGACCCACCGCAACCCGGCCCGGCTGGCCCAGGCGATGCGCGACGCCAATGACAAGCGCCGACTGGTCCAGGTGATGCCGTCGGAAAAATC
>JACMOT010000586.1 GCA_014377915.1 Tardiphaga sp.
AGGCCTCCTGGCTCGAAGTTGATCCCAACACCGGCTTCATCACGCTGCTGAAGCACTGGGTGGTCGAGGATTGCGGCACGCTGATCAATCCGCAGCTGGTCGACGAGCAGATCCGCGGCGGCGTGGTGCAGGGGCTTGGCGCCGCCTTGTACGAGCACTGCATCTACGACGATCGCGGCCAGCTCACCAACGCCAACATGGCCGACTATCTGGTGCCGATGTCCGGCGAGATGCCGGATATCGATATTGGTCACGTCGTGTCACCGACGATGGAGACCGAGTTGGGCGCCAAGGGGGCGGGCGAGGCTGGTACCGCCGGAGCCGCCGCCTGTGTCGCCAACGCCGTCAATGACGCGCTGTCGCCGTTCGGCGTGACCGTCACCGAAATTCCGCTGACGCCGCGGCTCATCCTCACCGCGCTGGGACTAGCCTGACACGACGACGACCAAGCTGATCACAACGACAGCAATAAAAACGCCAAGGGAGACACACATGACCAAGAAGACCCCGACTACCGCACAGGTAACGCGGCGCCGCCTGCTGACGACCGTGGGCGCTGGCGCTGTGCTGGCGGTCTCGCCGTTTCGCATCAATCTGCTGCAGGCCCAGGAAGCGACCATCAAGGTCGGTTTTCCGGTGCCGCTCACCGGGCCTTACGGCACCGAGGCGCAGGATCAGGTCCGCGCCGCCGAGGTGGCGATCGCCGAATTCAACGAAGGCGGCGGCCTTAACGGTCGCAAGGCCGAGCTGCTGGTGCGCGACGACAAGCTCAATCCCGGCGAGGCTGCGACGCGCACGCTGGAGCTGATCGAGAAGGAGAAGGTCAATTTCATCGTCGGCAGCCTGTCGGCCGCCGTGCAACTCGCGGTCAACAATGTTACCAAGGAGCGGCAGATCATCTTCAACTCGATCAGCCAGTCCGATACCATCAATGAAGCCTCCGACTTCAGCAAATACACATTTCACGAGGCCCTGAACCCGCATCTGACGGCGGGCGCGGTCGGTCGCTACGCGTTTCCGAAATTCGGCAAGAAGGTCGCCTTCCTCACCGCCGACTATGCTTATGGCCACGAAATGGTCCGTGGCTTCCAGGAAGCCGGCAAGGCCTTTGGCGTGGAGACCCTCGTCGACATCCGCCATCCGCTTGGCACCACCGACTTCTCGGCGCTGTTGCCGCGCATCCAGGCGCTGAAGCCGGATATCCTGTGCATCAGCAATTTCGGCCGCGACCAGCAGATCGCGCTGAAGCAGGCGACCGATTTCGGCATGAAGAAGTCGATGAAGATCATCGTCCCGATCATGCTCTATACCGGCCGCATCGCCGCCGGACCGCAGGCGTTCGAAGGCGTGATCGGCGGAACCTCCTATTACTGGGGAATCGAGGACAAGATCGCGTCCGCCAAGGCGTTCAACGATCGCTTCCGCAAGATGCATGGCGGCAAGGTGCCGTCGGACTACGGCGCACTAGGCTATGGCGGCGTCAAGACGCTGCTGATGGGGGCCAGGGCCGCCGGCAGCCTGGAGGCCGACAAGGTGATCGCCGCGATCGAGGCGCTGAAATACGACTACTATAAGGGCCCGCAATATTATCGCGGCTGCGATCACCAGTCGGTGCAGTCGGTGCTGATCATCGAATCCAAAGCGAACCCCGCCAAGGGCGATGCCGACGTCTTCAGCGTATTGGAGACCGAGGCGCCGAACGACGCCAATCTGCGTTCCTGTGCCGCCCTCGGCCACAAGGCCTGAAGCTGATGGATGCGCGCCCATGTCGGGCGCGCATCGCCTTTGGAGGAATGCGATGGCCGGCCTGAGTTTTGATCTGATTGCGTTGCAGCTGTTTACCGGGCTGGCGCTCGGCGCGATCTACGTGCTGTTCGCCATAGGCCTGTCGCTGATTTTCGGCATGCTGACCGTTGTCAATTTCGCACATGGCGCGTTCTATATGATCGGCGCCTATGTCGGGCTGTTCCTGCTGTCACTGGGCGGCAATTTCTGGCTCTGCCTTATCGCCGTGCCGTTGATCGTTGGCGCCAGCGGGATGGTCGTCGAGCGTTTCCTGATCCGCCCGCTCTATGGCCGCGGCATCGACTATCCGCTGCTGCTGACCTTTGGCCTCAGCTACATTATGGTCGAGCTGATCCGCATTGGCTTCGGCAAGAGCGGCTACCCGTTCGATACGCCGGAACTGTTGCAGGGCGCGGTCAATATCGGCGTCGGGTATTTCCCTCTGTATCGGCTGTTCGTCATTGCCGCCGCCGTCGCCGTGCTGCTGGCGCTGTGGCTGTTTCTGGAGAAGACCAGCTTCGGCCTGATTATCCGCGCGGGTGCGCGCGATCCGCAAATCGTTCGCGTGCTTGGTGTCGACGTCGGGCGCGTCTGGCTCTACGTGTTCGGGATCGGGACCGCGATTGCCGGCCTCGCCGGATTGCTGGCCGCTCCCCTGCAGGGCGTGATCCCCGAAATGGGCGCCAATTTGCTGGCGGAGGCCTTCGTGGTCACGGTGGTCGGCGGCATGGGGTCGATCGGCGGCGCGGTGCTCGCCGGCCTGCTGGTCGGCGTCGTCGTCAGCATGACCTCGCTGTTCGCGCCGGAAATGGCGAAGGTCTCGATTTTTGCCCTGATGGCGGTGGTGCTGCTGATCCGTCCGCAGGGCTTCTTCGGCCGTGCCGGGCTC
>JACMOT010000587.1 GCA_014377915.1 Tardiphaga sp.
GGGCGGCGAGAAAAAGGCCCGCCTTGGCCTGCCCGCCGACCCGGGCCGGCGCTGGCGGGCGGCTTGGCTTGAATGGCGAGGTGGCGCGACCGGGAGCCGCCGAGTTGGAGAGCTCCACGTTTGAAACCTGGCCGGCATGGACCGTGCGCGACTGCACGCCGGCGCTCTGGCCCGGCGTGGCCGAGATCGCGACGCGCAGACGACTGCCAAGGCTGGGGAATTGTCGCGACGGTCGCTTCAGCCGGCTGGCGGCCAGGGTGGCGCAGAGAATCGCCAGGATCAGCAACAGGCCGGCGCTGGCGCCAAACGCCTCGAACAGGCCGTAATGCAGCTCGATCCAACGAAACAGGGCGGTCGCGCCGACCAGCAGCAGGGCAATGGCAAAGATGCCCGCGGCGGCGTACAGGCCGGCGGCGACGGCGTAGGAGACGATCGCTCCCTGGCCCTGCGCGGCGCGGTCGCGCGCATAGGATTCGGTGGCGCGCCTGATCTGGTTGAATTTCAATGCCAGCCCAGTTCTCAGCAGGGTATTCGCAAGGGGGGGCATGAATGGGTCCTCGTCTGTCGCGCGGCCTGACGGCCAGGATGACAATGGGAACGAGGAGGCGGGGCGTTGGTTCCGCGGAGAGATTTCATAGCCTGGATGAGCGAAGCGATATCCGGCGAAAATCTGTCCTTGAAGCTCTGTCCCGGATGTCGGCACCACGACGCGAAACGTCGCGGTGCCTCATCCGGGCTACAGATTGAGCCAGGCCGCTTACGCGACCGACTTGATCACCTTTCCGACCTTTTCGACGATTTCGCCGACCTGATCTTCGCTGATGATCAGCGGCGGGGTCAAAGCGATGGTGTCGCCAGCGGTGCGGAACAGGACTTCATGCTCGTGGAAGGCGCTGTTCAGCGCGTCCCAGCCACGCTTGCCGGCGCCGTCCTTGCTCGGCGCCAGGTCGATGCCCGCGACAATGCCGAGGGTACGGATATCGACCACGTTGGGCAGCCCCTTCAGCGACATCACCGCGTCGGCGAACATGCTCTCCATCGCCTTGGCGCGCTCGAACAACTTCTCGTCGCGATAGATGTTGAGCGAGGCAAGGCCGGCGGCGCAGGCCAGCGGATGCGCCGAATAGGTGTAGCCATGGAACAGCTCCACCACATGGGCCGGCCCGGTCATGAAGGCGTCGTGCACGCTGTCATGGGCAATGACGCCGCCCATCGGGGCGGCACCGTTGGTGACGCCCTTGGCGAAGGTCAACAGATCGGGGGTAACACCATAGCGTTCCGCGGCGAAGGCGTGCCCAAGGCGGCCGAAGCCAGTGATGACCTCGTCGAAGATCAGCAGGATGCCGTGCTTGGTGGCGATCTCGCGCAGCCGCTTGAGATAGCCGACCGGCGGCGGCAGCACGCCGGTGGAGCCGGCCATCGGTTCGACCATCACGGCGGCGATGGTGTTGGCGCCGTGCAATTCGACCAGACGCTCCAGATCGTCGGCGAAATGCGCGCCATATTCCGGCTCGCCCTTGCTGAAAGCCTGCTTGTCGCGGTCATAGGTGTGGGCGATGTGGTCGACGCCGGACAAAAGGGTGCCGAACATCTTGCGGTTGTTGACCATGCCGCCGACCGAGATGCCGCCGAAACCGACGCCATGATAGCCGCGGACGCGGCCGATCAGCCGGGTGCGCGAGCCTTCGCCGCGGATCTGGTGATAGGCCAGCGCCATCTTCAGCGCGGTGTCGGCGGCTTCCGAGCCGGAATTGCAGAAGAAGACGTGGTCGAGGCCGGCCGGAGCCAGGTCGGCGATGCGGGTCGCCAGCTCGAAGGCCTGCGGATGCGCGAACTGGAACGGCGGCGCGTAATCCAGCGTATCGGCCGAAAGCTTGATGGCTTCGGCGATTTCCTTGCGGCCGTGGCCGGCGTTGGAGCACCACATGCCGGCGGCGGCATCGAGGATCTTGCGACCGTCGGTGGTGAAATAATGCATGTCCTTGGCGCCGGCGAGCATCCGCGGCGCCAGCTTGAAGGCGCGGTTCGAGGTGAACGGCATCCAGAACGCGGCCAGGTCATTGGGCACGTGGGCGACGGGCTGCGGCTTGCTGTTTTCTAACATGGTGGCCTCTCGAGTTTTGCGGCGCATGGGGTTGCCATGAACCTATCAGTTTCAGGCCGCGCCGGATATGCCGGCAGCTGCCCATATTTGTCTCCGCGTGGCGCAGATTTGCAGCGCTCGGTCGCGTTTGCCGCAGGCACCGGCTTGCTGCGCCAGTGGTCCCCTGGTACGACCGCTGCCATGCAGGATACACCCGAAAGAGCGGCCAAACCCAAAAAGATCCAGAAGCTCCGCGCCAGATTGCCGCGCGGCCTTGGCGATCGCGGACCCGCGGAAATCGCCGCGACGCGGCGCATGACCGAGACCATCCGCGAGGTCTATGAGCGCTATGGCTTCGAGCCGGTGGAAACCCCGGCGATGGAGTTCACCGATGCGCTCGGCAAATTCCTGCCCGACCAGGACCGGCCCAATGAGGGCGTGTTCTCGTTCCAGGACGATGACGAACAGTGGATCTCGCTGCGCTACGACCTGACGGCGCCGCTGGCGCGCTATGTCGCCGAGAATTTCGATCATTTGCCAAAACCCTATCGCAGCTATCGCGCCGGCTATGTCTACCGCAACGAAAAGCCGGGTCCCGGCCGTTTCCGCCAGTTCATGCAGTTCGACGCCGACACCGTGGGCTCGGCCTCGCCGGCCGCCGACGCCGAGATGTGCATGATGGCGGCGGATGCGATGGAAGCGCTGGGCATCGCGCGCGGCCAGTATGTGGTGAAGGTGAACAACCGCAAGGTGCTCGATGGCATGCGGCAGGCCATCGGCGTCGCGGATGACGCGCAGTGGCTCACCGTCATGCGCGCGATCGACAAGCTCGATAAATTTCCGATTGGCGAAATCATCAAGCTTCTCACTATTGGAAGATGGGATGGTGGCGAAGAAGGCAAGGGCGACTTCACCAAGGGGGCCGGTCTTGACGAGGCGCATGCCGGCGCGCTCGCCAATTACATCGGCGAACCTTCATCCGAAAACGAGGCGGCGTATCGCTATCTGTTCGAACCCGAGCTGGTTCAGCTCGCGCGTGACGAATTGCGTCAGATTTCGGAAATCGTCACGTCCGCGGGCTATGGCGACGATCGCATCCGGATTGATCCGTCGATCGTCCGCGGCCTCGAATATTACACCGGACCGGTTTTCGAGGTTGAATTGCTGCTCGAAACCAACGACGAAAAAGGCCGTCCCGTTCGCTTCGGCTCGGTCGGCGGCGGCGGGCGCTATGATGGCCTCGTGTCGCGGTTTCGCGGCGAACCGGTGCCAGCGACCGGCTTTTCGATCGGGGTGTCCCGGCTGCAGGCCGCGCTCACTTTGCTCGGCAAGCTCGACGTCACGCCGGAATTCGGACCCGTCGTCGTCACCGTATTCGACCGCGACCGCGTCGCCGACTACCAGAAGATGGTGGCGCAGCTGCGCAACGCCAGGATCCGCGCCGAGCTCTATCTCGGCAACCCGAAGAACATGGGCAACCAGTTGAAGTATGCCGACCGCCGTCACTCGCCCTGCGTGATCATCCAGGGCTCGGATGAGAAGGCGGCCGGCGAGGTGATGCTGAAGGATCTGATCCTCGGCGCCGAGCTGTCCAAGCTCGAAGGCGACCGCGACGCCTATCTGGCGAAGCAGAGCGAGGCGCAGACCAAGGTGCCGGAGGCGTCGCTGGTCGAGGCGGTACGCAAGATTCTCGACAGACACGGCGTGAAGTGGAATTAATCCGCGCACGAAAATTCAACAAACGGGAGACATCGATGCCTGAGATCACCATCAATTTGGCCGCCGGCCGCACCGACGAGCAGAAGAAGGGCATGATGCTCGACATCACCCAGGCGCTGGTGAAGAATCTCGGCGTCACCGCCGACGCCGTCGTGATCCAGATCAACGAGGCGCCGCTCAACAACAAGATGAAGGGCGGCCAGACGTTTGTGGAACGCAAGGCGGCGCTGACGAAGTAGAGCTGTCATTCCGGGATGCACTTCGGTCGGCACAGCCGACTGGCGTACATCCCGGAATCTCGACATGTTTTGAACATTTCGGGCTTCCGGGTTCGCTCGCAGCTTTCGCGGCTCACGCCCCGGAATGACAGTGGTGTTGCCGCGCGACGCAGAAATTTATCCAAACACCGCGATGTTCTGCCGGCTGGCCATCACCGGCACGCCGTGCGCGTTCCACAGCGTCATCGCCTGGCTGGAATAACCGTCGGCGATCTGTTCGGAGGTGTTGCGGATCAGCCACCAGCCGTCATCGGTCGTGATCTTGTCGGTGAGCATGTCGATCGACCAGGTCATGGTGCTGAGCGGCGAAGGCGCGGTGGACATCGCGGAGGCCGCGGGCGGCGGCGCGTCGGCCAGTGCCAGCAGCGCCACCATCGGCGCGGTCGCGGCCGAGCCGCGATGGCGCAGCCACAAGGTCATTTCCGGATGCGCGCTGCCGCTGAACGGCAGCGAACCGCCGACATGGCGGCCTTCGAAATGCTGCACGAATTGCAGGCTCGGCGGCGCGCGGCGGAAGAAGTCCGGACAGGAATCAGGCGCCTTCAGCTCCGGCGTGCCGATCTCGGTGTGGGCGAAGGCCGATGGTCGCGCCGCGCCAAAGCACAAGGTCGCACGGGTGGCGAGGCCGGCGTCGCCGATCAAGTCGACGGCGACAAACACCGTCGACTTGCCTTTGCGCAGCACGCTCGGCTTCAGGTGCAAAGTACCGCTGGCCGGGCCGACAAAGGCGAATTGCGCCGAGCGCAGCGGTGGCAGATCGGCGATCTCGCGCAACGCCGTCTGCGCGCACAGCGCCGCGGCCAGTCCGCCATACAGGGTGCGGCCCTGCAGCCAGTCGTCGCTGACGCTGACCTGCCAGCCATCGTCGCCCTGGGTCAGGCTGCTCATCAATTCGGTGAAGTCGGTCATCGCGTGTCCCCGCTGGCGTCGTATCGCGCCATTGAAATGATCGACGTCATCTATAGCGGAAATTGGAGCGGAGAGAAAAGCGGGCGCGGCGCCAGCCGCGCGCATCCCGGAATGACGGTGTAAGGCTTGCTTCGCGAAAAGCTCAGTAACGGACGCGCAGCGGCCGGTCGGAGGCGCCGTAGGGCACCCAGCGGCAGGCGAAAGAAACGTACCCGCCATAGTAATTCTGCGAGCCGAGGAATTTCACGACCTTGCCGTAGCGCGCACAATGGTCGATCGCCAAAGCGCGGACGTCGGTCTGGCCGATCAGGGCATTGGAGATGATGCCGCCGGTGTCGTTGCCCTTGAACGCCGGAACGGTGTTGGCCTGGGCCGCTCCACAGCCGAGCAGGGCACCGAGTGCCGCCACCAGGATCGCCGGCCGAATCATTCGCATCTTCGTCTCCATCAGGTTGGGTCCAGTGTAGTGGGCGACGGTCACCCTGAAAAGAACACAAGCAGGGTCTGACGGAGTTGTGCGCAGGGTGTTGCCGCGATGCACTTGACCCCGTGCGGGCTTCGCGGCACCGTTGGGAACCTTAACTACCGGGCGAATTCCCCATGCGCGACCTCGTTTCATCCTGGAAAAAAGCCGCTCTGGCCGCCCTCACCGGCGTCGCCTTCGGTCTGTTGACGTTCGCGCCCGGGGCGCAGGCCGCCAACCCGCTGGAACTGAACTTCGGGCTGTTCGGTCCGAACTATGAAGGCCGCGTGGCCGAATGCGAAGCTGGCCTGTCGACGATCTCGTCCCAGTTCCAGGACAAGGAAAGCACCTTCTGGAATTCGGCGCTGCAGATCACCGGTTTTGCCCGGGTCCATGAAACCGCGTTCCGGCCCTGGACCTCGGACAACATTCCGCGCCGCTATTGCACCGCCGACGCCATGCTGAACGATGGCAAGCTGCGCCAGGTGCATTACTCGATCATCGAGGATGGCGGCTTTGCCGGCTATAATCAGGGCGTCGAATGGTGCGTGGTCGGGCTCGATCGCGACTGGGCCTACAATCCGCGTTGCCGCGCCGCCAAGCACTAAATCGATTTCCGCTCCTCATCGTTCTTGAATTGTTCCAAATGCCTGATTAGGCTCGCGCTCTCAGGGGTGGGGTCAGATCATGTGGCAGGCTTTTCGGGTCATTGTGTCGCTCGGCGTGCTGGCGCTGGTTGGGTTCGGTCAGGCCCGGGCGCAGGACCAGCGGCAGAACGCGCCCGGTGAATTTGATTTCTACGTGCTGTCGCTGTCCTGGTCGCCGTCCTTCTGCGAGGCGGCATCCGAGCGTGGCAATTCCAGCCGCTCGCAGCAGATGCAATGCGGCGGCCGGCCCTATGCCTTCGTCGTGCACGGCCTGTGGCCGCAATATGATCGCGGCTTTCCCAATTACTGCCAGCGGCCGTCGCCGCGACTCGACCGCAACATCATGAGCTCGATGCTCGACCTGATGCCGGCGCCCGGGTTGATTTTCAACGAATGGGACAAGCACGGCACCTGCTCGGGACTCGGCGCCCGCGGCTACTTCGAGGCGGTGCGCAAGGCCCGCGCCGGCGTCAAGATTCCGGCGGAGTTTCTCGACCTGCAAGAGGCCCGGACGGTTTCTCCGGACGCCATCGAGGCGGCCTTCATCAAGGTCAATCCGGGCCTCAGCCAGTCGGCCATCGCGGTAACCTGTGACCGCAACCGGCTCAGCGAAGTGCGAATCTGCCTGAGCAAGGACCTGCAGTTTCGCGCCTGCGAGGAAATCGACCGCCGTGCCTGCCGTCGCGATCAGGTGACGATGCCGCCGCTGCGCGGCGGATAGGCCGTGTCGTTGCCCGGACCCGATGCAACACGTAATGTTGCTTCGCAGAGCTGGGCTCCGGTACTTTGGAAACCGGGATCCCGGCTCCGCGGAGCGGCATAAGGATGCCGCACCGCGTCCGGGAAACGGAGCAAGTCGTTTCATCGCGCCAATTCTTTGCTGAATCGCCCGGCATAGCGTAGGGCTGGCGCCATGAATTATCGTCACGCCTTTCACGCCGGCGGCTTTGCCGACGTCATCAAGCACATCGTGCTGGTCCGCATCCTGGTCCATCTGCGCGAGAAAGAGGCGCCGTTCCGCGTCATCGACAGCCATGCCGGCGCCGGGGTCTATGACCTGCAGGGTGACGAAGCGACCCGTACCGGCGAATGGACCACCGGCATCGCCCGCGCCATGCAGGCGCGCTTCACCGAATCGACGGTGCCGCTGGTCGAGCCCTATCTCGAGATCGTCCGCTCCTTCAACAAGCCGCGCGAACTCAAGGTCTATCCGGGCTCGCCGCTGATCGCCCGTCGCCTGATGCGGCCGCAGGACCGCATGGTCGCCTGCGAGGTCGAGCCGAATGCGCGAAAGCACCTGATCTCGGCGCTGCGCCGCGACAAGCAGGCCCGGATCGTCGACCTCGACGGCTGGGTCGGGTTGCCAGCCTTCGTGCCGCCGAACGAGCGCCGCGGCGTGGTGCTGATCGATCCGCCGTTCGAAAAGAAGGACGAGTTCGAGCGCATGGCGCAGGCCTTTGACGAGGCCTTCGCCAAATGGGCCACCGGCATCTACGTGCTGTGGTACCCGGTGAAAAGCCGCCGCGCCACCGATGCGCTGGCCCAGCACGTCGCCTTCACCGCGGATGCAGCGGCCACGCCGGCCAAATGTCTGCGTCTGGAATTCAGCGTCGCGCCGCAGACCGCCGATGGCGGCCTGACCTCCACCGGCCTGCTGATCGTCAACCCGCCCTGGAAGCTGATGGCGGAACTGAAGGCGATCCTGCCGGAACTGGAGAAGCCGCTCGGCCTCGGCGGCGCCAGCCGCTTCCGGCTGGAAACCGTCAAGGTCTGATAGTCCAGTCCGCAACTACAACAGCCTGACTAGCAAAGCATTGCGCGCAAAAACTGTATTTCGGCGGTAGTCAATCCGCTGCGAACCGTATTATGCTGACCCCATTGGGACTGGCTTTACGTTCCGCTTCCGCGAATGGGGGCGGCGGAGTGAGTGGGCCTTGATGATCTGACGGACCGGAAACAGGTGCCGTGTCCGTGAAGGCCAAGCTTTCCGGGAAGTGCGAACTTCGCAGTGAATGTCCGGTCGGCCGCGGTGCGTGTGGCGCCGCGGCGGAGCATGGGGGGGAGTTTCCCGATGGGCATGAGCGGAGTCGTCAAGTTCTTCAACGGCGAGCGCGGCTATGGCTTCATCAAGCCGGACGATGGCGGGCGCGACGTGTTCGTGCACATCACCGCGGTCGAGCGCGCCGGGCTGAAGGACCTGATCGAGGGACAACGCATCACCTTCGAGGTTGAGCCCGACAAGAAGGGCAAGGGTCCCAAGGCGGTCAATCTGGTGGTGACGGCTTAGCGGCGCATAGGGGCACAGCCTCGCCCCGTCATTGCGAGGAGCCAACGGGTCCGGCTTCGCCGGCCCGATGACAGGCTCCGCGACGCGGCAATCCAGAGACCGCACGCGAAGACTGGATTGCTTCGTCGCAAGGGCTCCTCGCAATGACGGGTGAGCAAAAAAATCCGGGCCGCGTGAACGGCCGGGAGGTTGGTGTCGATTGGTATTCTGGTTGAACTAGAAGTGATAGTTCACGCCGAGGCGGACGGTGCCGAAATCCAGGCCATTATTGGCGCCGGTGAGCGTGTAGTTGTTGCTGGACAGGCCGACGTAGAGATATTCGATCTTCGCGGTCCAGTTCTGGTAGATCCCGACCTCGGCGCCGACGCCGACGGCATAGCCGATCGAGGTCTGCGACTGCTGCAGGCCGTTGAGTTCCGTCTGCAAGCTGCCGAAGGCGAGACCGCCGGTGCCGTAGATCAGGACGTTATTGAAGGCGTAACCGATGCGGCCGCGCGCGGTGCCGAACCACGGGTTGGAAAACTTGTAATTGGCGAAGCGATCATCGGCGGCGGTGCCCTGCATGTCGCCTTCGAGACCGAACACAATATTGCCGCTCTGCCAGTTGTAACCGGCGGTGACGCCGCCGGCGATGCCGGACGGCTTGGCGCCGCTGTTGGAAACGCTGCCCCATTCGTAGCCCAGCGTGCCGCCGAGATAGGGACCTGCCCAGCTATAGGCATTGAGCGGCTGGTTCACCGTATAGGGCTGGCGCGAGCGATAGGGCAGGTCCGCCGCCTGCGCCGACACCACACTCGCCGACAGAACGGCGAACGCCGCGAACGCTAACTTGCTCATCACAAAAACTCTCCAAAATACGCTGTACTGGCCGAACCCGGGTGGTCTCTCGAACGAACCCTTAGGGTTACGGAATTCGATATGTTCTTGATAAGATTTGTGGAAGTTTTGACTTAAGCAGTCCTTAACAGCGGCCTCCGGCGCGGTATTGGCGTTAAAAAAGTCTTACTTGCGGCAGCCTCCAGGGATTGCCCTGCAAGGCAGCGATGCGTGACGGGCAGACCGCAACTTCGGCTGTCCACATCTGGCCGTCGACCAGCGCTGGCGATCAGCTTCGGCAAGGCTTAGATCAGCGTCATGATTCACGACCCCACCGAACCGATACCGGCGCCGGCCGACGCTGCCGCCGCGCCGGAGGCTGCGGCCGAAGCGCTCGACGTTGCGGCGCAGGGCGCGCCGGAACTCGACCCGGACACAGCAGCCGAGGATGAGGAAGACGGCGCGTTGCCGGATGCCGCCGATGATGATTCCGGCGAGCCGGTTCCGGAAGGCCCGCTGGCGCTCGGCCGCGCCGCGATCGAGCACGCGGTAAAACACGCGCCGCAATCGCCGGGCGTCTACCGCATGCTCAATGCGGCCAACGACGTGCTGTATGTCGGCAAGGCCAAGAATGTGAAGAAGCGGCTGAGCTCCTATGCCCGGCCGACCGGCCATGTGATGCGGATCGCGCGGATGATCGCGGCCACCGTGATGGTGGAGATCATCTCGACCGCCACCGAAACCGAGGCGTTGCTGCTCGAGGCCAATCTGATCAAGCAGTTGCGGCCGCGCTTCAACGTGCTGCTGCGCGACGACAAGTCGTTCCCCTACATCCTGCTATCGGGTGACCACTGGGCGCCGCAGATCCTGAAACATCGTGGCGCGCAGTCGCGCCCCGGACGGTATTTCGGCCCGTTCGCCTCGGTCGGCGCGGTCAACCGCACCATCACGGCGCTGCAGCGCGCCTTCCTGATGCGCTCCTGCACCGACTCGTTCTTCGAGAGCCGCACCCGGCCGTGTCTGCTGTACCAGATCCGGCGCTGCTCCGGGCCGTGCACCGGCGAGATTGATTTTCCTGGCTATACCGAGCTGGTCAAGGAGGCCAAGGATTTTCTGTCCGGGCGATCCCGAGCGGTCAAGCAGCAACTGGCCGGTGAAATGGAAAGGGCCTCCGACGAGCTCGAATTCGAGCGCGCGGCCTTGTACCGCGACCGCCTTGCAGCATTGTCGGCGATCCAGTCGCAGCAGGGCATCAACCCGCGCACGGTGGAGGAGGCCGACGTGTTCGCCATCCACCAGGAGGGCGGCTATTCCTGCGTCGAGGTGTTCTTCTTCCGTACCGGCCAGAACTGGGGCAACCGCGCTTATTTCCCACGCGCGGAAAAATCCTTCACGGCGGAGGAGGTGCTGGCCTCGTTCCTGGCGCAGTTCTACGATGACAAGCCGCCGCCGAAGATGATTCTGCTGTCGCACGCGATCGAGGATGCCGAAGTGCTGGCGTCAGCGCTTTGCATCAAGGCCGGTTTCAAGGTCGAGGTGATTACCCCGCAGCGCGGCGAGAAGAAGGAACTGGTCGCGCACGCGCTGACCAATGCCCGCGAGGCGCTCGGCCGCAAGCTCGCGGATACCGCGACGCAGGCGCGGCTGCTGCAGGGGATCTGCACCACGCTTGGCCTGCCGCAGGTGCCCAAGCGGATCGAGGTCTATGACAACAGCCACATCCAGGGCACCAACGCGGTCGGTGCGATGATCGTTGCCGGCCCCGATGGGTTCCTGAAAAACCAGTACCGCAAATTTAACATCAAATCGGAAGGCCTGACGCCAGGCGACGATTATGCGATGATGAAGGAGGTGCTGCAGCGCCGTTCCAAGCGGCTGCTGACGCCGCCGGCGGAAGGCGAGGCGGTGAGGCCGAAAGACGACGACGTGCCGCGGTGGCCGGACCTCGTGATCATCGACGGCGGCCGCGGCCAGCTCAACGCGGTCAAGGAGATTTTCGACGCGCTGGAGCTGAAGCATGTAACGCTGATGTCGGTGGCCAAAGGGCCGGAACGCGATGCTGGTCAGGAAACGCTGTTCATGCCGGACCGCCCGGCGATCAAGCTGCAGCCGCGCGATCCGGTGCTGTATTTCATCCAGCGGCTGCGCGATGAGGCGCATCGCTTCGTGATCGGGTCACACCGCACGCTGCGCAAAAAGGATATCCGCGAGGCCGGGCTGCAGGAAATCCCGGGCATCGGGCCGACCCGCAAGCGCGCGCTGCTGCATCATTTCGGAACCCTGAAGGCGATCGAACGCGCCTCTGTGGGCGATCTCGGCAAGGTTCCCGGGATCTCGGCGGAGAGCGCGCGAAAAATCTTCGATTTTTTTCATGCCCCGGCCGGGCAGAGATGACAGCATTGTAATCTGGCTGTCGTCGGGACGAGACCGTTTTGCGGTAAACTAACGCTGGGCGATCCCGCGGCGGTTGACCTTCGCGCCATGGCAGTATTGTTAGGAACGATGACAGTTACCCCACGAAAGACGGCGAATTCCGCGCTGTCGCTGCCGAATATGCTGACCTACGCCCGCATCGCCGCGATCCCGGTGGTCGTCGGCTGTCTGTATGCCCAGTCGGTTCAGGACGGACCGCTGTGGCTGAGATGGGTCGCGGTCGCGGTATTCATCGCCGCCGGTATTACCGATTTCCTCGATGGCTACTATGCCCGGATCTGGGACCAGCACTCGGCATTTGGCCGCATGCTCGACCCGATCGCCGACAAGTTGCTGGTGGCATCCTGCCTGCTGATGCTGGCGGCGGATGCCAGCATTCATGGCTGGACGCTGTGGGCCGCCGTCGTCATCCTGTGTCGCGAAATCCTGGTGTCGGGTCTGCGCGAATATCTGGCCGCTCTGCGCGTCAGCGTTCCTGTCACGAAACTGGCGAAGTGGAAGACCACGATGCAATTGGTCGCGATCGGGTTTTTGCTGGCCGGCGAGGCCGGTGACCTCGTGCTGCCCTTCACCACCCTTACCGGTATTGTGCTGCTCTGGCTGTCGGCCTTGCTGACCATTTATACCGGCTATGATTATTTCCGCTCCGGCATTCACCACCTGATCGCGGAGGACGCATGAAATTGCTGTATTTCGCCTGGGTGCGGGAACGCATAGGCAAGGCCGAGGAACTGATCGATCCGCCGGCCGCGGTAACGACCGTCGGTGAACTGATCGGCTGGCTGACCACGCGCGGCGATGAATATGCCCATGCCTTCGAGACGCCGAAAGTGATCCGCGCCGCCATCGACCACACCCATGTGCGCCCCGATGCGATGATTTCCGGCGCGCGCGAGATCGCGTTCTTTCCGCCGATGACAGGCGGCTAGGCTGCCATGACACGCGCCGTCACCATTCGCATCCAGCAAGCCGACTTCGACGTCTCCCACGAGATCGCCGCGTTGACCGGCAGCCGTACCGACATCGGCGCGGTCGTCAGTTTCAGCGGCATCTGCCGCGGCACCGAGGGCGGTGACGCCACCACGGCGCTGACGCTGGAACACTATCCCGGCATGGCCGAAGCCGAGATCGCGCGCCACGCCGACGAGGCGATGGCGCGCTGGCCGCTGACCGGCCTCACCATCGTCCACCGCGTCGGTCGCCTGGTGCCCGGCGAAAATATCATGGTGGTGTTGACCGCCTCGGCGCATCGCCAGGCCGCGTTTCAGGCCGCCGAGTTTCTGATGGACTATCTCAAGGCCCACGCGCCGTTCTGGAAGCGTGAGGAGACGGTCGAGGGCGCCGGCTGGATCGCAGCGAAGACCGACGACGATGACGCGGCTGCGCGCTGGGACAAAAAATAATGGCCAAGAAACTTATCAAGAAGGCCAAGGCGGCGGCAAAGCCCAAGTCAGCGGCCGTCAAGGCGCCGAAGGTCGGCGCCGGCGAACTGGTGACGCTGCTCGATTACGTCCGCTATGCCGTCAGCCGCTTCCTCGAGGCGAAGCTCGCTTTTGCCCATGGCACCACCGATCCCGTCGCCGAAGCGGCCTTTATCGTCTGCGAAATCCTGCATCTGCATCCCGACCAGTTCGATACCTTCGCCATCGCGCGCGTGACCGCGGCGGAAGGCCGCAAGATCCTCGACGTCATCAACGCCCGCGTCGCGACGCGGAAGCCGGCGGCCTATCTGGTCAACAAGATCTACATGCGCGGGCTGCCGTTCTATGTCGACGAGCGGGTGATCGTGCCGCGCTCCTTCATCGGCGAATTGCTGGATACGCATTTCAGCGGTGGTGAAACCGAGGAGGGCGGCTCGCTGATCGACGATCCCGCGGCGATCGAATCCGTGCTCGATCTCTGCACCGGCTCCGGCTGCATCGCGATTCTCGCCAGCCAGTCGTTCCCGAATGCGCGGGTCGATGCTGTCGACTTGTCAAAGGATGCGCTCGCCGTCGCCGCGAAGAACGTCGCCGATTACGGCATCGGGGACCGCCTGACGCTGCACAAGGGCGACCTGTTCGCGCCGCTGGGCGACGCCCGCTACGATCTCATCATCACCAACCCGCCCTATGTCGACGCACAGGGCATGGCCGACCTGCCGGACGAGTGCCGCGCCGAGCCGGCGATGGCGTTTGACGGCGGCGACGACGGGCTCGATGTCGTCCGCCGGATTCTCGCGGAAGCCGCCGACCACCTGACGCCGAATGGCGGGCTGCTGTGCGAAATCGGACGTGGCCGCGAACAAATCGAGGCGGCATTTCCCGAACTGCCGTTGCTGTGGCTCGATACGGAAGATTCCGACGGCGAAGTGTTCTGGATCGCAGCGTCCGATCTGTAGGATCGGTCGAGCCCTTGCGAAGCCCATCAACCGCGGATGATGGGTTTCGCAACGGGCCAACCCATCCTACAAGCCGGTCATGTCCATGATCGATCGCTCCGGCGCGTTTACGCGCGCGGCCTGGCTTGCCGAACTGCGCGCGACGCTGGCGCTCGGCTGGCCGCTGGTCCTCACCAATGTCGCGCAGATCGCGCTTACCACCACCGATGTCATCGTGCTCGGCCGGGTCAGCGCCCCGGCGCTCGCGGCCGGCGCGCTTGGCGTCAACCTGTATTTTGCCATTCTGATCTTCGCCATCGGCCTGATCACCGCGACCTCGCCGATGATGGCCGAAGCGATCGGCCGCGGGCTGCATGCGGTGCGCGATATCCGCCGCACCTTTCGCCAGGGCCTGTGGTCGGCGGTGATCATCTCGGTGCCGGCGTGGCTGCTGCTGTGGCACGCCGAGTCGATCCTGCTGCTGTTCGGGCAGGTGCCGCAGGCTGCCGCCGACGCGCAGAGTTTTGTTCGCATGCTGCAATGGGGATTTCTGCCGACGCTCGGCTTCATCGCGTTGCGCTCGTTCGTGGCGGCGCTGCAGCGGCCTATCTGGGCGCTGGTGGTGACCGGTCTGGCCATCCTTTTCAACATCGTCGCCAACTGGGCGCTGGTGTTCGGCCATCTCGGCCTGCCGGCCATGGGACTGCGCGGCTCCGGCCTCGCTACGACGCTGTCGAATGTCTTTCTGTTCGTGTCGTTTGCGCTGGTCGTTGGCTTTCATCGAAAATTCCGCCGCTACCATCTGTTTGGCCGCTGGTGGCGCGCGGACTGGCCGCGCTTTGCCAAATTGTGGCGACTCGGCGTGCCGATCGGTGCCACGGTGGCGTTCGAGATCACGGTGTTCAACGCCTCGGTGTTTCTGATGGGGCAGTTCGGTACCGCCGCGATCGCTGCCCACACCATTGCGCTCCAGATCGGCTCCGTCACCTTCATGGTGCCGATGGGCCTCAGCCAGGCGGCCACCGTGCGGGTCGGGCAGGCCTTTGGCGCTGGTGACCGCGACGCCATCACCCGCGCCGGATGGACCGCCTTTGCGCTCGGCGTCGGCTTCATGGCCTCGATGAGCGCGCTGCTGCTGCTGACGCCGCGGTTCTTGATCAGCGCTTTCCTCGATATCAACGATGCCGCGAATCACGCAGTGGTCGATATTGCGATGTCGTTCCTGTTTTGCGTCGCTGTGTTCCAGATCGCCGACGGTGCGCAGTCGGTGGCCTCCGGGATGCTGCGTGGACTGCAGGACACGCGGGTTCCGATGATATTCGCGCTGGTCGGTTATTGGGGATTTGGCATGCCGCTCGGCCTGCTTCTGGCCTTCAGGCTCGGTTTCGGCAGCGTCGGGATCTGGATCGGACTGGCGGCCGGACTGGCGGCGGTCGCGCTGGTGATGGTGTGGCGCTGGACCTGGCGGCGGCGGCTCGGCCTGCTGAGGGGGTAGTGCTCAAAGCGGGCGGCGGACGCTGTCGCTTCCTTCTCGCCTTGTGGCAGAAGATGGCTTCGCGAAGCGAAGACGGATGAGGTGTCTCCGGGCTCGGCGTTCGCGGCTACCCCTCACCCGGCCACGCTGCGCGTGGCCACCCTCTCCCACAACGGGAGAGGGGAAGTAAGCGTCGTACGTCGTCGCTTACAAAACCTTGCGGATCCAGTTGTGCGGATCCGGCGCGCGGCCGTACTGGATATCGACGAGCTGCTTGCGCAGCGCCGTTGCCATCGGCCCGCCGGTGCCGTCCGCGATCAGAAAGTCGCCGCTCGCCGAACACACCTTGCCGATCGGCGAGATCACCGCCGCGGTGCCACAGGCGAAGGCTTCCTTCAGCCTGCCGCTGGCGGCGTCGGCGCGCCACTGCTCGAGCGTGTAAAGCTCTTCGCGCACCTCGGTGCCGGAAGCCTTCGCCAGCGCGATGATCGAATCGCGGGTGATGCCCGGCAGGATGGTGCCGAGCGGCGGCGTCAGCAGCGAGCCGTCATCGAACACGAAGAAGATGTTCATGCCGCCAAGTTCCTCGACGTAGCGGCGCTCGATCGCATCGAGGAATACGACCTGGTCGCAGCCGTGATCGATCGCCTCGGCCTGTGCGCGCAGGCTGGCGGCGTAGTTGCCGCCGCATTTGACCGCGCCGGTGCCGCCGACCGCGGCGCGCGTATAATTCTCCGACACCCAGATCGACACCGGCGCGGGTCCGCCCTTGAAATAGGAGCCGACCGGCGAGGCGATCACGGCAAAGATGTACTCCGCGGACGGCTTGACGCCGAGGAAGATCTCGCTGGCTATCATGAAGGGTCGCAGATAGAGGCTGCCTTCGCCGGATGGAATCCAGTCGCGGTCGATCCGCACCAGTTGCTCGACGGCTTCGATGAACACCGGGTCGGGCAGCGGCGCCATCGCCATGCGGTCGGCCGAATTGCGGAAGCGCCGTGCATTGGCATCGGGGCGGAACAGGTTCACGCCGCCATCGTCGCGCTTGTAGGCCTTGAGGCCTTCAAAGATTTCCTGCGCGTAGTGCAGAACGGCGGTGGCCGGATCGAGCGGGAAATTGGCGCGGGATTCGACCCGGGCGCCATGCCATCCGTCGGCCTCGTTGTAGCGGACCAGGGCCATGTGCTCGGTGAACACCCGGCCGAAGCCAGGATTCATCAACTTCGCCGCGCGATCCGTCGCGGACAGCACATTGGCCACGGGCTGGACGTCGAATGTCAACCAGGCCGAACCATCGACTTTATCGAACGAGATTCCCATGGACCTAACTCCTGGCTTGCGCGCCTCGGCTGGGCGAAGGCGCGGTGGTTCTACGTCAACTTCGCGTTCCACAACACCGGTTTGTGACGGCGCATGTTTTTTTGCGGAAATCGTGAAATTCGGTATGTTTGGCCGACTGCCTGAACAATCGCCGGTGGAGGAAATGCGGCCATGCCGCCAATTCGTGGTATCGGACTGTTGAGGCCCCGTCTCGACGAAAGTTCTATTATTTCGTCTCGATGGCTTGTTTTGTAAGATTGAAACAAAGATGTGTCAATATGCCTGACATAAAACTTGCGGAGCACGCTTCACGATCGGTTGAGGGTGCGGCCCGGCAGGAACCGGTTAGGGATGTCCCAGCGCCGCGCTGGGACATCATCGAACTGCTGTTTTTCGCCTATCGTGACTTTGTCGGCGATCCCGACCATGTGCTGGACCAGTTCGGCTTTGGCCGCGCCCATCACCGCGTCGTGCATTTCGTGCATCGTTATCCCGGCCTGAAGGTCGCCGATCTGCTCGACGTGTTGCGCATCACCAAGCAGTCGCTGGGGCGGGTTCTCAAGCAATTGCTCGATGAAGGGTATATCGTGCAGAAGTCGGGCGCGGCCGATCGGCGGCAACGGCTGCTTTTCGCCACCGCCAAGGGCGAGGCTCTGGTGGCGCGACTGGCCGGACTGCAGACCGACCGCATCACCCGCGCGCTGCGCAATTTCACGGCGGGTGAGGTCGATGCCGTCGGCCGCTTCCTCAGCGGAATGATTGATCGCGACGATCCGGACAAGGTGCTGCAGACCATTCTTGGAACAGGCAAAACGGGCGCTGACAGCGGGATGACCAAAGAATGATATTAGCCGCCGCCGCCAAACGAGTGCCTGTCGAACCCACCGACGACGCGCCGCATCTGCTGCTGGTTGACGACGACCGCCGCATCCGCGACCTGCTGTCGCGCTTTCTCGCCGGCGAAGGTTATCGCGTCACCACCGCGGCCTCTGCCAAGGATGCCCGCGCCAAGCTGTTTGGCCTGCATTTCGACATGCTGATCCTCGACGTGATGATGCCCGGCGAGACCGGCTTCGAACTCGCCCGCTTCATCCGCACCACCTCGCTGGTACCGATCATCATGCTGACCGCGCGGCACGAGGCCGAGAGCCGCATCGAGGGACTGCAGATCGGTGCCGACGACTATGTCGCCAAGCCGTTCGAGCCGCGCGAGCTGGTACTGCGGATCGGCAATATCCTGAAGCGGCTGGCGCCGGTGCCGGTCGAGCGCACGGAGTCGCTGCAGTTCGGCCCCTATGTCTATCATTTGCAGCGCGGCGAGTTGCGCCAGGGCGATGAGATCGTCCATCTCACCGATCGCGAGCGTGACATGCTGCGGGTGCTGGCGACGACGCCCGGCGAGACCGTGCCGCGCGGCGAGCTGACCGGCGGCGACGGCACCGTCAATGAGCGCGCGGTCGACGTGCAGATCAACCGGCTGCGCCGCAAGATCGAGACCGATCCCGCCAACCCGCTATTCCTGCAGGCTGTGCGCGGCATCGGCTACCGCCTGGTGGCGTCGCCATAGCCAGATGAATTGATCGCATGAGCACCCTCGATACCGGCCTGACGATGATTCGTACCGCCGCCGGGCGGATGTCCGCGGCTAATGGCTGGCTGAATCGGCGCTTCAACAATTTCATGCCGAAGGGCCTCTATGCCCGCGCGCTGCTGATCATGATCTTGCCGATGGTGATCCTGCAGTCGGTGGTCGCCTTCGTGTTCATGGAACGGCACTGGAACACGGTGACGCGGCGGCTGTCGCAGGCGGTGGTACAGGACATCGCCGCGCTGATCGACGTCTACAAGATCTATCCGCAGGACAAGGACCGCACCCAGATCAAGATGCTCGCGCAACAGCGGCTTGGCCTGGTGGTGGATTTTCTGCCGATCGGCGACATGCCGCCGCCCGGTCCAAAGCCGTTCTTTTCGCTGCTCGACCAGGCCTTGTCGGTGCAGATCGGACGGCAAATTACAAAACCGTTCTGGATCGACACCGTCGGCCGCTCCAATCTGGTGGAAATCCGCATCCAGCTCAACGACACGGTGATGCGGGTGTTTGCCCAACGTAGCGCCGCCTATGCGTCGAATTCCGAAATCTTCCTGTTCTGGATGGTCGGGACTTCCTCGATCCTGCTGATCGTCGCCGTGCTGTTCCTGCGCAACCAGATCCGGCCGATCTTGCGGCTGGCCGATGCGGCGGAGAGCTTTGGCAAGGGCCGTGACGCGCCGAACTTTCGGCCGCGGGGCGCCCGCGAGGTACGCCGTGCTGCCAACGCCTTCATCGAGATGAAGGTGCGGATCGAACGCTCGATCGAGCAGCGCACCGCGATGCTGGCCGGCGTCAGCCATGATTTGCGCACCATACTGACCCGCTTCAAGCTCGAACTGGCGCTGATCGACAACAGCCCGGAAGTCGAGGACATGCGCAAGGATGTCGACGAGATGGCCGGCATGCTGGAGGCCTATCTGGCGTTCGCGCGCGGCGACAGTGGCGAGCAGGCGCAGCCCACCGACATGGCGGCCGCGCTGGAAGATCTGCGCAGCGACGCCGAGCGCAACGGCCACACCGCCACGGTGGTGTTCCACGGTCTTCCCGTGGTCACCGTGAAGCCAGCGTCGTTCAAGCGCTGCCTCGCCAATCTGGTCTCCAATGCCGCGCGCCACGCCCACGACATCGGCATCACCGGCCATCGCGATCATCGCTACCTCACGGTGACGATCGACGATGACGGCCCCGGCATTCCCGCCGACATGCGCGAGGAAGTGTTCAAGCCGTTCCTGCGGCTCGACGACGCCCGCAACCAGGACGAGGGCGGCACCGGCCTTGGCCTCGCCATCGCCCGTGACATCGCGCGCTCGCATGGCGGCGACATCACGCTGGGCGACAGCCCGATGGGCGGGTTGAGGGCGACGGTGCGGGTGCCGGTGTAATCACTTGTAGCCCGCATGAACGAAGTGATACGCGGGACAACGCTTGGTCGGATGGGCGGGTCCCGCATGTCGCTTCGCTCATGCGGGCTACATGCTACTTCGCCAGTTCCTTCGATCGCTTCGTGGCCGCGGCGATCGCGCGTGTCAGCAACGGCTCAAAGCCATCGGCGCCCATCAATACCTCCAGCGCCGCGGCGGTGGTGCCGCCGGGGGAGGTAACGTTCTTGCGTAGCGTCGCTGAATCCAACTCCGAGCGATGCAGCAACTCGCCGGAGCCGGCCACGGTCTCGCGCGCCAGTCTGGTGGCGAGTTCGACCGGAAGGCCGGCGGCGACGCCGGCGCGCGCCATCTCCTCGGCCAGCAGGAAGACATAGGCCGGGCCTGATCCGGAAAGTGCCGTCACGGCGTCCATCAGGTCCTCATCGTCAACCCATTCCACGGCGCCGGTGGCGCGCA
>JACMOT010000588.1 GCA_014377915.1 Tardiphaga sp.
AGCGCCGCCTTCATGATGGCGTAGCGGGTACCGGCCAGCGTGAGATCGTTGATGCGCTCGTGGTTGGGAGCGAGGCCTGCCTCGGTCAGGCGGTGGAAGGTCTGCTGGGTCGGGTTCACCGCCTCGATGCCGCGCATCGCCAGTTCGTCGACCACCATCGCCGCGCCGCCGCCGGTCGTGGTGACGACGCCGACCCGCATGCCGCGCACGCCCGCGGGTCGCGCCGGCAGCCGCCGCAGCAGCGGCAACGTCTCGATCAGGGTCTCGAAATTGAACACGCGCGCGATGCCGCAATCGGCGAGGAAGGCCGCGGCAAGATCGTCCTCGCCCGCCAGCGCGCCGGTGTGCGACAGCGCCAGTTCGGCGGCGGGGGGCGGGCGGCCGAGCTTGTAGGCCACCACCGGCTTGCCGCGCGCCGCGGCGCCGATCGCGAAGGCGCGCAGCGCATCGCCATGGCGGATGCTCTCGAGAAACAGCATGTAGCCGGTGACATCGGGGTCATCGAGCGTCGCCGAGCAGATCTCGCCGAGGCTAAGATCGATCTCGTTACCGACCGATACCAGGCCGGCGAAGCCAATATTGCGTGCCTTGCCGCGCGAGATCAGCGCGCCCAACAGGCTGCCGGAGTGGGAGGCGACGAAAATGCCTCCGGTCGGCAGGTCCGGTTCGGCGAAGGCGGCGTTCGCGGTGATGATGGTCTTGTGACGCAAATTGATCGCGCCGAGGCTGGACGGTCCGAGAATGCGCAGTTTGGTCGTGGCGCACAGCGCCCGCAGGCGCGCGACCAGCTTCTGGCCTTCGGCGCCGCCTTCGGAAAAGCCAGCCGCGAGAATGGTGACGACGGTAACGCCGAGCCGTGCGCATTCCTCGGCGGCATCGACCGCATCGGCCGTTGGCGTCAGGATGAAGACATGGTCCGGCACCGTCGGCAGCGCCGACAAGGATGGCCACGCGGTTTCGCCAAGCACGGTGGGACGGCGCGGATTGATCGGATAGATCGTGCCCGCGTAGCCGGCGCGCCGCAGATATTGCAGCGGCCGTGACGAGGTCTTGGTGACGTCGTCGGAAGCGCCGACCAGCGCGATGCTGCGCGGCGCCAGCAGCGCCTGGCCGAGAGTTGGCGTTGAGGCGTTATCCGGCACGGGCGGCATTTCCACGCTGGTCGAATTTGCGCTCGAACACGTCTTCGGCAATGCGGTTCTTGAGGATCTCGGTAGAGCCGCCGGCGATCATCCAGCCGCGGGTGCGGCGCATGCAGTATTCGGCCAGCGAGTCCTGACTGTAGCCGAGACCGCCCATGATCTGCACCGCCTCGTTGGCGACGTCGAAGCCGGCCTGGTTGCAGGCCAGCTTGGCCACCGCCGTGTTGTAGGGCGACGGCAAGCCGCTTTCGATACTGGCGGCGCGGTACAGCAGCATCTGCGCGGAATCCAGTTTCAATGCCATGTCGGCAAACTTCCACTGCAGACCCTGGAATTCGCACAGCGCCCGGCCGAACTGCTTGCGGATCAGCGCGTGCTCACGCGCCAGATTGAAGGCGTAGCGGCCAAGCGCCAGGGAACGCGACGAATTGCCGAGCCGCTCGACGTTGAACCCGGCGATCTGCTTCTTGAAACCACCCGCGCCGAGCAGGACGTTTTCCGCGGGAATGCGGCAGTTCTCGAAATACAACTGGCTCCAGGATTCGCCGCTCATGAAGGCCGACGGCTTGCCAACCGTGAAGCCGGGCGTATCCCGCTCGACAATCACCGAGCCGATGCCGCCGACGCCCGGCCCGAAGCGGACATAGACGAGATAGATCGCGGCGTCCGGACTGTGGGTACCGAACACCTTGCTGCCATTGATCAGATAGCCGTCGCCGTCCGGAGTCGCGCTGGTCTTCAATTCAGTGACGGCGGAGCCGGCATCAGGCTCGCTCATCCCGAGGCTGATGCAGATGCGCCCCGCCAACAGATCCGGTAGCCAGCGCGCCTTCTGCCCGGGCGTCGCATATTCGACAAATGTACGGATCGGGCCGAAATTACCGGCCTGCACGATATCGGCGCTGCGCGGACAGACCGCCGCGATCTGCTCGATCGCAATCACGGAGTCGAACAATGTGCCGCCGGCGCCGCCATCTTCTTCGCTGAAGGAAATACCAAGCAGCCCCTGTCTGGCGAGAAGCCCGGCGGTCTCGAACGGGAAATGCGGATCGTGCGCCCGGGCCAGCGCGCCGTCCTTGAGATTCGCCTCCGCGAAGCGCCGCACCGAGGTCGCGAAGGACTGCTGTTCTTCAGAAAGCTCAAAGTTCATTGATCGTCGCCACGGCTGGAGGAACGGCCCTGTTTCACAGCCAGAGATTTGACCGGCAACTGCACAATGGTTATGACATGATTAGATTTTGTAATGGTGCAACGCGATGCTGCCGCCACTCAATCCACTACACGTGTTCGATGTCGCGGCGCGCCAATTGAGCTTCACGCGCGCCGCGGCGGAACTGCGCGTGACGCAACCGGCGATCAGTCGCCAGATCAACGCGCTGGAAAGTTTTCTCGGCGTTCGGCTGTTCGAGCGCGACAGGCAGGGCCTGCGGCTGACCTCGGAAGGCGAGCAATTTCAACGCCAGATCGCACCGGCCTTCCAGATCATCGCCAACGCCACCTCCAGCCTGATGTCGACGGGCAAGGCCGAGCCGCTAAAGATCCGCGTCTACACCACCTTCGCCGCCAAATGGCTGATTCAGCGACTGCCGTCGTTTTACGTTGCCTATCCGCATATCAAGCTGAACATCAGCAATGTCGTGGCGCCGATCGACTTCGAGAAGGACAAGGTGGACCTCGCGATCCAGTTCGGCGCCGGCAAATGGCCAAATGTCGAGTGCGAACTGCTGTTCAGAGATCTGATCCAGCCGGTGTGCAGCCCGAAACTTCTGAAATCAAACCGGTTGGTCGAACTCGATGACCTGCGCAAGGTGCAGCTCTTGCACTCGCATTACCGTCGCGCCGACTGGCCCGACTGGTTGATGGCAGTGAATCGTCCCGACCTTTTGACCGATGTCGGAGTCAGCTTTCCCAGTTCGGTTCTCACCTATCACGCCGCCATGGAAGGCGTGGGCGTAGCGATGGGGCAACTACATTTACTACGTAACGAATTGCATGACGGCTCGCTGGTGCCCTTGTTCAATGCGCCTTTCCAAAGATCGATGGCGCATTACGTCGCTTGGCCAAAACATCGTGCGCTCGGCAAAAAATCACGGAGCTTCATTCATTGGCTCAAGGCGCAGGTCAGCGAATTCCTAAGCAAGTGACCATTTATGCTGCCCCTCCGCCTCGCGCCAAACGGGCTCACATGCGGATATATCCGCGCGGCACACCGCCGAGCTGATCAAATATGCCGCGAATGCCTTCCTCGCCACAAAAATCACCTTCATCAACGACACCGCCGACATGCGCGAGGCGCCGTCGATCCCGCTGGTCACCGGCCTGCTTGATCTCGGCGCGACCGTCCGCGCGTACGATCCGGTCGGCATGGACGCCGCGAGAGCGGAGCTGCCGGATATCACCTATCGCAGCGACGCCCATGATTGCGCGGCCGGCGCCGACGCGTTGGTGATCGTCACCGAATGGGTCCAGTTCCGCGCGCTGGATTTGCCGCGACTGAAGCCCGTGAGGAAGCAGCCGATGCTGGTGGATCTGCGCAATGTGTACCGGCCGAAGGAAATGGCGGCGACGGGGTTTGTCCATGAGGGCGTCGGGCGCGGGAAGCTGTGATACCTGTTCCACCCCGAGCAGGCGTAGGGCGGATTGGCGCGGCGCCATCCGGCACTCTTCGGATTCGCGGCGCAATACGCTTCGCTATTGCGCCCTACTGGCTGATAGCCTGTCCGTCGAGCGGCTTCGCCATCATGATATGACTTCCGCTCTTGGCCGCGTCTGTACTGACAAAGCCGAGCCGCGCATAAAGGCGAAGGGCGCCGCTGTTGCTGGCGAGCACCATCAATCGCAATTGCGGGACGCCTTGCGTTCTTGCTTCGCGCGCCAGCGCCGCGATCACGCCCGTTCCGATCCCCTGATTGCGGGCCGCCGATATCAGGGCGATATCGACCATGTGCCAATGATGCGCATCGACGTGTAGCAGCAGGCGGCCAACTGGTCGTGCATCGCGGGTGATGACGAATGACAGCGCATTGGGGAATTGCGCGGCATGGCTCGCGGCCTGCGCGCGAAACTGCTGATCGAGCATGGTATCGAGCACAGCGGGCGGCAGTTGCGCGGCGGCAAAGACATCAGCCCGCACGATCTTGAACAGATTCGCGACAAAGGCATCGTCGGCCGGACTGGCGGGTCGAAGCCGCACGTCCGTGTCCTGTGGGACGATGCGAAGCACCGGCGCGGGGTCCGCGGCATCCACGCCGCGCATGGCGATCAGGAATTATTGAAGCTCGGGAAGATACCGACATAGGCGATACACCAGATGAGGGCCTGGGTCGGCTGTGTGTTGTCGTGAGGCAGCCCCCGCCCCGTCGGCGTCATGGCGTTCGGTGCCAGTGTGGTCGTGCTCGGCGGCGTTACGAAACCGTTGAAGATGGGATCGATGGCGGCCATGTTGGATGACGTGCCGGGACCGGGCGCGGCGTTTGCCGCGGTCTTGTTCCCCAGTCGTAGTCCGTGGGTGTGCATGGCCATTTCGCCAATGGTCAGATTGACCGTCGGGCTACCGATCGACTGGCCGATCACGCGCGGCTGCAGACCGGGACCGTCGCCCTGGCCGTTGCTGACTGAACCGGAGAGATTGGGCAGCGCGAAATTGGTGGTGCCGTTACCGCCGAAAGCCGATCCGATCAGCGAGAACAGCGGCGTGAACTGCTGGATGGAAAGTAATTGTCCAAAGCACGGCAGCCACGCCTGATTGAAGCCCTGAGCCGCGAGGGCAAATGGAAAGGCCTGGATTTCACCAATATACGGGTCTGACACGTAGTGCCTCCTCAGGATCCGCTGAAGCGCGACAGCTAACGACGTGAATGGAAGCGGCAGGCGTGATCAGCCCGGTGACGGAAAGACGCCGCTGAAGCAGATGCAGTAATTGCCCACGACCGTCGGCATGATGTTGTAGTGCGGCAAATTGATGCCGGCTAGCGCGACGCAGGCCCCTGTCGTCTCGTATGGCGCGGCGTCCGCTGCCGGCC
>JACMOT010000589.1 GCA_014377915.1 Tardiphaga sp.
CCGCGCGAAGGCCAGCCTTGCTCATCACTTTCGTCACCGGCTACGCCGGCCGCATCGTCATGGGCGCCGCCATGACTCTCATCGCCGTCTCACCTGCTGCGGCGATGCCGCCGGCGGTCGCCATCAGCGCCGGCTCGTTCTTCGCCGCCGCCACGCAATGCGAAACCCGCGACCTGATCTCGGCGGGACAGACCGCGGCGCTGCGCAAGGCGCTCGATCGCTATCTCTCGGCCACCGACCGGCGCCAGATCGAAGCCGGATACAATCGCGGCCTGAAGGATTCCACGCTCTACGTCGTCGAGCTGAAAAGCTGGGAACCCTTTACCCCGGACTCCGCCAGCTGCTACCGCGTGCAGGGCGTGCTCGACGACTACAAGGCGCAGCTCGACCCTGCGTAAGAGACTAGCGCCGCCATCGTGTCGCGGCCTTGCGCAGCAGGCGGGACAATTGCTCGATCGAATACGGCTTGTGCAGCCGTTCGAATCCGCCGGTGCCGTTCTGCGACAGCACGTGGCTATCGCACATCGGACTCCGGCCGAAATCGGGAACGGGCCAACATAGCAGGAGGGTGTCCGTTGAAGCTGAGCTTGATGTGTCGGGGCTAATAGCGTTGCGGCATAAACCACCCCTGCTTACCCGCAGACGCTAACCTTGTCCCGCAATACGGCCATATTCCCTTGACGAACCGAGCCCATGACGCTTGATGGCGGCGGGCTGCCCGCTTGCGGCCTGAATCCGGGTATAGACGGACCTGGAACTCCCCATCGGTTGCGGTCGAGGCGCATGTCACAGAAGCCGAACTTGCCCTGGTTATCGCGGAGCGCCCTATTCGCGCTGGCGGCCACCCTGTTGTTCGGCATCGTGGCGCCGGCCTCGGCGCAGTTTTTCGATTTTGGCCGGCCGTCGCCGCCTCCGCAGCGCCAACAACCCCGCGAGCGTGGTTTTGGCTGGTTCGGCGGTAATGACACGCCGTTCTTTGCCCCGTTCCAGCAACAGGCGCCGCGACGCCAGCCGGCGCCGCGCGAGGACTATTCCCGCGCGCCGGCCTCGGATCGCCGGGACTCGACCGCGGAACGCAACGTGCTGGTGCTGGGCGATTCGATGGCCGACTGGCTTGGCTATGGGCTCGACGACGCCTATTCGGAACAGCCCGACATGGGCGTGATCCGCAAGCACAAGACGGTCTCCGGCCTGCTGCGCTATCAGCCCAAGGGCGATCCGGCCGACTGGGCCGCCGCCGCCAAGGCCATCCTGGCCACCGAGAAGCCCGACGCCATCGTGGTGATGCTGGGCCTCAGTGACCGCATCGCCATTCGCGAGCCGGACAAGGCCGACAAGAAGGGCAAGCTCCGCCCCGACGGCACCTCTGAGCCGACCAATGCCGCTGACGATGCCGATCAGGATATTGCCGATCCCGGCTCGATCGTCGCCCCCGAGCGCGGCGCGCGGAATGCAGCCGGCGGCGTGGCGGATTTCCGCGATGATCGCTGGGGCGAGCTCTACAGCAGGAAGATCGAGGAGATGATCGCGGTCGTGAAGGCCAGGGGCGTGCCGGTGCTGTGGGTCGGGCTGCCCGCGGTGCGCGGCACCAAGGCAACGGCCGACATGCTGTATCCCAACACCCAGTACCGCGATGCCGCCGGCCGGGCCGGGATCACCTATGTCGATGTCTGGGACGGCTTCGTCGATGAGGGCGGCCGCTTTCTGCAGCAAGGGCCGGATTTCGAGGGTCAGATCCGCCGGCTGCGCTCCTATGACGGCGTCTATTTCACCCGCGCCGGCGCGCGCAAGCTGGCGCATTATGTCGAGCGCGAGATCACCCGGCTGATGGCGGCGCGCACGGGCCCGGTGGCGCTGCCCAGCGAGCCCGCGACGCCCGATGCCAAA
>JACMOT010000590.1 GCA_014377915.1 Tardiphaga sp.
CGCCATGGCAAGCCCAGGGTCATCGTCACCGACAAGCTACGGTCCTACGGCGCTGCGATGATGGAGATCGGTAACGCCGGTGTCCACTAGACGGGCCGCTGGCTGAACAACCGCGCCGAGAATTCCCACCAGCCGTTCCGCCGACGAGAGCGCGCCATGCTGCGGTTTCGAAGGATGAACACCCTACAGAAATTCAGCGCCATCCATGCCTCGGTCCACAACCATTTCAACCAGGAACGCCACCTCGTCAGCCGCGATATCTACGAAGAACGACGCTCCGCCGCGCTGGCGGAGTGGTAGGCAGTCATGGGCTAACCCAAGGTCCGCTTTGGCATTCCCGCGTCCGCCAGAGACAAGTGATCGTTAGACTGACAGCACCTGCCGTCCTGATCATGCGCGATAACAACGGCGTCATCGTCAACATCATCGTCGGGATCGTTGGTTCGTTGCACGGCGGCTTTATCCTGTCGCGCGGCGTCATCAATAACTCGCCGCTGACGATCGGCACTTTCGTCGTATCGTTGCTCGGCGCGGTGATCCTGCTCTTGGTCGTCAATCTCGTTCGGCGCGGTTCGGTCGGCAACTAGGATGCGCGCTACGCTGCTGCGTGGCTCAGGTAGTCCAGCGGTGCTTTGCCGCCGCTGGGCACCGTCGTCCTGCATAACCGCAAGGGGTCGTCGTGGAAGCTGAAGATCGCCAGTCGTACTTTCTCAAGATGGCGCAAGAAGCACGGTTCCTTGCTGAGGAAGCTACCGACGATCGCGTCCGCACGCTCCATCTCGAGATGGCGATCCGATACGAATTGCGTGCTGAGGGATCTGGCATCACCGGTCCCGCTGACGACGAGTTCAGCGACGACAAGGACTGAGCGAGCGCCGAGTTCGCGTTGCTTCGGCCAAATCACCGCCGATGATTTCGCAAGTCAAATATATCCGCCTGCGATGCGTCCTAATCCGGCGCAGAACGTTCAACCAACACCACAATGGAGTAGGCCCATGCGTCATCATCTTATCATCGCGGGCGTCGTCGCGCTCGCCGCCGGGCCGGCGTTCGCCCAGGCGACCAAAACCGTCGGCAATCCGGCGGTCAAGGACAGTGCGCCGCACACGACGACGTCGGCGACCAAGGGGCGCAATTCCTTCACCGAGAAGCAGGCGATCCACCGGCTGGCGAAGGCTGGTTACACCGTTTCGGGACTGACCAAGGATGCCGACGGCGTCTGGACCGGCTCGGCGACGAAGGGCGGGAAGACCGTCACCGTCGGCCTCGATTTCAAAGGCAACATCACCGAGCGCTAAGCGCTGTTTCCTGGGAGAGAACCAATGACCAAGACCCTGACACGATTGTTCGACCATTATAGCGACGCCGACAATGCGGTGCGCGACCTCGAAGCGATGGGTGTTCCCCACAGCGACATCAGCATCGTCGCCAACGATTCCGCGGGCACCCATGGTGATGCCCTAGCCGGGCACAATGATGTCGGGACCAACGCCGCTGTTGCCGGGCATGAGACGGCTCGCGCGGTCGGCCATGCCAATGATCGCGGCGACGTTAGCCGCGGCGCGACCACGGGTGCGTTGGTCGGTGGTGCCGGCGGGTTGCTCGCAGGCCTCGGTTTGCTGGCAATTCCGGGCTTGGGGCCAGTGGTCGCCGCGGGCTGGCTGCTGGCAACAGCGACCGGCGCCGGCATCGGCGCCGCGGGTGGTGCGGCTACGGGCGGCATCGTCGGCGCGCTCAAGAACTCGGGCCACACCGACGAAGAGGCGCACGTCTACTCTGAGGGCGTCCGTCGCGGCAGCACACTGGTCAGCGCGAAGGTGCCCGATGCGCTGGCCGGCAACGCGGCTGAGATGTTCAACCGCTACAACGCGGTCGATGCTGCGACCCGCGGATCGGCCTATCGGGCCGGCGGCTGGTCCGGCTTCGACGACAAAGCTCCTGCCTATTCTGCGGATGAGTCGATGGCCGAGCGGTCACGCTACAGCAGCCGGATGTAACCGCACGAGAAGTTTGGCAATGGCCTCGGCGGGCGACCGCCGGGGCCATTTCTATTGAATGCGCCTGCTGCTCAGACCGATAAATCGGATCGTCTATTGCGATGGTCGAACATTCGGATCGACCGCCTTGCTCCGAGTGGCTGACCAGCGTTGGTACTTGCGAACATACACAAGAAATGCGCCGACGATACCGACTAATACCAACTCTCATTGATCTTCACCCATGCGCCCATGTTCGCAGTCCGATGGACATGATGCGCCACGGCTGATCGGTGAGGCGGTTCCATGCGAAGCAGCAATGGTCGAGGATGTCGTCGTAGGATTTGAAGATGCGGTTTGACAGCCAGTTGTCGCGGATGAACTGCCAGACGTTCTCGACCGGATTGAGCTCGGGGCATTTCGCCGGCAGCGGCAGCAGCGTGATGTTGCCGGGAATGACGAGGCCCGCCGAGAGGTGCCATCCGGCTTGATCGAGGAGCAGCACAGCATGCGCGCCCGGCGCGACGGCGGCGGCGATCTCGGCGAGGTGCAGCGTCATCCCTTCGGTGTTGCAGCGGGGCAGCACCAGCGCC
>JACMOT010000591.1 GCA_014377915.1 Tardiphaga sp.
AGTCGGGGTAGCGTGGATCGGCGGCGCGGGCGATCGGGTTCATGGCAATCGTCGCGAGCAGTACAGCCAAACCGACACACCACTTCATGTCTCGCCTCCCGCGGGACCGCGGCGGCCGATGCCGCGCGACGGATCATAGGCCAGCGCCGCCCCGACCATGAACACGGCGGTGCAGCCGGCGACGATGGCGAGTGACATGCCGTTGAGCCGGCCATAGAGCGCGAAGCGGATCAGTTCGACGGCATGGGTGAAGGGATTGAACTCGCACAGCCACGCCAGCATCGGGCTGCCCTCCCGCACGCGCCACAGCGGGTACAGCGCGGAGGACGCAAAGAACATCGGGAAGATGACAAAATTCATCACGCCGGCAAAATTCTCGAGCTGCTTGATGCCCGAGGAGATCAGCATGCCCAGGGCGCCAAGCATCAGCCCGGTGAGCAGCAGGGCCGGCAGCACGGTGAGATAGCCAAGCGGCGGCGGCTCGATCTCCCAGAACCACGCCACGGCGAGAAACGCAAAGACCTGCAGCACCGACACCGCGGTGCCGGCCAGCAATTTGCAGAACAACAGATAGGCGCGGGGCATCGGGCTGACCAACAGCGTGCGCATATTGCCCATCTCGCGGTCATAGACCATCGACAGCGATGATTGCATGCCGTTGAACAGCTGGATCATCGCCATCAATCCGGGCGTGATATAGACCTCGTAGAGAATGTAGGTCTCATAGGGCGGGATGATCGAAATCCCCAGCACCTGGCGGAAGCCGGCGGCGAAGATGAACAGCCACACCAATGGCCGCACCAGCGCCGAGACGAAGCGCTCGCGCTGGTGCAGGAAGCGCAGCGCCTCGCGCCAGACGATGCCCTGCAGGCACACCGCGTATTGCGCGAGGGTGAAACCGGTCCGTAGCGGGAGGGCTGCGACGGTCATGGGCCTGCTCCTGAACGGTCCGCGGCGGCGCCGGTCAGCCGCATGAAAGCCGAATGCAGGTCGCGCGCGCCGCTTTGAGCCAGCACGGCGGGCAGCGCGTCGCACGCCAGCACCCGGCCCTGATGCAGCACGACGAGCTGATCGCTCTCGGCGATCTCGTCGAACAGATGGGTGGCGAACAGCACCGCGATGCCATGGTCGTGAACCAGCGCGTGGACATGGCCGAGCATCTCGGCCCGCGCCTTGACGTCGAGGCCGACGGTCGGCTCGTCGAGCAGCAACAGCCGCGGCCGGTGCAGCAGTGAGCGCGCGATCTCCAGCCGCCGCATCTGGCCGCCGGACAGGTCGCGGACCGTGCTGGCGCGGCGATCGCCGAGGCCGACCTGCGCCAGCATTTCGGCGGCGCGCGTTCGCGCGTCGCGGCGGCCGATGCCGTGCAGGGCGGCGTGGTAGAGCAGGTTCTGCTGCACCGACAGACCGAGATCGAGCGTGCGCGGCTGGAACACGACGCCAAGTCCGCGCAGCGCTTCGCCGGGCTCGCGGCTGATGTCATGGCCGAAGATGCCGATGGTGCCGCGCTGAATGCCGAACAGCCGCGTGACCAGCGCCACCAGCGTGCTCTTGCCGGCGCCGTTGAGGCCGAGCAAAGCGGTAAACATTCCCGGCGCGACGGCGAGGCTGACATCGTCGAGCGCGACGCGCGGTCCATAATGATGGGTGACGTGCTCGATCGAGAGCGCGGCGATGCCGGATGCGGCGGCGCGCGGCGCGGGCGATCGGCCAAGGGGGGTGGGGATCTGAATCATGGCGGTGCCATCGCGATGCCCCAGGGCAGCTCGCCGACCTGGATGGTCTTGATCACTTTCAGCGCCGCGACGTCGATCACCGAGACGTCGTTGGAGACGCCATTGGTGGTCAGCAGGTATTTCTCATCCGGCGTGAACGCCATGTGCCAGACGCGCTGACCGACCAGCAGATATTTTGTTACCTGATGTGTGACGGCATCGATCACGGCGATGCGGTTCGCCGGTCCCAGGGCCACGAAGGCGGTCTTGCCGTCTTTCGTCATCCCGATGCCCACGGGCTGGATCGCCTCGCGCCGCAGCCCCGGAATCGCAAAGCTGATCTTGCCGGTGGCTTCACGCTTCGCGGGATCGATGATGGTCACGGTGCCGCCAATCTCCGCCGACACCCATAATTCTGAATGGTCGCGCTTGAATTCGGCGAAGCGCGGCCGGCCATCGACCAGCACATTGGCGACGATCTGCCGCGTCGCGGTGTCGATGAAATGCGCCATGTTGGTGGTCTCGGAGGTGTTGATCAGGATCTTGCCGTCGGGGCTGATCGCCATGCCCTCCGGCTCGACGCCGACCTGCACTTCGCCCAGCCGCGCGCGGCGGGCGATGTCGATGATGGTCACGGTGTTGTCGTTCTCATTGGCGACGTACAGCAGCCTGCCTTCTGCATCCTGTACGAACAATTCGGGATCGGGGCCGGAGGGCAGGGTGTCGACCACTTCCTGCCTTGCGACGTCAATGACCTCGATGGTGTCGTCATCGCCGACCGCGACCAGCACCGATCTGCCGTCACGGGTGAAGTCGATGCCGCGCGGTCGCTGCCCGACCTTGATGGTCCTGATCACCGTCCAGCTCTCGGTATCGATCACCGAGACGGTGTTGCTTTTTTCGTTGGAGACATAGGCGATGTAGGCGCTGGCCGGCGTTGCGGCAAAAACAACGAGTATCGTCATCACACCGAGGCGGCGGATCGCCGGCACCAGCCCCGTCATTGCGAGGAGCGAAGCGACGCGGCAATCCAGCAAGCCGCAAGCGAAGGCTGGATTGCTTCGTCGCAAGGGCTCCTCGCAATGACGGGGTGGGGCTGTCGCTCCACTGCTGTTGTTCATGTCCGCGCTCATTTCAAGTTGCATTTCGTCTCCGGCCGGTCGACGCCGAGCGTGTCGAGTTCCGAGACCTGATGCAGAAAGCCTTCTTGTGGCGATACCGACACCACCATGCGGCCGTCGGCGAGCAGGATCGGCTGCCGCAGCTGCCAGTTCCAGTCGCGCAGGCTGAGCCGCTGACCCTTGAAGGCGGCGATCGAAAAATCCGGGCTC
>JACMOT010000058.1 GCA_014377915.1 Tardiphaga sp.
GATCCCCCCGCCAGAACCGTCGAAAGATCAGTTCCCGCTGCTCCTCCGATATGCCGGGACCCTGATCGCAGACGCGAACCGTTCCGTTGTCCTGAACCGTGAACTCAACGACGCTGCCCTCGGTGCTGTGCCGCAGAGCGTTGTCGGCGAGGTTTCGCATCGCCCCCTTCAGCATCTCGGCGCTTCCCCGGATCCAGACGGCGTCGCTACAACCGGATAGCGCAATGTCCTTGCGTTGCGACAACGCCAGCGGCGCGATGAACTGGATGACCTCGGCGCAGACCTCGCGCAGATCGGCCCTTGCATTCGGCTCAATGATGAAGGCCTCCAGTTCGGCAATATCCAGCAACTGGCTGACGATATGGCCCATCGATGCGATGTCATGGCGCAGCGCTGCGGCGACGCCGCGGTCTTCCAGCGTATCGACGCGGGTCGCGAGAATGCTGAGTGGGGTCCGCAATTCATGGGCGGCATCCGCGGTGAATTCGCGCTGGATGCGAAATCCCGTGTCCAGTCGATCCAGCGCGTGATTCACGGCGACGACGAGCGGGCGGACTTCGCTCGGGATCGCCGCCTCGGGTAACCGGACGTCCGTTCTGGTCGGGCTGATATGTTTCGCGATCTCGGAGGCCTCGCGCAAGGGCCGCAGCGCGCGCCGAAAAATAGAAATGTCGATGACGAGCAACGCCAGCAGGATGGGCAGGATGACCCAACCGAGATTCCTGTAAAAGTCGGCGAAAATGTCGTCGATGATGACATCGCGGTTGGCGAGGTCTTCGCCGGCCTGGATCCAGTATGGTTTGCCGCTCACGATTTTCCGCATGCTGACGCCGGAGATGGCCGCGTCGACGCCCCGTGTCCACAGCAATCCGACGCCGGCGGCGCGCGGGTCCGACGCAAACAGCGCGCCGTGATCGCCGAGGGAGGAGATCACAACGCGTCCCTGGTCATCGATGATGGCGTAGGAATACCGGCCATAGGGTTGCGAATACAGACCCTGTAGTTCTGGCGGCAGGTCCAGCGACAGGCCGCCATCGGCATTGATCCGGAGGTGGTGGGCGACGGAAGCCGCCTGCGACTCCATGGCCTCATTATGAATATTGTTCGTCGCCCGGTTCAGCAGCCAGGCTAGCGCCAGTGACAGGACGATCGACGTCACCGCGACGGCAATGACATGCAGAATGATGATCCGTGAGATGATCGACCTGAACTGGATCACGGCTTTTGCTCGCCGATAAGATAACCCACGCCACGGATCGTATGGATCTGAACCCTCGCACCGTTCTCCGACAATTGCTTTCTGAGCCGGTGGACATAGACTTCAACGGCGTTGGAAGCCACTTCGCCCGATAGTCCGAACAGATGGTCCTCGACCTGTTTTTTCGAAACCACGCGTCCCTTGCCGCGCATCAGCAGCTCGAGCACCGCGGTCTCGCGCGACGACAGCATTTGCGGAACGTCGTCCACCGCGGCCTGCCGGTTGCGCGAGTCAAAATCCAGGTTGGCGATGCGCAATGAATTGCCCAGCATCTGTCCGGGTCGGCGCAATTGCGCCTCGAGGCGGGCGATCAGCTCTTCCAGCGCGAATGGCTTGACGAGGTAATCGTCGGCCCCGCTTCGCAGGCCGTTGATGCGATCGTGAAGCCCGCCCCGGGCCGTCAGTACGAGGACGGGGAGTGATTCCTTGCGATGCCGGAGTTCGCGCAGAATGGTCAGGCCATCGCCGTCGGGCAGTCCAAGGTCAAGGATCATCGCGGCATAGGACATTGTCGCCAAGGCGACGGAGGCGTCGGTGGCTGTGCCTAGCATGTCCACGTCATAGCCGGCGTTCTGCAGGCCCTTCGACAGCAATTCCGCCAACGCCTGGTTATCTTCCACCACAAGCAATCGCATAACGCCGATATCCAATCGCGGGATCGAGTGTCCCGCGACAGCAGGTTGTCATTTTGTCGGCGGACGCCATCAAATTCTGCTGAAATCAAACCCGATGTAAGGCTGCTGTAAGCCGGGCGTTGTACCGCAGTGAGGCGATCCGCCGTCACGACCTGACAGCGCTCGCCCGGTAGATGCCTACTCCGCCGCATCCGGCCGTGGACGTTCCCGACGGCAGCACGACGCAAGCAGGCGGGCCGCAAGGGCGCGTCCGTGGCGGATTGTCTTGCGCCTGACGCTGGCGGTGAGGCGTGGCGTGCGGCTCTTGATTCAGGGTCGCCAAAACAGGCGTGTGTATCATGAGCGGATATTGGTCGCGTTCAGGTCGAGGGTGGAGCCGGCTGATTCTGATCGCCGGACTTTTCGCCGCGGCGGCCTTCTTTGCGATGCGGTACACGGCCGCCTCGAGTGGCACTGTCGTGAACGACAGGCGTTCCGAAGCCAGGGCGCCGGCCGACAGCGCGCCTCGCGACTTTGTCGAATTATCCGACAAGCAGGCCACCTCGATCAGGGTCGATGAGGTCAAATCGCGTGACTTCGTTCTGCTGAAAACCGCCGTCGGCACGATCGATTTCAATCAGAACCTGCTGGTGCAGGTCTCCTCGCAATATCCAGGAAAAATTATCAAGGCCACCTACAATATCGGAGACGAGGTCAAGTTCGGCGAGGTACTATTCGCCATCGACAGTCCGGACCTTCTGCAGGCCGAGTCGGCGCTGCTGGCGAGCGCCGGGGTGCTCGAGCTGCAAAAGCGGACGCTCGCCCGCGCTACACAACTCGTCAGGGCTGGGGGCAGCGCCCAGAAGGATCTGGATCAGGCCACCTCCGATCAGCAGACCGCCGAGGGTAACTTCAAGGCGGCGCAGAACGCCGTTCGAATCTTCGGCAAGTCGGACCAGGACATCGAGCAGATTCTACTGCAGCGAAAGGTCGATTCAACGCTTGTCGTGACCAATCCGGTTTCCGGGATTGTGATCTCGCGCAACGCGGCACCGGGCTTGCTGAGCCAGCCGGGCGCCGTGCCGCCACCCTACACGGTCGCCGACATCTCGACCATGTGGATGATCGCGAATGTCATTGAGACCGACGCGCCGTCCTACCGGCTCGGCCAGCCCGTCGAGGTCCGGGTGCCCGCCTATCCGGATCGAATTTTCAAGGGGCGGGTGACGACCGTTGGCGCGATGATCGATGCGATCAGCCATCGGCAACTGGTACGCTCCGAAATCGACGATCCGGAGCATCTGTTGCGGCCGGGCATGTTTGCGAATTTCCTGATTCAGGTCGGACCGCCGGTGCGGTCGCTGGCGATGCCGGCGGATGGTCTGGTCAGGGAGGGCGACGGCACGATGACCGTCTGGGTGACCACCGATCGCCGTCGGTTTGAACGGCGTACCGTCAGGGTCGGGTTGCAGCAGGACGGCTGGAGTCAGATTCTCGAAGGCCTTGAACCGAATGCGCGTGTGGTGACCGACGGCGCGATATTCCTGAGCAACAAGCTCGTCACTGGGGCTGAGGGCTGAGCTTCACCTTGGGTGGGGTCAGACGTCCGCGGGGGTTTCGTGATAAAATCCGTTCTTGAGTTCGGTCTGACGCGCAGTGCCATCGTCGTGCTGGGTCTTTTTGTGTTCTGCGCCGCGGGGCTGGTCGCTTTCGCGAAGCTCAATATCGAGGCCTATCCCAATCCCGCCCCGGTGATCCTGGAGATCACCGCGCAGGCCGCCGGATTGTCCGCCGAGGAGATGGAGAAGTACTATACGGTGCCGATGGAGGTCGGCCTCTATCCGACGCCCGGCGTCGCCAATATCCGTTCGACCTCGTTCTACGGCCTGTCCTTTGTCCGTGTCACCTTCAAATACGGGGTCGATTATTATTTCGCGCTGACACAGGCGTCGATCAGCCTGCAGCAGAACGTCAATCTGCCAGGCAATCTGGTGCCGACGATCCAGCAGTCCAGCCTGGTCGGTGAAATCTATCGTTATCAACTGGTCGGTCCGCCGCATTTCGGTCTCACCAACCTGCGGACGCTGCAGGATTATGTGGTGACGCGAAGACTGTTGACGATTCCCGGCGTTGTTCAGGTCAATGCGTGGGGAGGGACCACCAAGCAGTTCGTCGTCGAAGCGGATACGCAAAAACTCGAGGCCTATAATATCACCGTCCCGCAGCTGATCGCCGCGCTGGGAAATTCCAACATCAATGTCGGCGGCCGCGAGATCACTATCGGCCAGCAGTCGGTGAATATTCGCGGCATCGGTCTGGTCGACAGCGGCGGTACCGACGACGTCACCAAGGGTTACAAGGTCGCGGATATCGAGAACGTGGTTCTGACCCAATCCGGCGGGCTGCCGGTGCAGATCAAGAACGTCGCCAAGGTGACGGTCGGATTCGTGCCGCGGCTCGGCATCGGGGGGCGGGACAGGGAGGATGACGTCGCCACCGCGATCGTGGTGATGGGGCGTACCCAGCACACCAACGACATCATCCCCTTGATCGAGACCGAAGTTCAGAAGATGAATGCCGACGGCAGCCTGCCGCCGGGTGTGAAGATCGTTCCGTATTACGATCGAAGCTCGCTGGTCGGCGTCACCACCCATACCGTTCTGCATAATCTGATATTCGGCTGTCTTCTGGTTTTCCTGATCCAGTGGATATTCCTCGGCGACCTGCGCAGCGCCATTATCGTCAGCGCCAATATTCCGTTCGCGCTGTTCTTTGCCATCATCATCCTGGTTCTGCAGGGCGAGGACGCCAATCTTCTCTCGCTTGGCGCGGTCGATTTCGGCATCATTGTCGATTCCGCCGTGATCATGATGGAAAATATCTTCCAGAATTTTCAATCATCGCCGGCGCATCGGCAGGGCGTTCTGAAGCGCCTCGCCGAAGGCTATTGGGGCGCTGATCCGACCTCGACCACCGGTCCCAATACGGTCAGTCCGAAATGGTCGGAGCGACTGCGGCTGATTTTTGTCAGCGCGGTTCAAGTCGACAAGGCGGTGTTCTTCACCGCGGCCATCACGGTGACCGCGTTCGTGCCATTGTTCACCATGCAGGGCGTCGAGGGGCAGATCTTCGGCCCGATGGCGCGGACCTATGGTTATGCATTGGCGGGCGCGTTGCTCGCCACCTTCACGGTGACCCCGGTGCTCGCCTCGCTGCTGCTGCCGAAGCATATCGAGGAGACCGAGACGGTCATCGTGCGGGCCCTGCGTGCCGGCTATACGCCGGTGCTGCGCTGGGCGCTGAGCAACGTCAGGCTCGCGGTCATTGTCGGCCTTGTTTTCATGGCGATCAGCGTACTGGCGGCATCGCGTCTCGGAAGTGAATTTCTCCCCGCTCTCGAGGAAGGCAATTTCTGGATCCGGGCGTCGCTGCCGCCGACGATTTCGCTGGATGCCGGGACGGAGGCAACCGGCAAGATGCGGGCGATCATGCTCCGGCACCCGGAGGTTCTGACCGTGGTGTCGCAGCACGGCCGTCCGGACAATGGCAGCGATGCGTCACCATTCTCCAATGTTGAATTGTTCGCGCCGCTCAAGCCGTTCGACCAATGGCCGGCCGGCCTCAGCAAGGAAAAGCTCACCGAGCAGTTGCAGCAGGAGCTTGCTGAGGAATTGCCGGGGGTTGGCTTCAATTTCTCGCAATATATCCAGGACAATGTCGAGGAGGCGCTGTCGGGGGTGAAGGGGGCCAATTCGGTCAAAATCGTCGGACCCAACCTGCAGGTGCTGGAGTCGCTGGCGGTCAAGGTGATGGCTGAAATGGCCAGGGTGCAAGGTGTTGCCGACCTCGGCATCTTCCGGCTGCTTGGCCAGCCCAATCTCAATATCCGGATCGACCGCGCAAAGGCCGCCCGCTATGGCCTCAATACCGGTGATATCAATACCGTGGTTCAGGCGGCGCTGGGCGGCACGACGGTCACGACCATTCTCGAAGGCGATCGCCAGTTCGGGCTCGCCGTGCGGCTGGATCCGAAATTCCGTGACAGCATCGACGCGGTCCGGACCGTCAAGGTCGCCTATCAAACGCCGAGCGGCATCAATGCCTACATCCCGTTGAGCGAGCTGGCGAGCATCACCCTCGATACCGGCGCATCCTTTATCTATCGCGAGCGCAGCCAGCGCTATATTCCCATCAAGTTCAGCGTGCGCGGCCGTGATCTCGGTGGCACGGTCACCGACGCCCAGGAGCGGGTCAGGACCAATGTCGTGCTTCCAAATGGATACCAGATCCTCTGGGCTGGCGAGTTCGAGGACCTGCAGAACGCCAAGAGCCGGCTGCTGGTCGTTGTCCCGATCACCTTGCTCCTGATTCTTGTTCTGCTCTATGGCCTGTTCAATTCGTTGCGCGACAGCCTGCTGGCGGTCGCCGGCATTCCATTCGCCATAGGTGGTGGATTGATCGCGCTTTATCTGGCGGGCCTCGACTTCAGCGTATCCGCCGCCATTGGCTTCATCTCGCTGTTCGGGGTCGCGGTCATGGATGGCATTCTCAACATCACTTATTTCAGGGAGCTGACCGCGGCCGGCATGAATGTCGGCGAAGCCGTGTTTCGCGGCGCTGAGCAGCGGATGCGGCCGATGCTGATGACCGCGCTCTCGGCGGGGGTGGGGCTTTTCCCCGCGGCGATCTCGCATGGCATTGGCAGTCAGGTGCAGCGACCGCTCGCAACGGTCGTCGTGGGAGGCATGTTCATCGGGCCTCTGTTGTTGCTCGTTGTCGCCCCCGCGTTGCGAAAGATATTTCTCGCGGCTGAAGCGCCGGTTGCCGTTGATCGCAACGCCTCGCCGGCCGCTGACGGGGCGGGCGAAGCATGATGGGACACCTGATGCGCGGCGTTGATTCAAGGCGGGCGGCGACAGCCTTGGCGCGATCACGGAAACCAGCCCTGCCATCCATGGCCTGTTGGCGGACTAGCAGGCACGCGATGCTGGCGTCGCTGATGGCCGCCGCCGTGTCAGGCTGCGCGGTTGGGCCGGATTTCAGACCGGCGCCGGCGCCCGACGTTGGCGGCTACACTCCGGAAAAGCTGGTCTCGCCAAATCCCGGCCCTGGCGGGCCCCGCGTTGCCGCGCAACATTTTCTCAAAGGCGCTGATGTTTCCGCGCGCTGGTGGTCGGCGTTCAAGTCCCGTCGGCTCGACGACCTCATCCGATTGTCGGTCGATCACAACCCGACTTTGCAGGGCGCCGAAGCCGCGATCAGGGTCGCCCAGTTCAACGCGCAGGCCCAGCGCGGAATTTCATTTCCGCAGCTGACAGCCAATTCGGCGCCGTCGAGCCAATTATTCTCAAACAATCTGTCGTCGGACCCCGCGTCGCAGCTCAAATATGGCCTCTACACGAACCAGCTGACGGTCAGTTTCGCGCCGGATATATGGGGGGCGAATCTGCGCGCCGTGGAGAGCCTCGACGCCGTCACCGAGCAGCAATTATTTCAGCTCGAGGCGGCCTATCTGGCACTCACCACCAATGTGGTGACCACAGCCATTCAGGAAGCTTCCTTGCGTGGCCAGATCGCGGCGGTACAGAGCATCGTGGCGATCGAGCGAAACCTGTTGGCGATTCTGAAACGGCAATTCAACTTCGGGCAGGCCGCGCAGGTTGATGTTCTGGCGCAGGATGCGGCGCTTGCGCAGGCCGAGCAATTGCTGCCTCCGCTGGAGAAACAATTGACCCAGCAGCGCAATCTACTGACGGCGCTTGCCGGCCAGTTTCCATCCAACGAAATTACGCAGAGCTTCGATCTTGCCAGCCTTCGGCTGCCAGCCAATCTGCCGGTCAGCCTGCCGGGAAAATTGGTCGATCAACGTCCCGACGTCCGGGCGGCGGAAGCCAATATGCATTCGGCCAGCGCGCTGGTCGGCGTGGCGATCGCGGCAAGGCTTCCCAACATCACGCTGTCGGCCAATGGTGGCTCGAGCGCCTATCGGCTGGCGGAAAGTTTTACGCCGGGCGTGGGATTCTACACGCTGGTGGCCAGCGCAACGGCGCCTGTTTTCGATGGCTTCACGCTCTACAACAAACAGAAATCCGCGGAAGCCGCGCTCGATCAGGCCGAAGCGCAATATCGGGCGACGGTGATCACGGCATTCCAGAATGTGGCCGATGTATTGCGGGCCTTGCAATCCGATGCCCGCGCCGCCAAGGCGGCGCGGCGCGCCGAGGAGACGGCGAAAGCCAGCCTTGATATCGTGCAGCAACAGGTCAATCTTGGACAGGTCAACCAGCTGGCTGTCCTGAACGCGCAGCAAACCTATTTGATCGCCGCCGTTACGCGCGTGCAATCCGAGGCCAGCAGACTGACGGACACCGCGGCCTTGTTCATGGCGCTGGGCGGTGGATGGCCGGCCGCGTGCAAGGCTTCCGACTGGCGCCAGTGTGCGGATCGCTGATGCGGTCCGGCCTGGTCGACCGGTCTGGCCTTATTGAATCATGCGCTAGGGTCTGTTGGAGTTCAGGATTCCCACCCGGTGTTGGTTGTGATTCAAGCTTTGAATGGACCGATTCGTTTTGACTGACGCCCAATGGACGAGGATGGAGCCGCTTTGTATCGGCAAGCCGAACGATCCCGGTCGCAGCGGCAAGAACAACCGGCTTTTTATCGAGATCGTGCTGTGGATCGCTCGAACGGGCAGCCCTTGGCGGGATCTGCCGCCCTCGTTCGGTCACTGGAACAGCGTGTTCACGCGCTTCCGCGACTGGGTGAAGGC
>JACMOT010000592.1 GCA_014377915.1 Tardiphaga sp.
AGTCTGGGAGACTAGGGGTCGGAGGTTCAAATCCTCTCGCTCCGACCAATTTTTTTAAATAAGCAATTTTCAGACGCCAGAATGCTCCAGCTCCTGGATTGTCGCGCTTTGGCGGACGATCTGGCGCCCCGGATGTTCAATCTCGTCGAGGATGTGATTTATTCAATGGGTGCACCCGGATCATTTTGGGTAGTATCTTAACTTGAATGTGGCAAAGGCTCGCCAAACTTTGGCGGGCCTTTGCTGAGCTAAAATATATATGTCGACTATCGAACAACAGGGGTATCGTTTTTGTCGATGCGGGCTGCCGGCTTCGCATCTTTTTTCATGCGAGCCTTTTTATCCCCAACACAGTGGGTTTTCCCAGTATTTGAATCGGTACTTGTTGAATCGCCAATCTTACAAGGCTGATCATAACAGGTAAGTTGATTGACCGAGCCGCACGCCCACTGTTTTGCCTGAGCCTGGTTGGCAGGCATGCTAGTGGCAATTATCACCACGGCAGCGGCTAGCACGCCGCCTAGGCCTATCGTGTGGTTGCGGGTCTGAAAACGCATAGAACGTCCTCCTTCTATTTGAGCCTGAATTGGCTCTCTTAATTAGGTCGTTTCTCCCCCAACGAAAGTTCTTAGCGCGGGGGTTACATCGGGGGTAGTTTTTAAGATTGCGCCATCGCCCCCCGTCTCTTGTGCGCGAGACGAAGGTATGCTCATCGTCAAGTAATAGCGAGGCGAAGCATGAAGCTCCCGACAACGGCATCGCTATCAGCATTGACGGCAAGGGCGTCTGGCGGGACGACGTGTTCGTCGAACGATTTTGGCGTAGCATCAATTACGAGGCGGTCTATCTGCGGGCCTACGACAGCGTAGGCGAGGCGCGGAAATCGGTCAGCCAATATCTGAACTTCTACAACGGCCGAAGGCCTCACTCCAGCCTTGACGGCCAGACGCCTGATCAGGCCTACTTCACTCTGCTGCCGATCCGCATGGCAGCCTAACCACGGCAGAGGCTCCACTTATCGGCGCGGAAAATCTGTTCAGACAACCGGGACCACTTCATTGCGGTTTGCCGTGTGACCCGAGCACATGGCCATATTTGTTATGGCTCCGATCCGCGGCCGGCCGTCCATTTGCCGTTTTTCACGACACGCATTTTTGAAGCCACGTATTTTTTCAAGGCGCGCATTCTAATGACTGACTCAGCGATCGGCGGCGTGCGGCGGCGGCCGCAGACCGCGGCGATCGCCATCACCAGCCTCGTCGTGGCGATCTTCGTGTTTCGCGCGCTGCCGGGCCGGCTCTGGCTCGACGAACTCTACACCGTGACGCTGCTGCGGGCGGACAGCCTGTCAAAATTGTGGGCCGGAATCGTGCTCGGCCTCGACGGCAATCCGCCGCTCTATCTGACCGCCGCCTGGCTGGTCACGCAGGCGACGCCGTCTGCAATTTCCTCCGTGGTGATTCTGAAGCTGATCAATGTCGTTGTCACGATAGGCGCCCTCGCGGTGCTGTATCGCCTCGCGCGGCGCGTGGCGTCGCCGCTGGCCGGCTGGATCGCGGTGTTCCTGCTGGCCGCGCTGAACGACAATGTCGTGTTCGTCGCGCTCGAGCTGCGCGCCTATGCGCTGTATTTTCTACTCGGTATGCTCGCGGCGCTGTTCCAGCAGCGGCTCATCGAGCGCGGCCGGCTGTTCGATGTTGCGATGCTGGCGTTGCTCGATATCGCGCTGACGCTGGTGCATGGTTTCGGCATTCTGTATGTCGCGTGCATCTTTCTGGCTGGCGCGCTCAGCCATGTGCGGCGGGGCTGGCGGGCGACGCTGCCATCACTGTTGGCAACGCTGCCGGCCGTGGTGGCGCTGGCGTGCTGGATACCGTTCGTGATCCGGCAGACCGAAATCGTGCAGCCCTATAGCTGGATCTGGCCGCCCGGCGCGATGGATCTGGTGCTCAGCCTGTTTCCATCGCAGGCCGCGCTTTGGCTGGCGGTCGGCGAGGCCTATGGCATCGTGTTGCTGATGGTCTGGCTCCGTCGCCACGGGCTGGCCGCGCCGCCGCGTGCGATCGGGCTGGACGATCGCTGGCAGCCACAGCGCTATTTCGCGCTGCTGGCGCTCGGCATGGCCGGCATTGCCGGCTCGATCTGGGTGGTGTCGGTCGCCAATGTCCCGATCTTCGTGCCGCGCTATTTCGTGCCGCAGATGTTGGTCGGCTTCGCGTTGCATCTGTTGTGTGCCGAGTTGCTGATCCGCTGCGCGCGGCATCGTTTTCCGCGCCGTGACGCGGCGTTCGGCGCGATCGCCATCGTGGCGGCGCCGGCGCTGCTGGTCACGATGCTGCTGGTGCAAGGTCCGTTGCGCGAGCGGATTCCCTGCCTCGATGCGCAAGGCGGACTGTTCGAAGCCGGTTTTGTCCACGGCGACATGCCGGTGATTGCCGATTCGCCGCATGTCTGGTTGCCGCGCCTGACCTATGCCGAACACGCCGATGCCTATCGCTTCCCGCTGGATTGGGAGGTGGTGATCAACTATCCGAACTGGGCGCGCGGCAACGCCATCGATTACAACATGATGCAGCGCATCGGGCGCTGGGCCGGGCTGTCATCGGTGATGCCGACCGCGGAGATCCTGAATGCCTATCCGGAATTCCTGGTGATCGAGTCAGGGCGGGCTTGGCTGCACCATCTGCGGCAGACCCACGACATCACGGCCGAACGACTCGTCGAGGCGCGCGACGCCGGCGGCCGGCTGAGCTGTACGCTGTGGAAGGTCACGGGTGTTGGTCCGCGCCGGTAAGCTGCGACCAAAAGGAAGTGGCCCGGAGCGTGAAAACTCCGAGCCATCTGACGCGGACGTACATCCGGTCCGCGTTTGGATGATCTCATCATGCGGCGTCGTGGTTAATTAAATATTACCTGCGATGGCCGTATTCGTCGGGATGTTTCCGGATATGACCGCCATCAAGCGGAACTATCGGGCCGGGTGCGACTTGATAGCGCACACTTTCAAGGAAGAGAGATTCAATGATCAAGACTTTCGCCGCACTCGCCGCCGCCGCGTTGCTGTACATCGCTGTACCGACCGCTCCGGCGGCGGCCCAGGGGATCAGCGTGCAGATCGGCAATGGTGGCCACCGCGGCTATCATGGTGGCGGTTACCGCCATGGCCGCAACGAATTCCGTCGCCCGATGCGTCGCGGCTGGGATCATCGTGGTCCGCGCGGCCCGCGCGGTCGCACCGTGATCATCAACCGCTGATCGGTTCAGTGTCTCGTAAAACAGCCCCGCGCAAGCGGGGCTGTTTTCGTTTGACGCGACGACATCAGCACGCGGTCGGAATTGGCTCCGGCAGCTTCGGTGATCGCCGGCTCGCCATGTATTGGTGAGTGGCGGCGAACATGCCCCACATCGCGCCCAGCATCATCCAGAAATGGCGCCAGTGGTCGGTATCGATGATGAAGGCTTCCCCGACCGTGCCGAGGAAGGCCGCGAATACCGCGAGATAGGGCCGCTGCCACGGAACACGCACGAAGATGTAACGGAACCCGAGCAGCGCGGTGGTGAAGACCAGCGCCGGATAGCAGATGCCGGAAATCCACCCGCCGGACATGAAGGCGTTCAAATAGGAATTGTGGGTATCCTCCGGAAAGAACCGGGTGAATTGCAGCGGGCCGATGCCGAACGGCAGATCGAGCGCCATTTGTGCGCCGAGCAGATGACGGCCGAACCGGCCAAAGCGTCCCTCGTCATATTTCTGGTCGAAACTGGCACGCTGCCTGAACATATCGGCGAAGAAATCGAACTGCAGCAGCAGTACCAGCGCCACCGTGATGACCAGCACCGCCAGCACCGCCATCCCGATGATGCGCGTGCGCTGCTTGTGCGACGGGCTGGTCAGCACCATCAGGAACAGCATGAAGGCCGAGGTGACGGCGAGCAGGCCCCAGGCGGCGCGGGAGAACGCCAGCAGCACGGCGAGTGCGATGATGCCAAGCGCGACGGCGCTGCGCAGCGATTTGCCGAACCCGTCGGACACCACGCCTTGCAGCGCGAACAGGGCCGGCAGCACCAGGAACGCGCCGAGCACGTTGGGGTCCTTGAAGGTGCCGGCGGCGCGGCCATACAGCGTGAACAATTCGCCGCCGCCCGGGATCAGATGCAGATAGCCGGCGGTGCCGGACAGTGACGCCACCAGCGCGCCGGCGACCAGGCCCCGGCGCAGTAGATCGAGCCGCGCCGCGGTGTCCTCGGACAGCACCAGGGCGATGAAGATCGCCGTCGCCGCCATGTACCAGGACGTCAGGATCCAGTTGATGATCGGCGTCCGGTCGAGCAGATAGGCGGCGCAGATCGTGTAGCCGAGATTGACCAGGAACAGCAGCAGCAGCAGCGGCATGAATGCCAGCCGCATCCGCAGGCCGGTGGCGAAGAACACCACCATCGCGGTGAGGATGGCAATCTCGTAGGGGCTGGGTTCGATCAGCACGATGGCCCCGCCGAACCCGATCGACCACAGCAAGGCGCGCTGCAGCACCGCCACGGCGGGCGGTGCGGCGCGGTGGTCATAAAGCTGATCGGCCGCGGCGGTGATCGTCATGATGCCCCGACACTAGCGCGGCTGTATTGACGAGTGGTGTAGGGGGGCCGCCACCAGCGTTGTCGCGTTCCCGGGAAGCGATGCCATCCGATGTATGGCTCCACTGAGCCGAAGCCCCGCTTTTCAGCCAGCCGGGAAACGCAGCTTGACGAAACACTCTGGTCCGCGGCTGGCACGCCGCCGATCGCTAATACGCGTTTTCGTTCTTGGTCATCAGCGCGATCGGCGTCTTCACCAGGATATAGAGGTCGAACAGCACCGACCAATTCTCGATGTAGTAGAGGTCGAACTCGACGCGCTTCTGGATCTTCTCCTCGCTGTCGACCTCGCCGCGCCAGCCATTGACCTGGGCCCAGCCGGTGATGCCGGGCTTGACGCGGTGGCGGGCGAAGTAGCCGTCCACGGCCTCGTCGAACAGCTGGCTCTGCAGTCTGCCCTGCACGGCGTGGGGGCGGGGACCGACCAGCGACAGGTTGCCCTTGAAGACGACGTTGAACAACTGCGGCAGTTCGTCGAGGCTGGTCTTGCGGATGAACCGGCCAATTCGGGTGACGCGCGAGTCGTTTTTGGTGACGACCTGCTTGGCCAGCGGATCGGCCTGGTCATGAAACAGCGAGCGGAACTTGAAGACGTCGATGCGCTCGTTGTTGAAACCGAAACGCTTCTGCCGGAACAGCACCGGGCCCGGGCTGTCGAGCTTGATCGCCAGCGCCACCAGCCCCATCAGCGGCAGCGCGGCCAGCAGGATCAGCCCGCCGACAATGCGGTCGAAGGTCCATTTCAGCACCAGATCCCAGTCGGTGATCGGTGCCTCGAACACGTCGAGGGTTGGTACCTTTCCGAGATAGGAATAGGAGCGCGGCCGGAAGCGCAGCTTGTTGGTGTGCGCCGACAGCCGGATGTCGACCGGAAGCACCCACAGCTTCTTCAGCATTTCCAGGATACGGGTCTCGGCCGAGATCGGCAGCGCGAACAGCACCAGATCGATACGCGTGCGGCGGGCGAATTCGATGATGTCATCGACCTTGCCGAGCTTCGGACTGCCGGCAATGGTGTTAAGCGAACGCTTGTCGTTGCGATCATCGAACACGCCGAGGATCTGAAGATCGGAATCTTCCTGGCTGTTGAGCTCCTTGATCAGGCTCGCACCATTGCTGTCGGCGCCGACGATGATGGTGCGGCGCGCCAGCCGGCCCTGCAGCGCCCAGCGCCGGATCAGCATGCGCAGCACGGTCCGTTGTGCGATCATCGCAAACAGCCCGACGATGAAGAAGGATGACAGCCAGACCCGCGACACCGAGCTGCCGAATTTGGCCAGGAACGTGATTCCGGTCGACAGCAGGAACACGAAAGCCCAGGCCGAGGCCATCCGGGTTAGCTGTCGAACCCGTCCACGGAACGCCTCGACGTGATAGACATCGGCGGCCTGGAACGCGATCACGGCCATCACTGCGATGGCCACGATAGCCGCGATATATTCCCAGGAGAAGCCGTCGGTGCGGGCGACGTGCGCCAGATAGATCGCGATGCCGACGAGCGTGAGGACGATGAAATCAGCGAGGCGCACGGCACCCGTGAGGACGATTGGCGAATAGGCGGAGCGGACTTTCTCGTTGGCAACAGCGAGCGCCGCCGGCGTCAGCCGTCGGCGACGTTCGAACTGGCGTTGGCCTGGGGCCGCGGTCGTCGCGGCGTCAAGCATCGAGCGTGCGTTGATAGGTTCCACGTGAACATTCCGTCTGCTTGGCTTGCACGAGAATGGCTGCGCAGAGCTTATTACTTTTTCGGCCGTATAGCGGACAATTCGAAAGATTTGGTTACAGGTTAAGAAGAGTTAATGCCGGGCGATCGCCCGGCGGTAACCCTCAATAATTCCGTCGACCATCGCGTTCTGTGAAAAGTGCAGGAAAATGCGCTGGCGCAGCGCCTGGGCGCGCCGAAGCGTCGCTTCGCGATGGTCGAGCGAGGCGGCAATGGCGCTAGCCATCGCCACGGCACTGGCGGGGGTAAACATCGCGTCGGTGTGGGTATCGAAGATCTCGGGAATGCCGCCGATCCGGGCGGCGATCATCGGTATGCCAGCGGCGCCGGCTTCGATCACCACATAGGGCATCGAATCGCCGCGCGACGGAACCACCAGCAGACGGCCTTGCGAAAATCCGTAGCGTGGCTTGACGTGACCGATCAGGCGGACGGCGTCGGTCAACCCCAAGCGGTGCACCTGCGCCTTCAGCGCTTCGGTTTCTTCACCGTCACCGCCCAGCGTCAACGTCACCGGCCGGCCCTCGGCGCGCAGCCGTGCCACGGCATCGATCAGCAGATCGGCGCCCTTGATGTGACGAAATTCACCGACATAAGCGAGGTCGGTGGCATCGTCAGCAAGTTTGACCGGATCGAATTCAGCCGCCGTCACGCCATTGAAGACGCAGTTCACCAGGCCGGTCGGCTTGCCGATCACGCGCTGGAAGGTGTCGCGCGCGAACGCGCTCTCGAACAGGAACAATTCGGTGCGCTCCATCAGCCAGCGTTCGAGACGGGCGTAGAACGCGCCCTTCAGCGTGTCCGGCGGATAATGCAGCGAGCCGCCATGCGGCGTATAGACGCGGATCGTGTTGTTCGATGCTGCCTTCAGACGCACGAAGGCGCCCGCCTTGGCGCCGTGGCCGTGCAGCACGTCCGGCTGGATCTGACGGACCATCTGCATGAACCGGCGCCACGCGATCACGTCGGTCGGATGCGGTTCGCGGCGGATCGGCAGGCGATGCACGCCAAGCGTCAGCCGCGGCGCGATCTCGGCCAATGCGGCCGCGGCGCGGTCGCCGCCGGTCAGGCTGTCGGCGATGATGCCGACTTCGTGTCCGCGTTCGGCCTGGCCATTGGCGAGGTCGATGATGTGGCGAAAGATCCCGCCCACCGGTGCCCGGACGGCGTGAAGGATGCGCAGCGGCTTATCGGTCTTGGCTACCATGTTCACAACCATCCTTCGTCGATTAAAACCGTATCGTCGGAGCTGACCGGCGTGCCGAGCGGTACCATGGCGTGCCGCGATCCCTTCAGGATGAGATGGGAAAGGGGGATCGCGCGGTCGACGCCGATCGCGCAGGTATCGGTGAGGCCTTCCTGGCCGTAGACCAGAACGCGCAGCCGATAGCCGGCATCAAGGTGGTCGTCGGGCTCGTTGATCCGCGCAGGCGCGGCCACTGGCGTGCGTCGCGCCGCCGTCTGGCCATGGGTCATGATATCAAGACTGCCGGCGGCTGGCATCGCGGCCACAGGACGCGGGCGTCCCATGCCGCCGGACAGGGCCAGCATGCCCAGGACACAGGAGAATATGGTGCGCGCGCATCGCATCTGGCAAACTCACAAACACCAGGTTCAATAGCAGGCTTCGTGGTTAACAAAAGGTGATCGCGCGCAGCGATGCACGTATATCTGGTATCGGCGCGCCGAATTAACCGCGCGGCAACCTTAATCGATTTTAATCAGAGCTGTTGAGTAGGCGCGGGAGCGTCCGGTAGGAGTATGCGATGCGTTTGGCATTCTGGCGTGCGGGTGCGGATAAGAAATCCGTCTCTTCGGCCGTGGCGCCCCCGGCCTTCGAGGCCTCGGTTGCGCCAAAGGCCACTCGGCCTGGTCGTGATGTCACGGCCTCCGGAAACGCGGTGCAGCCATCGCCGCAACTCGGCGACGTCGATCTGCATGCGTTATGGCAGGCGCTGCGCCGCAAGAAGGCGCGGGTGTTGGTTCCGACCTTGCTCGTGGGCGTGCTCGCGCTTACAGCGGTCAATCTCATCACGCCGCGCTACAAGTCTGAAGCCCGCATCCTGATCGATGGCCGCGAAAACATCTTCCTGCGCCCCAATGGCGAGCGCAATGAAGAGCGGACCTCGCTGGATGCCGAGGCGGTCACCAGCCAGGTGCAGTTGCTGCTGTCGCGCGACCTCGCCCGCGAGATCATCAAGAAGAACAAGCTGGCGGATCGTCCGGAATTCGATCCGGTGCTGCAGGGCATGTCGCCGGTGAAGAGTCTGCTGGCGCTGTTCGGGATTGGGCGCGATCCGTTTTCGCTGACGCCGGAAGAACGCGTGCTCGATGCCTATTTCGAGCGGCTGACCGCCTACGCCGTCGACAAGTCGCGCGTCATGGTAATCGAATTTCAGTCGCACGATCCGGAACTGGCGGCGCGGGTCGCCAATTCCATCGCCGACGGCTATCTGACGATGCAGCAGGGCGCGCGGCAGGAGCAGGCGAAGTCCGCTGGGCAGTGGTTGTCCGGTGAAATCGACAGCCTGCGCAAGAAGGTCGCGGAAGCGGAATCGCGCGCGGAGGATTTTCGTTCCAAGTCCAGTCTTTTCATTGGTACCAACAATACCTCACTGTCGAACCAGCAGCTCGGCGAGATTAACACCCAGCTCAACAATGCGCGCGCGCTGCGGTCGGACGCGGAATCAAAGTCGCGGATGATCAAGGACATGATGCAGTCCGGCAGGCCGATCGAATCCTCCGAGGTGCTGAATTCCGAACTGATCCGGCGATTGTCCGAGCAGCGCGTCACGTTGCGCGCGCAATTGGCCGAACAGTCGTCGACGCTGCTGGATGGTCATCCGCGCATCAAGGAGCTGAAGGCCCAGCTCACCGATCTCGACCGCCAGCTCCGCGAGGAAGCGGCCAAGCTGTCGCGCTCGCTGGAGAATGACGCCCGCATCGCGGCCGGCCGTGTCGAGGGCCTGAGCAGCAGCCTCGAACAGGTCAAGCGGCAGGCCACGTCCAGCAATGGTCAGGACGTGCAGGCGCGCGCGCTGGAACGCGAGGCCAAGGCGCAACGCGATTTGCTCGAATCCTATCTGGCCAAATATCGCGAGGCGACGACGCGCGAGAACATCGAGGCCGCGCCGGCCGACGGCCGCATCATCTCGCGGGCCATCGTCTCCAATACCCCGGCCTATCCGAAAAAGCTGCCGATCGTGCTGATTGCGACGCTGGCGACCTTGATGCTCACCGCCGGCAGCGTCATGACCGGCGAATTGCTGCGCATGACCGCGCCGCGCCTCGTGCCGCCCAAGGGCGGCGTCGCCGCGCCGACGCGCGTCGAGCCAATCCTGTCGCCATCGGTAGTCCCTACCCATGTCGAACCGGCCGTCGTGGCGGCGCCGGCACCGGCGCCGGTCG
>JACMOT010000593.1 GCA_014377915.1 Tardiphaga sp.
CTCGCGCACATTGCAGAACAGCGCCAGCTTGCGGCGCTCTTCCTTCGGAATCTCGCGGTCGCAGCGGCACAGCAAAATGTCGGGCTGGATGCCGATCGAGCGCAGCTCCTTGACCGAATGCTGGGTCGGCTTGGTCTTCAGCTCGCCGGCGCTGGGGATATAGGGCAGCAGCGTCAGATGCAGGTAGATCGCATCGCCGCGCGGCAGATCGTTCTTGATCTGTCGGATCGCCTCGAAGAACGGCAGGCCCTCGATATCGCCAACGGTGCCGCCGATCTCGCACAGCACGAAATCATAGTCATCGTTGCTGTCGAGGATGAAATCCTTGATGGCGTTGGTAACGTGCGGAATGACCTGAATGGTGGCGCCGAGATAATCGCCACGCCGCTCCTTGGTGAGGATGTCCTGGTAGATCCGGCCAGTGGTGATGTTGTCGGCCTTGGTGGCCGGACGCCCGGTGAAACGCTCATAATGGCCGAGATCGAGATCGGTCTCGGCGCCGTCATCGGTGACGAACACTTCGCCGTGCTGGTACGGCGACATCGTTCCAGGATCGAGGTTGAGATAGGGGTCGAGCTTGCGCAGACGGACCTTGTAGCCGCGCGCCTGCAGCAGGGCGCCGAGCGCCGCTGAAGCCAGACCTTTGCCGAGCGAGGAAACCACGCCGCCGGTGATGAATATGTACCGCGCCATGGGGTTCAACCTTTAAGGCTCGCAAACCGATTCGCAAAAGCGAATCGCAACCTTCCGCCGAATGTTGGACAGGCTGTGGGTGACTTCGATATCGACATGATTACAGCCCCTTGATGAGGACTGTTGATGCGGGACGGTAGCCCCCGTCCCGCATAGCGCCTGTGCTTTATTGCGAACGCGGCGCCTGCGGGCCCGACGGCGCCTGCTGCTCGTCCGATTTCTTCAGCGAATCGAGCAAGCCGCCCGAGGTCGGCGGCACCATCGGGCTGCCGGGCTGCGAGACCGGCGCACTGGTGCCGTTGATGATCGATGTCGGCTTGCGCTCGTAGCCGGCCAGCCAGGACAGGAACAGGCTGGTGACGAAGAAACCGACCGCGAGAATACCGGTGGTCCGGGTCAGCAGATTGGCCGTGCCGCGGCTCGACATGAAGCCGCCACCACCGCCGCCACCGACGCCAAGGCCGCCGCCTTCAGACTTCTGCAGCAGCACCGCCGCGATCAGGGTCGCCACGATCATGAGGTGAATAACGATAATGACGCTTTGCATCGGGTCCTTCCATCACAAGCACACTGCGCCGCTGGCCGGCTGCATGGGTTGCTTGCGGGGTTTGAATCCTGTGCTGTCTACACGATACCTTGGGGGATTGTCACCCCCGGGAGACCGCGCCTGCCCAGCATCGGTTGCCATGCACCAAATTAGTACATATCATGAACAATATAGAAAGATGCCTGGCAAGCAAGATGGTCGCAGCTTGCGAATGTGCTTGTGCTCACAAAGTTCGACAGAGAGTTCGATAGAGAGAACGTCTGAAATGACCGACTCTACCGTGAACATGGATTTTCAGGAGCAAGTCGCCCGTATTGAGCGAATGCAAGAGGAAACTCGCAAATTCACCGCCGAACAGCACAGGCTGATCGCTGAACAAACGAAGCTCGGCCGGGACCGCGCACTATCCGGCTGGCCGCTCGTGATCGCCGGCATGATCGCGGGTGCAGCGCTAGTGGGCGCAACCGCCGCTCTCATCAAATTCTGGGCTTGACGCGAGACCGTCAGGGAACGCTTGATCGCGTTTCGGATCGAAGCCGAGCAGCGCCCCAGCAGGCAAATTGCCAACCGGCGGCAGGCGCTATCGACACCCCGCCGCGATCGCCAGAAAATCCGCGGCCTTCAGGCTGGCGCCGCCGACCAGCGCGCCATTGACGTTCGGCACCGCCATCAGCTCGGCGGCGTTGGAAGGTTTTACCGAACCGCCATACAGAATTCGGACCGAGGCGCCCTCGTCCTTGAAGCGGTCAGTGAGGCGATCGCGGATAAACCGATGAACTTGCTCGACATCTGCCGCTGTCGGCGTCAGCCCGGTGCCGATCGCCCAGACCGGTTCATAGGCCACGACCAGATTGCCGGAGGTCGCGTCATCGGGCAGCGAGCCGGCCAATTGGGCGCCGCAGACGTCGAGCGTCTGGCCAGCGTCACGCTGCGCCTGGGTCTCGCCGATGCAGACGATGGCCATGAGGCCGGCGCGCCATGCCGCTTGCGCCTTCTGTCGCACCACCGCATCGGTCTCGCCATGGTCGGCCCGGCGCTCGGAATGGCCGACGATGATGGCGGTGGCGCCAGCGTCGGCCAGCATTTCCGCCGAAACGTCGCCGGTATGGGCGCCGGAAATCTTGGGGTGGCAGTCCTGCGCGCCGACGGTCACGGCGCGGGGACCTTCCTGACCGAAGCTCGCCGCGCGCTGCGCGAAGGTCGCCAGCAGGGTCAGCGGCGGGCAGACCAGCAGGTCCGCTTTGTCCAGAACATCGGGCGCGCCACGCAGCATCGCCTCGAACTCGGTGATGGCGGCGGTCAGGCCGTTCATTTTCCAGTTGCCGGCAATCAGCGGCCGAACGGCGTCAGTCATGGGAAAGTCCTGCGTTGAAATGATCGTTCCGGGCTAACAGAGCGAGCCCGAATGCTCAAGCCAGCCGGCGCCGCATCGCGCGCGGTGGCGCGTCGGCGGCCGAGCCAAAGTTTCATTTCAGCGGCCAATTGTCACCTTCCGCGCCGACCACACCTCGCTCGGCTGCCGCCGGTTGCGACGCGGCGTTTGCCACTTTATGATGTGGCTCCAGTTCCGCTCTGCCAAGTTGCGAATTTCGCCACGGGCGCAAGCCGGTTCCCCTCCTGACAAATAAGATGACCCCATGCTTCGAGGAATACGCAAAGCCTCATCCAACTGGCTCGGCAAGACCATCATGAGCGTCGTGATGGGCGTGCTGATCCTCAGCTTCGCGGCCTGGGGCATCGCCGACGTGTTTAAGGGCTATGGGCAATCGACGCTGGCCAGGATCGGCAGCACCGAGATTTCCACCGACCAGTTCCGCCAGCTCTACACCGACAAGCTGCAGCAGATCGGGCGCCAGTTCGGCCGGCCGCTGACCTCCGAACAGGCCCGCGCATTCGGGCTCGACCGCCAGGTGCTGCAGCAGGTCGTGGCCGAGGCCGCGCTCGACGAGGATGCCCGCCGCAAGGGCCTCGGCGTCGCCGACGCCGAGGTGATGCGCCAGATCGTCAACGATCCGAACTTCAAGGGCGCCACCGGCACGTTCGACGCGCCGCGCTTCCAGCAGTTGATCCGCTCGCTCGGTTATACCGAGCAGCGCTATATCGCCGAACAGCGCAAGGTGTCGCTGCGTCGCCAGATTGCCGGCACCGTGACCGCCGGCCTCGAGCCGCCGAAGACCCTGATCGAAGCGCTGAGCCGGTTCCAGAACGAGACCCGCGCCATCGAATACGTCAAGATCGACGCCGCGCAGGCCGGCACCATCGAAGCCCCCTCGCCCGAGGCGCTGGCCGCCTATTTCGAGGACCACAAGACCCAGTTCCGCGCGCCTGAATTCCGCAAGGTCGCCTTTGTCGCAATGACGCCCGACGAAATGGCGAAGTGGTCGGTGGTCACCGATGACGACGCCAAAAAGGTCTTCGAGGAGCGCAAGGACAGGCTGGCCACGCCCGAACAGCGCCAGCTGTCGCAGATCGTATTTCCGACCGCGGCGGAAGCCCAGGCCGGCCGCGCCAAACTGAACGACACGTTCTCGTTCGCCGACCTTGCCAAGGAGCGCAATTTGACGCCCTCGGACATTGATCTCGGCATGGTCACCAAGGCCGGGATCATCGATCCCGCCGTGGCCAACGTCGCGTTTTCGCTGGCCCCGGACGGCATCAGCCAGCCGATCACCGGCCGGTTCGGCATCACGCTGATCAAGGTCGGCAAGATCGAGCCGGGCAACACGCCGTCCTATGACAGCGTCGCGGTGGCCCTGAAGCGCGACCTTGCGCTCGAGCGCGCCCGCGCGGCGATTGCCGACCAGCACAACAAGATGGAAGACGAGCGCGGTGGCGGCCCCAACGTCGTCGACGCCGCCAAGAAGCTCGGCCTGAATTCGGTCACCGTCGAGGCTGTCGACCGCTCCGGCCGCACGCCGGACGGCCAGCCGGTCACCGGCATTCCCGCCGGCTCCGACATCGTCTCCAAGGCTTTCGCCAGCGACGTCGGCGTCGACAATGATACGATGCAGATCGGCGGCGGCTATGTCTGGTTCGACGTGCTCGGCGTGACGCCGTGGCGCGGCCCCGCGCTCCAAGAGGGCAAGGACCAGGTCGCCGCGCGCTGGCGCGATGGCCAGATCAGCACGCGGGTGCGCGGCACGGCC
>JACMOT010000594.1 GCA_014377915.1 Tardiphaga sp.
CAAGGGGGGAGGGGACACTCCCGCCGGTGCGCAGCCGCTATTGCGCGTCGACAACCTCGTCAAGGAATACGCCCGACAGGGCGCGACGGCGTCGTTGGCAAAACTGTTCGCGCGAAAACCGGCGGCCGAGCCGGACCAGTTTCGCGCCGTCGACAGCATCTCGTTCGCCGTTGGCCATGGCGAGAGCGTCGGGCTGGTCGGCGGGTCCCGCTGCAGCAAATCCACCACCTCGATGATGGTGGTGCGGCTGGTCGACAAGACCTCCGGCGGCATTCATTTCGACGGCGACGACATCGGCGCCATCCCGCCCAATGCCTTCGCGCGGCTGCCGCTGCGAAAAAGCATCCAGATGGTGTTTCAGGATCCGACCGACAGTCTCAATCCGCGCTTCACCGCGGTCCGCGCCATCGCCGATCCGATCCTGCGGCTTGGCGATATCAAGGGCGGCGACGCGCTGCGCGCCCGCTGCGAGGAACTGGCGCGGCAGGTCGGACTGCCGCTCGATCTGCTGGATCGTTTCCCGCACCAGATGTCCGGCGGCCAGAAGGCGCGCGTCGGCATTGCCCGCGCCATCGCGCTACAGCCGAAGCTGATCGTCCTGGACGAGCCGACCGCGGCGCTCGACGTCTCGGTGCAGGCGGTGGTGCTGAACCTGCTGCAGGACCTCAAGCAATCGATGGGGATGAGCTATCTTTTCGTCTCGCATGATTTGAATGTGGTGCGGCTGCTGTGCGATCGTGTCATCGTCATGCGGACAGGGCGAATCGTCGAGCAGGGGTCAACCGAAGCCGTGCTCGGCGCGCCGCGGGACGACTATACCAAGGAGCTGCTGTCGGCGATCCCGCACCCGCCGTTGCCAATCGATGCGTGAGAGATTCGAAGCCGTGCTTCGTCGCAAGGGCTCCTCGCAATGACGAACGAGATCAACGTAACATAGCGAAAGTACGAGATGACCGCACCAGATCCGCTTGATGACTATATCGACGCCGTGGCGAACGTGCTCGGCCTGCCGGTCGAAGACGCCTGGAAGCCGACGATCCGTGCCAATCTCGCCGTCACGCTGAAGATGGCGCGGTCGGTGGAGGAATTCGTGCTGCCCGATGAAGCCGAACCGGCCAGTATCTATGCGGCCTGATCCCGTGACATCCCCCGATGCTGAATGGCGCTCCGCTTCCGACATCGCGAAAGCGGTCGCGACGAAACAGGTGACCGCGCTGGCCGTGACCGAGGCCGCATTGGCGCGCATCGCCAGCCATAATCCCGTCCTCAACGCCTTCACCGACGTCACGGCCGAACGCGCTTGCGCCACGGCAAAGGCCGTCGATGCGGCGATCGCGGCCGGCCAAAGCGTCGGCCCGCTGGCCGGCGTGCCGTTCGCGGTGAAAAACCTGTTCGACGTCGCGGGGCTGCCGACCCGCGCCGGCTCGAAGATCAACCGCGAACGCCCGGCCTCGACCCGCGATGCCACGCTGGTCGAGCGGCTGGAGGCGTCCGGCGCGGTGCTGCTGGGCGCGCTCAACATGGGCGAATACGCCTATGATTTCACCGGCGAGAACGTCCATGACGGCGCCTCGCGCAATCCGCACGATTTGACGCGGATGACCGGCGGCTCGTCCGGCGGCTCCGGCGGCGCGGTCGGCGGCGGGCTGGTGGCGCTGGCGCTGGGCTCGGATACCAATGGCTCGATCCGGGTGCCGTCGTCATTCTGCGGCATCTTCGGCCTGAAGCCGACCTATGGAAGGCTGTCGCGGGCGCGATCGTTTCCCTTCGTCGCCAGCTTCGATCATCTCGGCCCGTTCGCGCGCAGCGTCGAGGATCTCGCGCTGTCCTATGATGCGATGCAGGGGCCGGATGCCGACGATGCCGCCTGTTCGACGCGCGCCGTCGCGCCGGTGAGCGCGGTGCTGGCGCAGGATATCGGCGGCCTCCGGATCGCGCTGGCCGGCGGCTATTTCAAGAACAATCTGTTTCCGGAGGCGCGCGAGGCGGTCGCTCTGGTGGCGAAGGCACTCGGCGTCAGCCGCGAAGTGGAGTTGCCGGAAGCCGCGCGTGCCCGCGCCGCCGCCTATGTGATCTCGACCGTCGAGGGCGCCTCGCTGCATCTCGACCGGCTGCGCACGCGGCCCAATGATTTCGATCCGGCGACGCGTGACCGGCTGCTGGCCGGCGCGATGGTGCCGGCGCCTCTGGTCGACCGCGCGCAAAAATTCCGCCGCTGGTATCGCGCCCGGGTGCTGGAATTGTTCAGGGATGTCGACGTGATCATCGCGCCGGCGACGCCCTGCATCGCGCCGAAGCTCGGCCAGCAGACCTTCGTGCTCGACGGCGTCGAACTGCCGGTGCGCGCCAATATCGGCGTTCACACCCAGCCGATCTCCTTCATCGGCCTGCCGGTGGTGGCGGTGCCGGTGCCGCTCGATCCGATGCCGATCGGCGTCCAGATCATCGCCGCCCCGTGGCGGGAAGACATCGCATTGCGCGTCGCCTTTGCGCTGCAACAGGCCGGCACCGTCGCCGCCAAACGCCCACAGGGATTCTGACATGGATATCGATCTACCCGACGTGCTCGCCGAAGTGAGCGCCGCCTTCGCGCGCTACGAAGCGGCCTTGGTCAGCAATGACATCGCCGTGCTCGGCGAGCTGTTCCGCGACGATCCGCGGACGCTGCGCTACGGCATGGGCGAGAACCTCTACGGCTATCACGAGATCCAGGCCTTTCGCGGCGCGCGCCCCGCGGTCGGTTTGATGCGGCGCACCGCGCGGACGGTAATCTCCTCCTACGGCCGCGACACCGCGGTCGCCTCGACGCTATTTTACCGCGATAATGCGCCGGGTAGAGTGGGCCGGCAGATGCAGACATGGGTGCGATTCGCCGAGGGCTGGCGTATCGTGGCCGCGTCGGTCAGCATCATTGACGAGCCGAAATAGGTTCAGGAACGAGCATGAGCTTTGACGACCTGATCGCGGTACCGCGCGCCGGCGGGCCGCGCCGCAAGGCCACGGCCGGGCCGCTCAGCCGCGTCGACCGCGCCGGAATCAGCACCGGCAAGGTGACCCGCGCCGAGGAATTGCGGCTGCAGCTCGCCGACGAGATCGTGCGCGGCGTGCTGGCGCCGGGCTCGGCGCTCGATGAAACCGATATCGCGCTGCGCTTCAGCGTCTCCCGCACGCCGGTGCGCGAAGCGCTGCGGCAGCTCGCCGCCAGTGGCCTGGTGGATTCCCGCGCGCATCGCGGCGCGGTGGTGGCGCAGCCGTCGCTCGAACGGCTCACCGGCATGTTCGAGGCGATGGCCGAACTGGAGGCGCTGTGTGCCGGGCTGGCGGCGCAGCGGATGCCGGCGGCGGAGCGACATGCGCTCGAAGCCGTGCATGAGGAATTGCGGGTGCTGAGCTATGATGGCAATCCGGATCGTTTTCACGAGGTCAATGAGCGTTTCCACAACGCCATCTATCTCGGCTCGCAAAACGATTACATCGCCGAGATCACGCTGGCGACGCGGGTGAGGGTGCAGCCATTCCGCCGCGCCCAGTTCCGCAATCTCGGGCGCCTCGCCAAATCGCAGGCCGAACATGACCGCGTCGTCGTCGCCATCATGCGCGGCGATCGCGCGGGCGCCGCGGCCGCGATGCGCGCGCATATCGAGCTGGTGCGCGGCGAATACGAGCATTACGCGGTGTCGCTGTAGGGCGGATGCCTCGCTGCCCGGAACCTATGCCTGCCTCGCGGGTTGGTTGATCATGGCATGAACGCAAATTGAACCCGGTCGCCAGATCCCGGGCGACTTGCCTTGAACACCGATGACACCGCGCTTCCGCCAGCGGCATCGCAGGGATGCTCTGGAGCGAAGTGGCATGGCCATTGTGGGCAGCAGGGATCGCTTGGTCGGCGCGTCGAACGCGCGGCCTTCGGCGTCGCCTGGCCGTGTCATCGAAACCGATATTCCGTCCCGGCTGGATGCGCTGCGCTGGAGCGCGTTTCATACCCGCGTGGTGCTGGCGCTGGGTATCACCTGGATTCTCGACGGGCTGGAAGTCACGCTGGCCGGAACCTTGTCCGGCGCGCTGAAGCAGGATCCGCTGCTGAAATTCTCAAATTTCGATGTCGGGCTGTCGAACAGCGCCTATCTCGCCGGCGCCGTGCTCGGCGCGCTCGGTTTCGGCTGGCTCACCGACCGCATCGGCCGCAAGAAACTGTTCTTCATCACGCTGGCGCTCTATCTCAGCGCCACCGCGGCCACGGCGCTGTCGTGGAATCTGGCGAGCTACGTGCTGTTTCGCTTTCTCACCGGCGCGGGCATCGGCGGCGAATATACCGCGATCAATTCCACCATCCAGGAACTGGTGCCGGCGCGCTATCGCGGCTGGACCGATCTGGTGATCAATGGCAGTTTCTGGCTGGGTGCCGCGCTCGGCGCGGTCTGTGCCATCGTGCTGCTCGATCCGGCGAATATGTCGCAGACCTATGGCTGGCGCGTCGCCTATCTCACCGGAGCGGTGCTCGGCCTTGTCGTGCTGCTGATGCGGCTGTGGATTCCGGAAAGCCCGCGCTGGCTGATGATCCATGGCCAGCCGGAGCGCGCCGAGGCAATCGTCGCCGAGATCGAAATTTCGGCGCGTCAGCAGGCCGCGCCGTCGGCGCGGCAAGCGCTGCCGAAGATGCGGCTGACCATGCGCGACCATCCGCCGCTGCGCGAGGTCGCACATACCCTGTTCGTGCTGTATCGGCAGCGCTCGCTGGTCGGCCTCGCGCTGATGGTGGCGCAAGCCTTTTTCTACAACGCGATC
>JACMOT010000595.1 GCA_014377915.1 Tardiphaga sp.
AGGTCGCGGACCATGCCGGTCATCGCGCGGATCGCCAGCGACAGCGCCGAAAACGCCTCCATCGCGCCCTGCTTGTCCTCCTGCATGTCCTTTTGATAGGCCAGCGGCAGGCCCTTCATGACGATCAGCAGCCCGGTAAGCGCGCCGATGACGCGGCCGGTCTTGGCGCGCACCAGCTCGGCAGCGTCCGGATTGCGCTTCTGCGGCATGATCGAGGAGCCGGTGGTGAATTTGTCGCTTAACCGCACCAGCCCGACCAGCGGCGAGGTCCAGATCACGATCTCCTCGGCAAAGCGCGACAGATGCACGGCGGCGATCGAGGCGGCCGACAGCGTCTCAAGGACAAAGTCGCGGTCGGATACCGCATCGAGCGAATTGTTCATCGGACGGTCGAAGCCGAGCGCCTTGGCCGTCGCGTGGCGGTCGATCGGGAACGAGGTGCCGGCCAGCGCGGCGGCGCCGAGCGGGCTTTCATTGAGGCGCTTGCGGGCGTCGGCAAAGCGGCCGCGGTCGCGCGCCGCCATCTCGACATAGGCCATCAGATGATGGCCGAAGGTGACCGGCTGCGCGGTCTGCAGATGGGTGAAGCCGGGCATCACGGTACCGGCATGTTCCAGCGCGCGATCGACCAGTGCGGGCTGGAACGCGGCAAAGGCCTCGTCCAGCGCATCCAGCGTATCGCGGACAAACAGCCGGAAATCAGTGGCGACCTGGTCGTTGCGCGAGCGCGCCGTGTGCAGACGGCCCGAGGCCGGGCCAATCAGCTCGCCGAGCCGGCTCTCGACATTCATGTGAATGTCCTCGAGCGCGCGCTTGAAGGTGAACGAGCCCTTGGTGATCTCTGACAGGATCGTGTCTAGACCTCCGGCGATATTTTTCGCATCTTTCGCGGTGATAATGCCCTGCGCGGCCAGCATCGCGGCATGGGCTTTCGACGCGGCAATGTCCTGGGCGTAGAGGGCGCGATCGACGTCGATGGAGACATTGATTTCCTCCATGATCGCGTCGGGGCTCTCGCCGAACAAACCGCCCCACATCTTGTTGCTCGTGCTGGAAGCCATGACCTGTCACTCGATTGGTCGGCGAAGCGCGAACCGCGCTTTTCCGCCGATTTCCCCATATAAGCCCCTGCATAGCCGCAACTGACACTGGATGACAAACGATATGCCCGACACGCCCCCCCGCCTCTGGCGCCGCAAGCTCATCGTGCTGGGCTCGGTCCTGATCGGCGCCGTGATCGGCTATGCCGCGGTGGCCCGCTTCAGCGATTACCGCACACCGCCCGGCGACCCGGACTGCCAGCCGGCAGTGGCGCTGTCGAAAAAGATTTCGCCGCTGGCCCGCGGCGAGATCGCCGGCCTGACCATGGCCACCGCGCCGCTGAAGCTGCCGGACCTGACCTTTCTCGACAGCGACGGCAACCCGAAGAAGCTGTCGGACTGGCGCGGGCGCACGGTGCTGGTGAACCTGTGGGCAACCTGGTGCGTGCCGTGCCGCAAGGAGATGCCGGCGCTGGACGCGCTGCAGGGCCAGCTCGGCGGTCCGGATTTCGAGGTGGTGGCGGTCAATATCGACACCCGCGACCCCGCCAAGCCGAAGGCCTTTCTGAAGGACGGTAACCTCGACAAGCTCGCTTACTTTACCGACACCAACGCCAAAGTGTTTCAGGACCTGAAGAGCGTCGGCCGGGCGCTGGGGATGCCGACCTCGGTGCTGGTCGACGGCAAGGGCTGCGAGATAGCCACCATCGCCGGTCCCGCCGAATGGGCCAGCGACGACGCCGTGAAACTGGTCAAGGCCGCGATCAGGCCGAACGCGGCAGGGCTTTAGGCCGCGATATCCAGATTGCCGCCAACCCCGGCACCGAGATTGGCCTGCGATGACTGCTGGGCGGCGCCGAGCAGCGTCAGCACCGAGGATTTCTCCATATCGGCGTTCGATTTCATGATCGCAGCGCCGATCTGCGACTGCGTCTTGCCCGCCTGCAAGGCAAGCGCGCTGGCAACCAGGGCCATGTCCATTCGCGATACTCCGTACGGCCAAGGATGTAGCCCGGAAAGTGTTAACGAATGTTTCTGTCAGGCTCTCGAAGGCCGGCCATGGCGACGGCCGGTTCCTGCTCATACGCGGTGACGATGACGCCGTAAGGCTCAAGCGCGGCGGCGATAGCACCCACTTCTCCGGGAATGGCAATTGCGATTGTCTCGCTCGCTGCCAACCGGTTGATGGCTTCGTGCGCGTATTTGAGCCTCAGGCCGAGGCCGACCATCGCTTTGGCCAGCGCGACTATGTGGGGGATATCGATCGGCTTGATCCACACATTAGGCGCGACGGAGTCTAATGGTGCGAGGGGCTCGTCCTTTGAAGCGGCCGCTCGTTCGAGTGCCTCCCTCAATGATAATTTCATCGACATTGGCTTGCTCCAGAAGCTTGCGTCCAATGATATTGAGACCGGGCCGCCCCAGTGCGCCGGGCGTCAGCCCATCGATATGCGCTCTATCGACATACAAAATGCGTCCAACTTGGTGCACATTTCCAATGATCCTGCATCTGCCAACGGGCGTGATCACCTCGACAAGCAAGATGTCGCTCTCCGCCTCAGAGATTTCAAGAATAACCTCATCTGGCCGAAACATACATAGCCCGCATGCCGGTTGCCAAAAGTGGGCATATTTTAACAGGAAGCATCAAGCCAACATATAAGCAAAAGAACCTGTCACCCCGCCCCCGCCCGGAACGCCGCCCCCAGCGTGCGCAGCGCACCGCGGGCACGGGGGTCGGTAAGGTTGGAATGCAGCATCGCCTCGCAGCCGGGTAATTTGGGCAGGCCGAGCCGCGGACCGAGATCGACGCAGCCGGCCGGCGCCACCCGGCGCACCAAAGCGGCCACCGCGAGACCGGCGGAGATCGCCGCGCCGAGCGTGGCCACCCCGCCGCCGACGAACACCTCGGTCCAGGGAATACCGGCCGCATCAAGCGCGCCGACGGCCATGCCGCGCACATTGCAGGGCTCGGCCTGGGTCGCCAGCCGCAACGGCTCGCCGGGCGGACAGTTGAAATCCGGCGCGGCCATCCAGCCGAACTGCTCCTCGAGCAGCACCTCGCCGTCGCGGCGGCGGACGTCGTGGCGGAGTACGATGGCGGCGTCGAGCGCGCCGGCATCATAGGCCTCGAGCATCAGCCGCGAGGTATCGATGCGCAATTCCATCACCAGAGCAGGATCGGCGGCGCTCAAGCGCTTCAACACCTGAGCCAGATCGGCGCCAACGAGATGATGGCTGATGCCGACCACCAGACGTCGCCTTTCAACGGCAAAGGATCCGATCGCCATCTGGTGCGCCGCCACGAGATGGCGCGCCGACGCCAGGAACGCCGTCCCCTCCGCCGACAGCCGCACCAGCCGCGGCGTGCGCTCCAGCAGCCGCCGCCCAAGTCCGCTTTCCAGCCGCTTGATCTTCAGACTGACCGCCGACTGGGTGCTGCCCATCGCCTCGGCCGCGCGGGTGAAACTGGCCAGATCGGCCACCAGCACGAAGGCCTGCACGGCTTCGACATCCAGGGTTTTCATCGGAAACCATTGCAATATGACATCATTGAAATATTATTTCATACCGTTTTCCAATGATCAAGGGCGAGCTAATGTTCCTGCATCGATCAACAACAGGACATCACCATGCCGCTGGTTCGCATTTCATTGAAAAGGGGCAGACCGCCCGCCTACCGCCAGGCGATCGCAGAAGGCGTCTACCAGGCGCTGCGCGATACGTTTGACGTCCCGGACAAGGACCGGTTTGTGACAATCACCGAGCACGACGGCGACGATTTCATCTTCGACCGCAGCTATCTCGGCATCGATCGCAGTGACGATTTCATCATCATCCAGCTCACCGTCAGCAACACCCGGCCGCGAGAGAAGAAGCAGGCACTGTACCGGCGCATCGTCGAAGTGCTGGCCGAAAGCCCCGGGCTGCGGCCGGAGGATGTCTTCATCAACCTGGTCGAGGTGCTGCCGGAAAACTGGTCGTTCGGCCTGGGCGAAGCCCAGTATGTGCGGGGGTGACCATGACAATCCGCATCCTGCTGGCCGCGCATCTCATCGGGCTGGGCATCGGCGTCGCAACGATCGTCAGCCTGGTGCCGGCGGTGACGCGTCTGGTGCGGATGTGTGTGTAGGAGGAAGAATGTGTAGGCTGGGCAAAGCCCCGATGCGCGGAGCGCGGCGGGGCGTGCCCACATTTGACACCGTGCCGGAACGCGTGGGCACGGCGCAACGGCGCCTTTGCCCTCCCTGCAAGTCTACAAGCTACCTTGTCGGGACCGGCTTCTCGCCACGGTAGTCGTAGAAGCCGCGCTGGGTCTTGCGGCCGAGCCAGCCGGCTTCGACATACTTCACCAGCAGCGGGCACGGCCGGTACTTGGAATCGGCGAGACCCTCATGCAGCACCTGCATGATCGACAGACAGGTATCGAGCCCGATGAAATCGGCCAGTTCGAGCGGGCCCATCGGGTGATGCGCGCCGAGCTTCATGGCGGCGTCGATCGCCTCGACGTTGCCGACGCCTTCATACAACGTGTAGATCGCCTCGTTGATCATCGGCAGCAGGATGCGGTTGACGATGAAGGCCGGAAAATCCTCGGACACGGCGATCTGCTTGCCGAGCTTGCTGACGAATTCCTTGGAGGCTTCGAAGGTGGCATCGTCGGTGGCGATGCCGCGGATCAGCTCGACCAATTCCATCAGCGGCACCGGATTCATGAAGTGAATGCCGATGAATTTTTCCGGACGGTCGGTGGAGGCCGCCAGCCGGGTAATCGAGATCGACGACGTGTTCGAGGCGATGATCGCTTCCGGCTTCAGCACCGCGCAGAGGTCGTGAAAGATCTTGCGCTTGATCTCTTCCTTCTCGACCGCGGTCTCGATGACGAGGTCGCAATCGGCCAACCCGTCCATCGAGTCCGACGACACGATCTTGTCGAGCGCGGCCTGGCGGGCGCCTTCGGTGATGATTTTTTTGGAAACCTGCCGCGACAAATTGCCGTTGATGGTGGCCATCGCCGATTTCAGTCGCTCGGCCGAGACGTCGTTCAGCACCACGTCGAAGCCGCCCAGCGCGGCGACATGAGCGATGCCGTTACCCATCTGGCCGGAGCCGATCACACCGACTTTCTTGATCATGTCTGCCATCTTGTCATCTCACCGGGGGACGACCGCCGATCGCGACCGCGCCTTGTTCTGTCACACCCATCGGCCGGAGTCCGCAGATCCCCGGCCGATGTTTCAAATCAACCTTAGCGTGGCCGTTTTGCCGCGGTTATTTGCCCAGCGCTTCGGTCAATTCCGGCACCGCCTGGTAGAGATCGGCCACCAGTCCGTAATCAGCGACCTGGAAGATCGGGGCGTCCTCGTCCTTGTTGATCGCCACGATCACCTTGGAATCCTTCATGCCGGCGAGATGCTGGATCGCGCCGGAAATACCGATTGCGATATATAGCTCGGGGGCCACCACCTTGCCGGTCTGTCCGACCTGCCAGTCGTTGGGCGCATAGCCGGCATCCACCGCGGCGCGCGAGGCGCCGACGCCGGCGCCGAGCTTGTCGGCGAGCGGCTCGATATATTTGGTGAAGTTCTCGCGGCTCTGCATGGCACGGCCACCGGAGACGACGATCTTCGCCGAGGTCAGCTCCGGACGGTCGCTCTTGGCGACTTCCTCGCCGACGAAGCTGGACAGGGCGGGATCGGCGGCCGCGGTGGCGGACTCGATCGATGCGCTGCCGGCCTCACCGGCCGCGGCCGCGAAGGTCGAGGTGCGCACGGTGATGACCTTCTTGGCGTCTTTCGATTTGACGGTCTGGATCGCGTTACCGGCATAGATCGGGCGTTCGAAGGTGTCGGGGGCGATCACCTTGGTGATCTCCGAGACCTGCATCACGTCGAGCAGAGCGGCGACGCGCGGCATCACATTCTTGAAACGCGAGGTGGCCGGTGCCAAGAAGGCGTCGTAGCCCGGCGCCAGCGACACGATCAGCGCGGCCAAGGGCTCGGCCAGATCGTGGGCATAGAGCGCGTCGTCGGCCAGCAGTACCTTTGTGACGCCGGCGAGCTTGGCCGCCTTGTCGGCCGCGGCCTTGGTGCCTTCGCCGCCGCCGGCGACGAGGACATGAACCTCGGCACCCAGCGCGATGGCGGCGGTCAGCGCCTTATTGGTCGAATCCTTGAGAATGTCGTGCTCATGTTCCGCAATGAGAAGTGTGGTCATCAGATCACTCCGGCTTCGGTCTTGAGTTTCTCGATCAGTTCGGCGACGTCCTTGACCTTGACGCCAGCCTTGCGGCCTTCCGGCTCGGTAGTCTTGATGATCTCGAGATGCGGCGTGAGATCGACGCCGTAGCCTTCGGCGGTCTTCTCGCCGATCGGCTTTTTCTTCGCCTTCATGATGTTGGGCAGGCTGGCGTAGCGCGGCTCGTTTAACCGAAGGTCGGTGGTTACGATCGCCGGGCCCTTCAGTTTCACGGTCTGTGAGCCGCCATCGACTTCACGCGACACGATGAAATCGGCACCGTCGACTTCCAGCTTGGACGCGAAGGTCGCCTGCGACCAGCCGAGCAAGGCGGCCAGCATCTGGCCGGTCTGGTTGGAATCGTCGTCAATCGCCTGCTTGCCGAGGATCACCAGACCGGGCTGCTCCTCATCGACGATGGCCTTGAGGATCTTGGCGACCGCCAGCGGCTCGACCGCGCCGTCGACCTTTACCAGGATGCCGCGATCGGCGCCCATGGCGAGGCCGGTGCGGATGGTTTCGGAAGCCTGCGCCGGCCCGATCGACACCACTACCACCTCGGTCGCCTTGCCGGCCTCTTTCAGGCGCAGGGCTTCCTCGACCGCGATTTCGTCGAACGGATTCATCGACATTTTGACGTTGGCGAGTTCAACCCCGGTTCCGTCGCTTTTCACGCGAACCTTGACGTTGTAGTCGACTACCCGCTTGACCGGCACCAGAACCTTCATCGATCCTCTTTCGTGTGAGTTTCTTCGTTAAAATGACGTCTTAACGTGGCATTTGAGCCTGGGCGCGGAACCTAAAGCCCCGGCCTATCGCGGTCAACGCGCGAAAGCCGGAAATCGCAAGGCCGCGCAGCTTGATCTTAACGGTTTTTACCTGGCACCCACAGCACGTCGCCGGTGCCATTGTCGTTGACCGAACGGCTGGCCACGAAAAGGAAGTCCGACAGCCGGTTCATATACTGGATCGCGGCATCGGAGACCGGTTCGCTGGGCTGAGCTGCCAGTTCTACCATGATCCGCTCGGCGCGACGGCACACCGTGCGGGCGACGTGAAGATGCGCCGCCGCCGGCTTGCCCCCTGGCAGCACGAACGAGGTCAGGTCCGCGAGCGGCGCGTTCAGGGCGTCGATATCGCGCTCCAGCCGATCGACCTGGCTGGCCAGCACCCGCAGCCGCTCCGCCTTGCCGTCCCGTTGCGGCACCGCGAGGTCAGCACCGAGGTCGAACAGGTCGTTCTGGATGGCGTTCAGCATGGCATCCAGCGCTGGCGCGGTGGCGAGATGCAGCCGGACCACGCCGATCGTGGCGTTGGTCTCGTCCACGGTTCCATAGGCGCTGACGCGCAGATCGTATTTCGGCCGGCGCTCGCCGGAGCCAAGCGCGGTGGTGCCGTCGTCGCCGGTACGGGTGTAGATCTTGTTGAGAACGACCATTGGAAATCCTAAAATTTGTAGGGTGGGCAAAGCGAAGCGTGCCCACGTCTTCTGCCTTCCGCCGGGCCGCGTGGGCACGGCGCACGCGCGCCTTAGCCCACCCTACGATCCGCGACTACCGTCCCATCGCCCAGACGGTGGCCATGGTGATGACGACGGCGACGAATTGCAGCACGACGCGCCAGCGCATTAATTGTTGCGAGCGGTTCGGCGAGCCGCCACGCATCATGTTGAACAGGCCGAGCAGCAATACCAAGAGTACCGCGCCAGCCGCGACCGGAAGAAGGAGGTTGCTCATGAAGGATGTCATGATCGCTACATAACACCGCATGCGCGGCTTCGCCATCGCTGCCGCGAAATTGATCGGCAGGCTGCAACGATCTGGCATTTGAGCCGTATCTGTCAAATATTGTGGCGTGATCGGCAGAGTGGCTTACCTGCCCGAACAGGGTGAGATGTGAGGCAGATTCGCTACGTTTTTCACGTCGGGCTCGACGCCTTCTACACGTTCCTCGCCGATGACGGCTGGGCGATCGCCAGCCATATCGCGCTGTCGACGCTGATGGCGCTGTTCCCGTTCCTGATCGTGCTGGCCTCGCTGGCCGGCTTCTTCGGTTCCAAGGGCCTCGCCGACCAGGCGGTTGGATTGCTGCTCGAAGTCTGGCCGGATCAGGTCGCCGGCGCGCTGTCCGGACAAATCCACGACGTCCTCACCACCACCCGCGGCGACGCGCTGACCATCGGCCTGGTGCTGGCGGTGTATTTTGCGTCCAACGGCGTCGAGAGCCTGCGGGTGGCGCTGAATCGCGCCTATGCGGTTATCGAGCCACGACGCTGGTACTGGCTGCGGCTGGAATCGATCGGCTACACGCTGATCGCCGCCGTCACCGCGCTGGCGATGGCGTTTCTGATCGTGCTTGGCCCCTTGATGCTGGAAATCGTCCGGCTCTATGTGCCGCTGCTGGTAGCCCACAACGAAAAACTGCTCAACATCGCCCGCTACGGCATCACGATCACGGCGATGATCATCGTATTGTTCATCCTGCATGCCTGGTTGCCGGCGGGGCGGCGCGGCTTCACCCAGATTCTGCCCGGCATCGTCTTCACCATGCTGGCCTCGCTGGTGTCGGGCATCGGCTTCGGTCTGTATCTGGCGCGCTTCGCCAACAACTACGTAACGATGTATGCCGGGCTGGCCTCGGTGATCATCGCACTGGTGTTTCTGTATTTCATCGCCGCGATCTTTGTGTATGGCGGCGAACTCAACGCCGCCATCATCAAGTCGCGCCTGCCGCGTGGCGTCTCGCTTCAAGCAGCGCAGTCGCTAGCGCCCGTGGAGACACCGGTTTAGTCAGGAACGCATTGGCGCCGGCGGCGAGCGACGCCAACTCGTCATCGTCGCGGCCGGACACCCCGATGATGGCGACGCGGCTATGCGGCGAGTGCAGCGCCCGGATCTGCCGGATCGCTTCGATGCCGTTGATGCCTGGCAGCACCATGTCCATCAGCACCGCGTCGAAGGCGCCGTGGGCCACGCGCTCCGCGGCGGCCTCGCCGCGGCCGATGAATTCGGTATGGTGGCCAAGTTCGGACAGGATCGCATTCAGCACCACGCGGCCGAACGGATTGTCCTCGACGCTGAGCACGCGCAGCGTCTCGCGCGGTCCGAGCGCAACCTCGTCATCGAGGCCGGACATGATGCTGACCGGGCCCTTGGCCTTGGCCAGGCTCACCGTCAGCGTGAAGACCGTGCCGCCGCCGGGGCGTGGCGTCACCACGATGTCGCCGCCCATCGCTCGCGCCAGTTGCTTCACCGATGACAGCCCGAGGCCGGCGCCGCCGAACCGCGAGGCGATGGTCACATTGGCCTGCGAGAACGGCCGGAACAGTTTCTTGATCTCGGCCAGCGACAGGCCGATGCCGCTGTCGGACACCGTGAAGGCAACCCCGACCTTGCCGGGCATCGGCACCCGGCCGACCTTCAGCGTAACGCTGCCGCGCTCGGTGAACTTGGCGGCGTTGTCGATCAGATTCTCCAGCGCCGGGCGCAGGCGGACGGGATCACCGATCACGAATACCGGCAGCCGCTCGGAAATCGCCACCGCATGCTGCAGCCCCTTGGCGGCGGCGCGGCCCGCCAGCGAATCACCGGAATTACGCGCCAACGCGCGCAGATCGAAAAAATCCTGTCGCACTTCGGGCTTGGACGCGCTGCTGCGCGCGGCATCGACGAACAAGGTCGCCAGCCCCGCCAGATGCTCGGCGCCAGCCTTGATGGTATCGACCCAGCGCCGCTCGCGCTCGTCCAGGTCCGAGGTTGCCAGCAGATCGCTCACCGCCAGAATGCCGGTCAGCGGCGTACGAACCTCATGGGCAAAGGCGGCCAGCGCAGCTTCAACCATGATACCCGAACGCACGGCGCTGCGTCGGGCAGGCAACTTTGCTGCCGCCGACTTGATGACGCGTTTTTTCAGCGTCTGCTTGCTGCGCTTCTGCCGTTTTTGCGGCGAGCGCGATGTCAGCGCCATATGACCCACCTGTCCCCAAACGCAGCATGCCATGGCTTGGTTGACCAAGTCACGTGAGTACTAGGTCTAGAACACCACTTGGCACAGCAACGGTCAGTCAAACGGGGACAACTCCAGCATTCGCCGGATTTCAGCCGGGTTTAAGCCTCGCTTGCGCAGTTCGCGCAGGCTGGTAGCGCCGTTCGACTTCGCCAGCTTGGCGCCGCCTGGGTCGCGAACCAGCCGATGGTGCCGGTAGTTGGGCCGCGGCAACCCGAGCAATACCTGCAGCAGCCTATGTACGCTGGTCGACCAGAACAGATCCTGGCCGCGGACGATGTCGGTCACCCCCTGCAGGGCATCATCGACGACCACCGAGAGGTGATAGCTGGTCGGAATCTCCTTGCGGGCGAGGATGACGTCGCCCCAGGCTTGCGGCCGTGCCGGCACCCGGCCGGTATCACCGCCCGGACCAGCGCCGCGCTCGGTCCAGTCCAGTTCGCCGCAGCGATCGCAGGCCCGGGTCATGTCGAGCCGCCATGCGGTCGGCGCCCCGGCCCGTTGCAGAAGGGCGACGGCCTGCGGCGACAGCGCCTTGGCGACGCCGGGATATAGTGGCACACCGTCAGGGTCGTGCGGCCAGCGCCCCCGCGCCTGCTCCGCCGCAACCAGCCCGGCGATCTCGGCGCGACTCTCGAAGCTGGGGTAGAGCAGGCCGTCCGCGGCGAGGCGGTCGGCGGCGGCACCGTAATCCACGAAATGGTCGGACTGTCGCCGCACCGGGCCGTCCCAGGAGATGCCAAGCCAGGCCAGGTCCTCCAGGATCGCGGCCTCGAATTCCGGCTTGCAGCGGGCGCGGTCGATATCTTCCAGCCGCAACAGGAACCGGCCGCCGGCGCGCCGCGCCAGATCGAAGTTGAGCAGCGCCGAACGGGCATGGCCAAGGTGCAGATAGCCGTTGGGGCTGGGGGCGAAACGGAAAACCGGCGGCATTGATCTCTTTCGCTGCTCGTGATGATCCTAAATCGCGATGACCGTTCACCTCAACAGCCAGGCCGATCTCGACGACGCCATCACCGCGCTGGTGAAGCTTGATGCGCGGCTGCAGCCGATCCTGGAGATCGCCGGGATGCCGGCGCTGCGCCGCCGCGCGCCGGGATTTGGGGGCCTCGCCCAGATCATCGTCGGCCAGCAGGTCTCGGTGGCGTCGGCCTCCGCGATCTGGGGCCGGGTTTCCGGCGCGTTCGAGCCGTTTCATCCCGAGTCCTTACGCAAGGCCCGCGCCGACCGGCTCGGCCGCCTGGGCCTCTCGGCGGCAAAAATCAAGACGCTGAAAGGCGTCGCGCGCGAACTCGCCGCGGAACGGCTCAACCTCGATGTGCTCGCCGAGGAAGACGCCGACGCCGCGCACAACACGCTGACGAGGCTGCACGGCATCGGGCCGTGGACCGCCGACGTCTACCTGCTGTTCTGCCTCGGCCACGGCGACGCCTGGCCGGCCGGCGATGTCGCGATCCAGGAGTCGATCAAGGTCGGACTCGGACTCGCGGTGCGACCGACCGTCAAGCAGATGGCGCCACTGGCCGAACCCTGGCGTCCGCTGCGCGGCGCCGCGGCGCATCTGTGGTGGAGCCACTACCACGCGATCAAGAAGCGCGAAGGCGTGATCGGGAAAGTCATCGAATGAAATCATTTCCGACCGGCGGCCTCGCCGTGGTGATCGGCGCTTCTGGCGGCATTGGTGGCGCGATTGCAGATGCGCTGCAGGCCGACGGGACCTTCTCCGAGATTTTGCGCTACAGCCGCGGCAGCGAGCCCGCCATCGACCTCACCTCGGAGCCCAGCATCGCGCGCGCTGCCACCGGGATCGCACAGCGCGGCGAACTGCGCCTGGTGTTCGACGCCACCGGCTTCCTGCACGACGATGCCTTTTCGCCGGAGAAAAGCTGGAGCCAGATCGATCTGGCCCACATGCAGAAATCATTCGCGGTCAACGCCATTGGTCCGGCGTTGCTGATGAAGCATCTGCTGCCGCAGCTCACCACCGACGGCAAGACCGTGTTTGCGACGCTGTCGGCGAAGGTCGGCAGCATCGGCGACAACCATCTCGGCGGCTGGTACGCCTACCGCGCCTCCAAGGCCGCGCTCAACCAATTGGTGCGTACGGCCTCGGTCGAACTGAAGCGCAAGCGCCCCCATGCCATCTGCGTCGCGCTACATCCCGGCACGGTGGCGACAGGGCTGACCGGGCCGTTCGCCAAGACCGGGCTCGACGTGCAGACGCCGCACGCCGCCGCGGCGGATCTGCTAGAAGCGATTGACACGTTGCAGCCTGATGACTCCGGTGGATTTCTCGATCGGTTCGGCCAACCAATCCCATGGTGACCACAACAGCACTCCAGTCGAACGCTGTTTAAAACAGCCCCTGTCGCAAAACAGACATCGGCATCGGCAAGCATGCAGCGCCAATCGGAGGAGCTGACATGCCGACGTCCGTGGAATTCGTTGTTTCCCGAACTGACTTGGCTGATCGCAGATTGATCGAGACGCCGTTGCCGGCGCGCGGCGAACTGCCAGAGGAAAGTCTGCTGGTGAAAGTCGATCGCTTCGCCTTCACCGCCAATAACATCACCTATGCGATGCTCGGCGATTCCCTGAAGTACTGGCAGCTATTCCCGGCGCCGGCGGGTCTCGGCATCATTCCGGTATGGGGTTTTGGCGAGGTGATCGCGTCGCGCCATCCGCGGATAGACGCCGGCGAAAGACTGTTCGGCTATTTCCCGATGGCCACGCATCTGGTGATCGAGGCCGCCGATGTCAGCAAGCGCGGGCTGCGCGACGCGGCGGCGCATCGGCAGGGCGTTGCCGCGGTCTACAACGCCTATGCACGTGTCGGCGGCGATCCGGGCCTTTGCCGGTCGGCTGGGCGACTATCAGGCGCTGCTGCGGCCGCTATTCATGCTGTCCTTTCTGGTCGACGCGGCTCTCGCCGAACACCAATTCTTCGGCGCCACCTCCGTGTTGCTGTCCAGCGCGTCGAGCAAAACGGCGATCGGGCTGGCGCATCTGCTGCGCACACAGCGACGGCCGGTCCGCGTCATCGGCCTTACCTCGGCGGCGAACGCAGATTTTGTCGCGTCGCTCGGCTGCTACGACGAGGTCGTGACTTATGAAAATATCGAGACGCTGCCGGGCACGGTGCCGACGGCGTTGATCGACTTTGCCGGCAGCGCCGATCTGCGCCACCGCGTGCATCGGCGCTATGGTGATAAACTTGTCCACAGCGCGCGCATCGGACTGACGCACCAGGATTTGGCTGGTGAAGATGTCGATCTGCCCGGCGCGCCGCCGACATGGTTCTTCGCGCCGGACCAGATTCGCCTTCGTGCGAAGCAATGGGGCCCGGGCGGCATTGAGCAGCGGCTCGGCGTGGCATGGTCGGGCTTTTCACCGCATCTGGAAGGCTGGATCGAGGTGATCCAGAGTCAAGGGCCGGCGGCGGTCGAGCAGGTGTATCGCGAAACGCTGGGCGGCCGGGCCTCACCGCGCCATGGCCATATGTTGTCGCTGGACTGATTGGCCTCCACCACGCATTCGCCTACGGGGACCGCAATGCTCTCAGATTTCCCCGACCGCCTCGCGGCGGCGCTGTTCGGATTCTTCCGCGTAGCGCCGCACGGCATGGGCTTCGGTAAGCGTGCCGACCACGTGATGACCCTCGGCCTCGACCACCGCCAGCGATTCCGCCTCGGCGCCTTCGAACACCACCATGGCGTCGCGGATGTTCATTTCCGGATGCAGCACGACGTTGCGACAATGCAGCAGCGAGTCGAGCCGGAATGCGGTGACGTCGGGCGAATGCGCCTCGGCCACCACGGCAAGTCCGAGATAGCGGCCTTCCGCGTCGACCACGACCACTTGCGTCTTGGAGCCGAGCGGAAATTTTTCACGGAATTCGACGAGCGGTGTGCCCGCATCGACGGTGCCAACATCGCGGCGCATCAGTCGCTCCACCGTGAGATCGCGCAGCCAGCCGACATCGGCGGCGCTGCGGATGGTCTCGCCGCGCAGATGCAGCCGCCATGTCGCGAACGAATAGCCGAACCATTCGCGCGTCAATTGCGTGGAGATGATGACGGCGACCAGCACCGCCGTGGTGAGCCAGAGATTACCGGTGGATTCCAGCGCGATGAACGACATCGTCAGCGGCCCGCCGATCACCGAGGCCGATAGCGCGCTCATGCCGATGATGGCGTAGACGTTGGGATCGAGATTGAGGCCGGGCCACAACAGGTCGAATCCGGCCGCGAACAGATGACCGCCCAACGCGCCGAGAAACAGCGTCGCGAAAAACAGACCACCGCGAAACCCGCTGCCGAGCGAGATGATCGACGCAACCGTCTTCAGCGCCATGACGAAGGCGATCAGCGCCAGCGGATAGGCGGTCATTCCGGCAAAGTGCAGCGCGCCATGGCCGGACGACATCACCTGCGGCGTCAGCAGCGCCAGCAGGCCGACCGCCAGCCCGCCGAGCGCGGGCCGCAGCGGCGCCCATAGCCCTGTCCGGGCCAACAGCGCCTCGCACCATGCCACGACGCGCATGATGCCGATGCCGAACAGAGCGGCCAGCAGGCCGAGCAGCGCCGCCACCGCGAGATCGTGACCGAGCACGTCGCCAACGCGCCCAGCGACGACGCCAAGTGACAGCGGTTCGAAAGCGTGGGCGACGAAGTAACCGGTCACCGCCGCTACCCCGACCGGCATCAGGCTGGCCGGCGTATAACCGCCGATCACCAGTTCGAAGGCATAGAAGGCGCCGGCCAGCGGCGCGCCGAAGGTTCCGGAAATGGCCGCGGCGGCACCACAGCCGACCAGCACCCGCTGGTCGGCGCGGCGCAAATGGAAGGCGCGGCCGATCGAGGCGCCGAGGCCGCTGGCGAGCTGGGTATAGCCGGCCTCCAGCCCGACGGAGGCGCCGACGCCGCTCGACCACACCGTCTGTAGCGCCACGATGACGCTGCCACGAAACGACATCCGGCCGCCATACAACGCATTGGCCTCGATCGGATCGACCTCCCGCCCCGGCCGCCAGCGCGCCAGCGCGAGAAAGGCGAGGCCGAGCAGCAGCCCGCCGAGGCTGGGAACCAGCAGCGCGCGTACCGGGTCGATCCAGAACTGGCTCGATAGCCGCTGCCCCCATTCGAGGTTGAACAATACCGCATGCATGGCGCCGACCATCGCGCTCATCAGCGCCACCACCAGCCCGCCAAGTGCGCCGATCAGTGCCGCGAGCGCCGCCAGGCCCGTTTCGTGGGCGCGCACCAATGCGCGAAGCCATTGCGGCGCCTCAAGAAAACGCGAAGGAGTGGCCATGGAGCAGGTCCGGAACTTGGGGGCCTCGTTCGAGGCGCTGACGGGGGTTTAACCGCCATGGCGGGCGCCGACCACCCGCGGCGATCAAAAAGGTCGCGGCGCACCGCGGAATGTCAGACAGTCCGCCAACGCCCTTCACAATGCCGTCACGCTGACTGTAGTATGTGAGGACAGGCTGCGCCGCAGTCTCTGGTGGGGGTCAGGAGCGTTAATTGAACGCACATGTCTCGCAAGGCGGTTGGCCGGTTCTGGTCCTCAACGCGGACTTCCGGCCGCTGAGTTATTATCCGCTGTCTCTCTGGTCGTGGCAGGACGCGATCAAGGCGGTGTTCCTCGATCGCGTCAACATCGTCGAGCACTATGACCACGCGGTGCACAGCCCGTCGTTCGAAATCCAGCTGCCCAGCGTGGTGTCGCTGAAGTCCTTCGTCAAGCCGACGACGCACCCGGCGTTCACCCGCTTCAACGTGTTCTTGCGCGACCGCTTCTCGTGCCAATATTGCGGCGCCCATGACGACCTGACCTTCGACCACATCATCCCGCGTTCGAAGGGCGGCCAGACCACCTGGGAAAACGTCGTCGCGGCCTGCTCGCCGTGCAATTTGCGCAAGGGCAACATGACGACGCAGCAAGCCAAGATGTTTCCGCGCCAGACCGCCTTCGCGCCCACCGTGCACCAGTTGCACCGCAACGGCCGGCTGTTCCCGCCGAACTATCTGCATGGCAGCTGGCTGGACTATCTCTATTGGGATACGGAGCTCGATCCGTAGGAGAGCATCGTGAAAACGCTTCCCGAGCACACGACGGCAACAGCCCACCAGCACGATACCGACTTCTACACCTGGACGCAGGAACAGGCTGCTCTGCTGCGGCGGGTGCCGCGCGGCGCCTTCGCGCTTGATATCGACAATCTCGCTGAAGAGATCGAAGACATCGGCCGCGGCGAAATTCGTGAGGTTTCCAGCCCGCCGCGGCAGGTCTTGATGCATCTCTTGAAGCTGGCGATTCTGCCTGACAGTCCATCACGCCAGCATTGGATAAACGAAGTCGTCACCTTTCAGGCCGATGCTGTTCTGGCTTTCACACCCGGAATGAGACAGCGCATCGAACTCGACCGGGTCTGGAAGGCCGCGCAGAACGGCACAACCAACGTTCTGAAGAGCACAGGATTGCAAGTGCCGGCATGGCCGACTGCCTGCCCTCTGGGGTTGGACGAAATCCTGGTGACGGAATTCGATCTGGGTCGAATGCTGGAGCGTGTGAAAAGCGCTCTGCACGCGACGGCAGCCAATCGCCCGCAATAGATCGCTCCGCGCCAGCAGGCTGGAATTATTGCAGCATCATGCACATATTCAGGCTTCAACGCCGACGCCCAGCCAACAGGAGCCCCCTGCATGCCCTCATTGACCGAATGGAAGGTGCCCGCCTCCGTCCAGCCGCGCGCGGAGGATTTTGCGTTCGACCTCGAAAAGACGCTGGAGGCGGTGGTCGGGCTGCATTGTATCATCCCGGAAGACGCCTTTACGGCGCAGACATTAGGCACCGAACGCGCCGGCAATGGCGTGCTGATCGGCGATCGGCTGGTGCTGACCATCGGCTATTTGATCACCGAGGCGGAGACCATCTGGCTGCATCTCGGCGACGGCCGCGTGGTGCCCGGTCATGCGCTCGGCGTCGATCAGGAGACCGGCTTCGGGCTGGTGCAGGCGCTGGGCGATGTCGACTTCGCACCGCTGTCGCTCGGCGAATCCAGCAAGGTCGAGATCGGCGATCGTATCGTGGTCGGCGGCGTCGGCGGCCGTACCCGCTCGGTGGCCGGCAAGATCGCCGCCACCCAGGAATTCTCCGGCTACTGGGAATATCTGCTCGATGAGGCGATCTTCACGCATCCGGCGCATCCCAACTGGGGTGGCACGGCGCTGATCAATGCCAGGGGAGAATTGATCGGAATCGGCTCGCTGCAGATCGAACGCGAGCATGGCGGCAAGAGCGAGCATCTCAACATGGTGGTGCCGATCGATCTGTTGAAGCCGATCCTCGATGACCTCAAGAAATTCGGCAAGGTCAACAGACCGGCCCGGCCCTGGCTCGGGCTTTACGCCGCCGAGGTCGAGGACAAGGTTGTCGTGGTGGGTCTTGCCGCCAAGGGCCCGGCGGCGCGCGCCGAACTCAAGACCGGCGATGTCATCCTGGCGGTCAATGGCGAGGACGTCTCTGACGCCGCCGAGTTCTATCGCGCCTTGTGGGCCTTGGGTCCGGCTGGCGTCGATGTCCCGCTGACACTGTATCGCGGCGGCGACACCTTTGATGTCGAGCTGGTTTCGACCGACCGGGCCCGGCTGCTGAAGGCGCCACGCCTGCATTGATGGCGACCCATCGACAGCCGCTGCGATAGCACGACTACTGTTCGGTAGCCGACAATTCAACAGGCGACTGATTGGATACCACCCATCATGGCGTGCGTATGAAATAAATTAAAAAGGGTGGAACTGAAACTTCAGGAGCCTGTTTGAGTAGCTGAAATGCATCCTGCGTTTGTTGCAATTTTGAGGCACCCATCTTGCCGCGCACATCCACTGTTGGTCTCTTCAGACGAAGCCTTGTTCCGAGTAGAATGAGTGCGCACGGCAACGACAACATCCGCACCACTCATCTGAAATGCACCAGCTGTAAAACTCAGATCTTCTTCAAGGAAATTGTACAATTGGAGGGCTGCGAGGTTCGGTTGTTCGGCTGCCCGCACTGCCAGGCGATCACCTCGCTGCGGATCCAGATCCCTGTCGGGCTCGATCATTCGCCTGACGGGATCCATGTCAGCGACGGCCATCGCTGAGGCCGATCGCAGCGCTAGCACGGGATGAGCATTGCTGATGGCAACGCTCATCCGGATTACTGCCGCTAGTGCATGTGACCGCCAGCCGGCGCTGTCGCACCGACGGCGTTGACATCCAGTTCGATCTCGACTGTTCCAGCCTTCTCGAACCGCAGCTGCGCCTTGACCTTGTCACCTTGTTTAAAGGGCTTGGCGAGATCCAGCATCATCAGATGATAGCCGCCCGGTTCAAGCTTGACGGTAGCACCTGGCTTGATCTCAAGGCCGTCGCCGAGCGGGCGCATTCGCATCACCCCGTCGGTCATGCTCATCTCATGAACCTCGATGCGACCGCTGTCGCCGAAACTGCCGCCGATCAGGCGATCACTTGCCTTGCCCATGTTCATCACGGTGAGATAGCCACCGGCAACCTTGGCGCCGGGCGGCGTCGCACGCGTCCACGGCGTCGAGATCATCAATTCGCCAGCATGGACCATGCCGGCCATCGCCGGCCGCGTCGAGGCCACCAGCCGCAGCATCGGCGCCGGCGACCTCAGCGCGTGCGGATCTTGCCCCGCGACCGCGATCTCCGCCCAGTTTTCCGAACCGGTCTCGCAGGTCTGCAGCGTCGGCAGATAGAGCGGCGCATCGGCCTTCAAGACCTCCGGCAGATAGCTCGAGAAAACGAACTCGTCATAGAACGCGTCGTCGAGCTTGCCGCTCCAGGTGATCTCCTGAACACCGTCGGCGGCTTTCATGCCGTGCATGAAATCATACGATTGCGCATAGGCGCCCTTCTTGGTCTCGATGCTCCAGCCGGGCTTCGGCATCGGCTTCACCGCGATCATGCCCTCCGGGATTTTCACCGTCACCTTGGTGGTGGCAGAGGCCGCGCAACCATGCGGCACCGCCAGCACGGCGCGGTAGGAACCACCAACGGTGCCGGCGCCGCTCTGCAGGAACACATGGGCGTCGGCCGGCGTCCCCACGGCGAGTGCCGTCGCCGTTGCAAGCATGGAGAGATTTTTCATGGTTGATCCTTTCAGGAGGTCATTGATCATTGGTTTCACCACCGCGCCTTGATCCCGGCATAGACGGCGCGACCACTGCCGGGTTCGAACAGCGCCGAGGTCGGCGTCGCCCGATCGATGATGCTGGCCGAGGAGATGTAGGCGGTGTTGGCGATATTGCGCGCCTCGATATAGCCGGAATAGGTGCCGCCATTGTCGACGCCGGCTTTCAAGCCCCAGAGCGCGTAGGGCTCGGTCCTGAGCGTGTTGGCGCTGTCGACGTAATAGGATTGCGGCACCCATTCGAGGTTGGGACCGATGTAGAAGCCGTTGGCATGCCTGTATAGAAGTTCGGCACGCAGATAATGCCGCGGCGCGCCGGGCAGGATATTGTTGCCGAATAGCGCATCATGATCGAACCGGAAATCATTCAGCGTATAAGCGAGATTGAGCCACAGCCTGTCGGGCTGCTCGCCTGTCGCGACCAGGCCCTTGATCAGCGCGACGCCGAGACCCGCCTCGATGCCCTGGTGCACCGTGCGGTCGGCATTGGTAACATTGCAATTGCCGAACGCGCTGTACAGACACAGTAGTTCGTCGTTGATCCCAGCGCGGTATCCGGTCAGTTCCCAGGTCAGATCAGGCCGCCGGCCGCGGGTGCCGATCTCATAGGTGGTGGCGCGCTGCGGGAGGATGCTGGTGAACGGAATCGTGGGAATGCCGACGCCCTGCGAGCTTTCGCCAAAACTCGGCACTTCGGCGCTACGCGAGACATTGGCATAGGCCTGCCAGGTCGGATCGATATTCCACAGCAGCCCGCCTTTCGGGCTCCACAGGTTGAACGAGGTCGATCCGGACTGGTCGCCATCGCTGAGAAAACGATCCCGCCGGCTCCGAGTCGCATAGAGCAATTGCGTGCCGACCACCGCTGCCACCGTCGGCAGAAAGTAGAATGAATTCTCGGCATAGACCGAAATGTTCTTCGACGAATCAAGTGACGACGACGTCAGCGCCCCCTTCTGACCGCCGACATTGACATACTGTTTGTTGTCGATCTCACCATTGATGACATTCACACCAGCCACGAACAAATTGCGAAAGCCGCCGATAGTGCGATCGTCGGTCACCTTGGCGAAACCGCCATAGTCGACATATTTGTAGTCGAACCACTGGAAGATCGGGTGCATCAGATGGCGGTCGACGCCGAAGGCGCCGAAATCGATCGTGGTGTTGTCGAAGCGGATCGTGGTCTTGTTCGCGAGCCGCACGGTATCGATATTGCGCTGCTGGTCGCCGGTGACATTGGCGGCGAGCGCCTGGGTTGGCGCGTTCAGCGCCGAATCTTTCGTGACCGAACCGGGAATGCGCTGCCGCACCTCATTGGCGTTGAGATAGAACCGGGTCTCGAAATCCGGCGAGAACTGGTAGCCGACATTGCCGCTGATGCGAGTCGAATGCCCATCGCTGTGATCGCGAAACCCGTCGGCGGCCTGGGTCGAGGCGGTGATGAAGCCGTCCCACGGGCCGTTGGCACCGCCAGTGCTGGCCTGTAGCCGACGATAACCAAACGCGCCGGCATCGAGACTGACCGAGTTGGCAAACGGATCGCGGCCGGTCGGCGTGACGAAATTGATCGCGCCACCGAGCGAATTGGCGCCGAACCGCAGCGCATTGCCGCCCTTGTAGACCTCGACATATTTATAGGCGGTCGGATCGATCTCCTGGAAATCGCCGTAGCCATCCGCGGTATTGATCGGGATGCCGTCCATATAAAGCTGCACGCCGCGCAGGTGGAAATTGCGCGACAGGCCGGAGCCGCGAATCGACAGCCGGGTGTCGTCGCCCCATTTTGGCTGCGCGATCACGCCGGGCACATAATCCAGGATGTCCTTGACGGTGTTGCCGACCGTGGAATTTTTCCAGGCGTCGGCGCTGACCAGAGCGACGCCACCCGGCGTCTGCTGAATCTCGCGCAGCGCCTGCTGCGCGGTCGCCACCGTGAGCGCGCCGGGACCGCCGGGCGCTTGCGCTGGTTGCGGGCTGGCCGCAGACGGACGATTTGAGGCCCGCGACACGAGCTCGGCGGCGCGCGGCGGGCGGGCAGCGGCGCGGTTTTTCGGCAAAGGGGCATCGACGGTGACGGCGGGCAGCGCACTGTACGGGCCGGCCTGGGCGGCGGCCGCGCCGGATAGGAACGCAGCAACGGAAGCGAGCAGGACGCCGCGCAGCCGCATGGAGACGGATGACATAGGATTCCACCAGATGAGTTGACGAAAGATTGGGCGCGCAAAACGCGCGCGGTCGTCAGCTCAGTCGCGGGGGGGCACGGGCCTGGTGGCTGGTGTGGGCAGGGTGCGCCACAAACGCGATGTCCGGCGCGAAAGCCGGAGCAATGGTGACGGCCACCCGTGAAACCAGCCAGGCGACCGGCGACGGCGGCGCACCGGGGGCATGATGGCCGACGCAGACCGGGCAATGCAGCGCGGGCTTGCCGGTCTGCTTGCCGGCGTCGTCATGGGCGGCGGCAAAGTCCGGATTATTGGCGCAGATCTCGAAGCCCGCCGCCATGGCGGTCGGTGACATCGCGGCCAGCAGCATGCTGGACAGCACCACATTCAGCACAAGCGCATAGGCCGCGGCGAGGGATGCCACGGCTCCGAAAAAGCGTTTGCGTGATGAATGTTTCAAAGGACTGTTCCCTGCCCTTTAACTACCACGGCGGCGGAAGCTGTCAAAGCCGAGGGTGCCGAAAGCAGGATTACAGCACCACAATCCCGGAATGCTTGGCCTTGTCATCGGGCTCGACATGGATGGTAATCAGTGCTTCGCCGATCTCCTGCCGGATCGCGACTTCGAGATGGTCACAGATATCGTGCGCCGCGCTGACCGTGGTGCTGCCGGCGACCACCAGATGGAAATCGATGAAAGTCATGCGGCCGGCGCGGCGGGTACGCAAGTCGTGGGCCTCGATCGCGCCATCGGACTGCGTCGAGATGATCTTCTTGATGGTCACGAGGGTCGTCGGTGGGATCGCCTCGTCCATTAACCCGCTGAGCGATTCCTTCATCAGGGCCCAGCCGGCCCACAGGATGTTAAGCGCCACCAGCGCCGCCAGAATGGGATCGAGAACGGCAATTCCGGATAGCGCCGCCACGCCGACGCCGCCGAGCACGCCGATCGAGGATACCACGTCGGTGACCAGATGCCGGCCATCCGCCGCCAGCGCCGGTGATTTCAACTGGCGGCCGCGATGGATCAGCGCCCAGGCCCAGCCGGCATTCAGTACCGTGGCCAATCCGTTAACCGCGAGCCCGAGCCACGGCGCCTCCAGCGGGCGCGGCACCAGATAACTGAACCACGCCTCACGCAGGATTAAAATCGCGGCCAGCACGATCAACACGCCCTCGAGCACCGCGGAAAAATATTCGGCCTTGTGATGACCGTAGGGATGTTCCTCATCGGCGGGCTTGGCGCTGAGGCTGACCGCGAGCAGCGCGACGATCGCCGTCACCACATTGACGATGCTTTCGATCGCGTCGGACAGCAGCGCCACGCTGCCGGTCAACTGATAGGCGACATATTTCAGCCCGAGGACAGCGAAGCCCACGACGATGCTGCCTTGCGCCAGACTGCGAACGCTTGTCATTTGAATGCTCGTTGGAGTGACGCGACCGGGCGCGGCTGTGTCCTCTAATATGCAAGCGACAGTGATGCAAGCCGGATGAATCAGCTGCAACTTCTTCGCATTAAAATCTCGATTACACGCATTGAGACTTGATCCCGCGGCGCGCAAAGGGCAGGTTCAGCGCATCGTCGGACCCGATTTGATCGGGTGGCTCGTCCGGGCGCCTATCCCCCGGAAATCTCAGCGAGACATGCAGCATCTGCTCTCAGGCCGAACGGGCGTCGCCCGTCGCCACGCTGAACGTATCGGTTTCTTGCCATGACTTTTGTTCAACGATTTCGCCGCGAATGGCTGACCAATATCCCCACCGAATTGCTGTCCGGCACGCTGGTGGCGCTGGCGCTGATTCCGGAGGCGATCGGTTTTTCCATCGTCGCCGGCGTCGATCCGAAAATCGGCCTGTATGCGTCGTTCTCGATCGCGGTCGTGACCGCCATTGTGGGCGGTCGTCCGGCGATGATCTCCGCGGCGACCGCGTCGACGGCGGTGCTGATGATCACGCTGGTGCGCGACCATGGCCTGCAATATTTGTTCGCCGCCACCGTGCTGATGGGGCTGCTGCAGATCGCGGCGGGCGCATTGCGGCTCGGCCTGTTGATGAAATTTGTCTCGCGCTCGGTGATGACCGGTTTCGTCAATGCGCTGGCGATCCTGATCTTCATGGCACAGCTACCGCAACTGACAAATGTGGGCTGGCCTACCTTTGCGATGGTCGCCGCCGGCCTCGCCATCATCTATCTGTTTCCCTATCTGACGAAACGCGTGCCCTCCGCGCTGGTCAGTATCGTCGCGCTGACTGCCTTTACGCTGTTCTCCGGAATCAAGCTGCGCACCGTCGGCGACATGGGCGAATTGCCCTCCAGCCTGCCGTTCTTCGCGCTGCCGCAGGTGCCCTTCAACTGGGACACGCTACGGATCATCCTGCCCTATTCGCTGACCATGGCGGCGGTCGGTCTGCTGGAATCGCTGCTGACGGCGTCGATCGTCGATGACATGACCGATACCGGCAGCAACAAGAATCGCGAATGCATCGGTCAGGGTGTCGCCAATTTCGTCACCGGCTTTCTCGGCGCGATGGGCGGCTGCGCCATGATCGGGCAATCGGTCATCAATGTCAGCGCCGGGGCAAGGACGCGGTTGTCGACGTTGTTTGCGGGATGTTTTCTGCTGTTCCTGATCGTGGTGCTCGGCGACTGGGTCAAACAGATCCCGATGGCGGCGTTGGTCGCCGTCATGATCATGGTGTCGATCTCGACCTTTTCATGGTCGTCGATCACCAACCTGCGGTCGCATCCGCTGAGCTCCAGCGTGGTGATGCTGGCCGTGGTCATCGTGGTGGTCGCCACCGGGGACCTGTCGATGGGCGTGCTCGGCGGCGTGGTGCTGAGCGGCGTGTTCTTCGCCGCCAAGGTGGCGCGGCTGCTCGGCATCACCACCGAGCGC